>CAKZQO010000058.1 GCA_937140905.1 uncultured Spirochaeta sp.
TGATGGTTTTCCAATACTTTAGTACTTCTTTCCATTTGGGCATCACCCGGGTAATCTGTGTCTTTACGACCTCGAACTTGGTGAATCGCATGACAGTGATGATTTCGGCGAATCCAAAGGCTCCAACCATGGCTGGAATGAGGGAGATTCCGCCCGACAGTTCTGTGCTACCGAAAGAAAACCGCACATACGCATGAATCCCTTCCATTCCGATCATGGCCACGAAGAGTCCCAAAAATCCGGCGATCCAGCCTTTTAGGGGATCCTTGGGTGCCGTAAGGTTACCACAGATCACGATTCCGAAGATGGCAAACCAGAAGAATTCGAAGGATTGGAAGCTTAACGCGACGGAACCGATCATGGGAGTGAAGATAGCTAGGGCAAGCATACCGATTAATGAACCTAGGAAGGAGCCCGTAGTGGCAATTCCTATGGCTCGACCTGCTTCTCCTTTCAATGCCAAGGGATACCCATCCACTGTGGTGGCTGCATTGGCAGGGGTACCGGGAATGTTCAATAGAATCGCACTGCGGCTTCCCCCATAGATGGCCCCAATGTACATACAGATCAGGATCAAGATCGCGTTGTTAGGTGCCATGTTGAAGGTAAGAGTGGTTAGGAGGGCTACTCCCATCGTTGCGGTCAAGCCAGGTAGCATTCCAATAATAATTCCAAGCTGGGTTGCCCAGAGGGCATCGAAGATGGACCTAGGGTTGAAGATTCCGATCACCGCATCGAAGAGCATTTTTAATCCGATCATGGTGGAACTCCCTTACGGTAGGTTTACAAGGAACAGGTAGACGAACACCCCATACACGGTAGTCGAGGTGATAACAGCCAGTACCGCTGCCATGAGTACTTTCCGGATCTGACTTTTAAAACTTTCCTTGAAGGAATACTCGAAGGTCAGCACGAAGATAAAGATGAACAATGTGGTTAGGAGAACAAAGTTCACGTGCCCCAATAGGAGGGAGTACAGAACGCAGATCAGGATAGTTTTCACCATGCGGTTGGTGGACTCATGAATGAAGAACCCTTTAATAGCTTCACCGGTTATTTGTTTCCTATGCCCCCCCTTCCGAATGGATCGAAAGAACATAATCCCTGAAAGAAAGGCAATGATGATTCCCAACAGGGCAGGAACGATTCCAGGTGCAGCGTAGGGATTCTTACTCTGCTCTGCCATGGTAGGCATCTTCAAAGAAAGAATTAGGACTGTAATTCCAAAGGCCATTAGAATGATCGATGTATAGAAGTCCGCTTTAGGCATGTTCTCTTCTTTCATAGGACCCCCGATAAGAAGTTTGAATGTTCAGGGCAGCAGAAGGTAAGCGAGAAGAAGCAGTTTTAAAAGGAATGCACCACGCCGCATCCCTCGCCCTGAAACAAAAAGAGCAGGGCAGTCGCCCTGCTCGAAAGTGTACAAGTTTTTTTATGGTTTGGGAATTCCCACTGTATCAGGAGAGATCTTCGCCTTTCCCGCTTCGTAGTAGAGCCAAGCCACGGTCTGGTAGTAATCGAATGCTTTCTTCTGCGCTTCCTCTCCATACACAGGGGCGAATACGGCTCCCCGGGCAGCGGCATACTCTTTCACTTTCTGGGAATTCATGATCACCTCTTTCCATGCCATTTCCATGGTGGTTATCACTTCCTGGGGTACCCCTCGAGGGATGAAGATACCAAAGTAGTTCATCCCGGGCTTGTAATCCTTGATCCAGTTAGTGATGGGAGGAATGGAACCCGTGTATCCCGTGAAGGTAAGGGGTTTATCCGAGAGAACTGCCAGAGGCCGAATCTTTCCACCCCGGATCATCTCCGCTTGCTCGCTAGCCAACTGGGGAGTCATCTGCACCTCTCCCGCCACTGTTGCGATCACCGCGGGGTTTCCCCCATCATAGGTAACATGCTTATACTGAATTCCTGTGTATTTGCGCAGGATTTCCATCGCGATATGACCGGCGGAACTCTGTCCCGCAGTGCCTACGGGAATTTGACCTGGTTTCTCTTTGAAGGCTTTCAAGAGGTCGTCGAAGGTTTGATAGGGAGTGTTGGGATTCACCCCAAACACCATGACGTTGGCGATGCTCAAGAACAGATGCCAATCTTTTCGAATGTCGGTATCCAACATTCCCATGATCTTATAGACAGCCAGGTCGACGGCCGCTCCCGATGCCCAGGTGTACCCATCTTTCGGGGCATCTACCACGCTCTTCGTCCCCACCGAGCCCGAGGCACCCGGCTGGTTCACGATAACGATCTTTGTTCCCAGGTAGGGCTCCAGTTCTCCCGCGCAAACCCGGGTGATCTGATCGGTAGATCCCCCTGCGCCCCAGGGAACGATGATGGTGATCGGTTTGGTGGGTTTCCACTTTCCCCCCGTGTCCTCTTTCTTCCCCGCAGCGGTTACCACTGTGGCTACAAGAAGGCTAAGGATGATCAAGCTTATCAGTAGCTTCGAGAATCTTTTCATACTCCCACTCCTTTCCTTAGGATTTTGCTTAAAATTAGTATATTCTCATGACAAAATGTATGTCAAGGAGAATATTCGAACACTTTTGGAGAGGGTCTTGTAGGGAAATGCCAGGCTGTAAGGACCTGTCTGATCAAGGGTTCTCCCTTGAGGATGGTTTGCTCCCCCAGTTCGATCAGTTCTTCTTTCTGGGAAAAATCAAACTCCGAATGCTTCTGAGGGATCCTGATTTCCAGATCGGGGATATCCCATTTGGGATGTATCGGTCGATCGTTTCCTGCTACAGTTAGGGCCCGGAAGAACACCGAAATCCCAGTGGGGAGGTCTTCCGGTTTCACTGAGGTAAAGGGACTACAGTTGATGGCGATTACCCGCTGGTAACCCTTTTTGCGTGCAATCCGGACGGGAAGGTTGTTGAGGATCCCACCGTCTACCAGTAAATAAGGATGAAAGGATACTGGAGTGAAAATACCGGGTACGGACATAGAGGCTCGTATCCCCTCTGCAAGGGGTCCTGAATCTAGGATAACCTCTTTTCCCGTTAAAAGATCCGCAGCGTTACAGGCAAAGGGGGGGGAAGTGTCTTCGAATCGTTTGTTCTTGGTAAACTTCTTCAAGACCTCGAGGATCTTCTTTCCACTGTCGATCCCCTTCCCCCGAGAAAGATGATTCAATGCCTCCTGAGCTTGTAAAAACCGGAAGAATGCACCATCACCCAGTCTGAAGGTAATCCCCTCCAAGTAGTCTCGAAGCTCGAACTCCTCCCGAACAAAGGTGTCCAGTTCCTGTGGGGTCATTCCCGCACAGTAGAGTCCTCCAAGTATAGCTCCAATGGAAGTGCCCGCAATGAAAGAGGGAGTTAGGTGTAAACGTTCCAAAGCCTTGAATACACCCACATACACAAGACCCCTGCCTCCACCACCTGAGAGTACTAGCGCCCATGGTTTCATCGGTATTTGTTCCTTTTCGAGTCCAACTTCATCATAGGAAGCTAAGTCGGTCAATATGGAAACATGCCACACGAGCAGCTGGCCAAGAGGAACAGAGGATCCTTCCTTGCTCCTGAAAGGAAAAATCTGTAGAATGCCCCTATTCGCGGAGGGATGTGCATGAAGGCAATCGAACTGGCAAAAACCTATAACCCAAAGGACTTTGAGGATCGGATCTACCAGTTTTGGATGGATCGGGAATATTTCAAGCCGAAAGGACAAGTCGGGAAAAAACCTTACGTAATCGTGATTCCACCTCCCAATGTAACGGGGGTTCTCCATATGGGGCATGGATTGAACAATTCTTTACAAGATATCGTGATCCGATTTCATCGGATGCTAGGAGAACCTACCCTCTGGGTACCGGGTACGGACCATGCGGGGATCGCTACTCAAAACGTGGTGGAAAAGAAGCTTCGGGCTCAAGGGATAGATCGCCGTCAGTTGGGACGAGAACGGTTTGTCGAGGAAACCTGGAAAACGGCGCTGGAACACAAATCCATCATTGTGCAGCAGTTGAAGAAGATCGGTTCCTCCTGCGATTGGAGTCGGGAGCGGTTCACATTGGATGAAGGGCTTTCCCGAGCCGTACGGGAAGTGTTCGTGGGGTTGTACGAACGAGGGCTCATCTATCGCGGGAAATACTTGGTGAACTGGTGTTCTTCCTGCGGGACGGCTCTATCCGATGACGAGGTGGAGCATCAGGAAGCGCATGGAAAGATGTACCACCTTCGGTATCCTTTTGCCGAAGGAACCGGAGGTATCGAAATCGCTACCACACGGCCAGAGACAATGTTAGGGGATACGGCCGTAGCGGTTCATCCAGAGGATCCTAGGTACAAAGGATACGTGGGCAAGTACGTAGTTCTACCTCTTGTGGGCAGGAAAATTCCAATCATCGCCGATACGTACGTGGACATAAGCTTTGGTACGGGAGCTGTAAAGATAACCCCTGCTCATGACCCAAACGACTGGGAGGTAGGGAAGCGGCATAACCTTCAAATAGTGAATATCCTGAACCCGGACGGTACTCTCTCCAAGGAAGTGCCCCCGCAATACCAAGGATTGGATGTAAAAACCGCTCGACGAAGGGTGGTGGAGGATTTGAAAGCGCAAGGGTATTTCATCGGGGAAAAGGACCATGTTCACCAGGTTGGGCATTGCTACCGTTGCGATACCGTCATCGAGCCGTACCTTTCCGAACAATGGTTCGTTCGGATGAAGAGTATGGCAGATAAAGCGCTACAAGCCTGGAAAGAGGGAAAGATCATCTTCTACCCCCGGAAGTGGGAGAATACCTATGTTCATTGGCTAGAGAATATTCGGGACTGGTGCATTTCCAGGCAAC
>CAKZQO010000059.1 GCA_937140905.1 uncultured Spirochaeta sp.
AAAGAGGGACATGTCCATCGACCAGTTCAGCGGCCGACCCAAAGAGCGGAACACAGCTGCGCCAAAGATGATGAGGCAAGAAGCGGTGAAACAGAATGCGGCAATGTATACTTCAAACTTGCCGATCTTGTTGTACAATTTACTCATAGATACCCCTACTCTACACCTCTACTCCCAATCTTAGTTAGGAACAAAAAGGTTGCCGCCGGCATCAACCTTTGGCAACCCTACTTCGATACAAGTGAGCCAGGTAGAAATTTTACTTCGTCTTTCCCAACTCTTTGTAGAGCTTATCCCGAACCGCCACCAAGTTGAGCTTCTGGTAAGCCTGCTCCGCAGCCTTTTTGAAAGCAGCCATATCGATTTCTGACTTATCGATGATGGTCATCCCTCTCTTTTTCATCTCTTCACGGCTGTTTTTGTCCAGCACTTCCATGTAACTTCGGGATACCTCCAAGCCTGCCTTGTTGCATTCTTCTTCCAGGATCTTCTGATAATCGGGTGGTAAAGAGTTGAACCACTTGCTGCTGATCACTTCGAAGTTCACCAGCAGGATATGCTGGGTTTCGCTCATGAACTTTGCCACTTCGTAGAACTTCATGTTGTAGGCCGCGGTGAAGGACAACTCCGCACCATCTATCACCTTTGTCTGCATCCCAGGGTATACTTCACCATAGGCAAGGGCGGTAGGTACGGCCCCTAAGGCGCGAATCGATTCCTGCCAGATCGGTGCAGGAGGAGTGCGGATCCGTAGGCCATTCAGATCAGCAGGCTTATAGATAGGTTTGTTGGTGAGCATCTGGCGGAACCCTTGAATCCAGAAGAAGGAAAGCACCTTGAACCCTCTGGTTCGTTCCAATTCCGCTTTCCATTGATTCACCGTATCTAGCCCAGCCAGCTTCTGCACCTCTTCGATGGATTCGACGAAATAGGCTGCGTTCATTACGGCGATATCGGGAACATAGTTGCCCAACCGAGCGGAATCGGTGTTTTGCCCTACATTTGCACCCTGACGGATCTGTTCAAGAATATCCTCCTCTACCCCGAGTTGGGCGCTGGGGAATACCTCGATCTTAAGATTTCCGTTCGTTCGTTGCGCGACTGCATCCGCCCACTTCTTGAATGCTGGATGGTACGGATCGTTCGGTGACAGCACATGGTTGAACTTCAATACATACTGCTTCTGCGGTGCCGCAGTTTCCTTCTGGCCACCTGCGTATAGGGGCAGGGTTAGTACCATTAACCCTAGCAGAAGGGCCAGAACCAAATTCGGTCTTCGCATACCTCCCTCCTCTGATATATTTGATAATAAATGATAGCATGGACGAATCAATTTGTCCAGAGTGAAATGACGTCTTACGGCAGAAGGTATCGGATAAGAGTTGCCAACGTTTCTAAGTTCGTCCGGGGGGATTATTGGATAAGGCTATGTAGGAGGGTCATAGTACTCTCTTTGTAAGTTTTCAAAACTTTGAATAGTCCTGGCTTATCGTCGAAACTAGCATACACGTACATTACATTCAGGGGAAGAACTGAACCAAACCGAACAGCAAAAGATCTTTCTTCTTTTCCATTTATTTTGTATTGGAGCCGGACCCCTACCGAATGTTCGGGATCAAGGCCATAAGTCGTATCCTCGTTTCCGGGAGCCCCGTCAATGGATTCTCGGACGAGAGTGCAGATCCGTTGCAGGAAGGCTTCTACTTCCCGGGCCTTTGATGGAGGTAATGGCCCCGACTCTTTGCCACCCTCTTCCCTCAGGACTATTCCCACGCGTTCCAATCCTCTAGAGGTCCGTGCAATGGTAACGCGTTCTTTTCCCGATGCGATCTCCACGGTTAAAACTTGCGTAGGATCAAACGATAGATGTTCCAAGCCTTTTGGATCTATAGCTTCCTTTGAAAGCGAAATACGAACTATGAAATCTAAGACTAAGAGTAGAAAAAATACAATGAAGGCTTTACGGTTTAGAGAATCCATTTCGTTTCCGCCATCGGTATAGTCCAAGCAATAGACAGATCCCTGGAACCACTCCCATTACAAAGATACCTAATACAAGGGTTTCTGTCCGGGACAGGATGATCGGATGGTGCAGAGGATCCTTTGGCCTAAGGGCAATCCCATCCTCCCTCTCCACTGTCCAAGCCACCGCATTGAGGAACAGATCCAGATTGTTTCCTATTTTCACATACTGATCGGTGATAAAATCGGAATCACCGAACAGGACAAAGCGCCCTGCTCTATCAGTAAGGGTTTTATCTTCCCCCTTCAATTCCCCTGCCACTGCCAGTATCAATGGCCCTTTACGGTCTGTAGTAGGATCGAACCTAGGAGATTCTTTAAGTAGAGAATCCTTGTCTGTTTCGCCCCATGCTGCTTCAGAGGTTTCTGCCAAAGGAAACAGTTCCACCTTATCCAGTTTCTGAGATAGCAGGATGGATCGAGCGAGGGGGAACACGGAGACCTTGTTCAACCCTCGAGTAATAGCATGGGTGAAATACCGAGAAGCTGTGGCAAAAAAGAAATCACCCCGAAACAGTTGGCTTCGTGTATCGATTATCACGTCAGAATCTAACACGATCCCTAACAGGGAATAGAACGAGTTCGTAGTTTCTGATGATGCGGGGACTAGGGGATCCAAACAGATCACCATACGCCCACCGTTGGAAAGGTATGTTTGGAGGAGGGTTTCCTCTTTCTTCAGAAGAGGATCCTTGGGACCGATCCAGAGGATCAGTTCGGCATCCCCTGGCACCTCTCCCGCCTCTTCGAGATGCAGTATCCGAAGGGAATAGTTTTCTTCTTCCAGTTTCTGCTTGAGGAAGGGGAAATCCTTATCCATATCCTTTTCCCCATGCCCCTTCAGTATGTAACAGGAATAGATTTTGGGATCCACCAATTTACGCAACCCGGATGTGAATATTTCCTCGGAGAACCCGGTAGTCTTTACCCGCTTTCCCCTCCACTCCCACACTACCATTCCGTTCCTCTCAACCCCGTACTCCCGCACCTTTAGGGGATTTTTAGTCGGAGAAACGAACTCATACCGAAAGGCAGGTAAGTTCTTCTGGTACAACCGGATCAACCTCTCGGCTCGAGACCAATCCACATCCCCTTCATCGAGGAATAGTGTAACCATGACAGGTTCGGAGCCAACCTTTTGTAAAATCTTTTTCGTACTCTCCGAAAGACTGTACAACCGTTTCTTTGTCAGATCGAACTGAAGGTACAAGCGGGAAGAGAGATCCTGGATCAATAGGAAGCATCCAAAAACCAACAGGGGGAAGAGGAACTTGGAACCTAACCTCATGCCCGTTGCTCCCGATAGATCAAGTAATACCCCAGGAATAAAAAAAGGCAGATCACATTGAGAAAATAGATAGTATCATCCGTATCCACTATACCTAACAGGAAGGGTTTGAGACGATGGTAGAAGGAAACTCCTAAGAGAAGTCGAGTGATCCGATCCGGAAGATAGTTGGCAATCCATCCGATCAACCAAAAGAAAAGGGATGCTGTCTCCGTGAGGAGAGCTGCCACTAGGTAATGTTCCGCGACCGTTGAGAAGAATAATCCCATGGACAGAATGGCCGAACCACAGAGAGTTATACCCAAGTAGGTAGTAAAAAGAAGGGGCCATTCCACCCCACCCCAGAGAAATGTAATAAAGGGATAGATGCAACTACCAAGGAGCCCTCCCAGAAATACGGTGAATGCGGAAAGGTACTTCGCTCCTAGGAGAGCCAAAGGGCTCCCGGGATACGTCACTAGAAGGGAGTAGGTTCCCTGTCTCCGTTCTTCTGCTAATAGGCGCATGGTAAGGATCGGAAGAAGGAGGACGAGGAAGAACATCATGTTGGAATACAGAGGAACAAACAGGTGCTGCTGGACATTTACCACGGTCCCTGCAGGGGCTTGTATGCTCCAGGCAGAGTAGGACAGGATCCCCTGATAGTAAAACCAGCCTGTGAAAAAGAAAAAGAGGGTAAAAAAAACATATAGGATCCAGGAACTAGCGAGAATCCGAAGCTCTTTCCAATAGAGGGCTCTGAAAAACTGCGCGCTCATAGTCCACCTTTAGGTCCATGGATTCGTGCTTCCTCCGGTCCCATCGTAATCTGAGCGAACACTTCTTCCAGGCTCATCGTCTTCTGATGCAACTCCAACAAATCCCAGTTCTTATCTCTTAGAAGGGGTAGGAACGAACTAGTAGGGTTCCAGCCCGGCAGGGTAAACACACTCAGATCCCAGACGTATGGATCTGCCGAAGGGAATGCCTTTGCCTCTTGGACTCCTTCGATTCCCAACAGTCCTTTTAAAATCGAATCCCCCGTTTCTCCTTGTCCTTTGATCCGGATCCTTAGTTGATACACGTCCCTCTCGGCAAACCGTTTTTTCAAGCCCTCCACCGTGTCCTCTAGAAGAATTTGACCCTTGTGGATGAACAGCACTCGCGTGCCCAGTTGGGAGGCATCTATCATCAAGTGAGTACTGAGAACGATGGCTGTTTGCGGCCGCAAGGCAAGGATCAACTCCCTGAAACCCAATGCCTGCGAGGGGTCTAAACCGGAAGTAGGTTCGTCAAGGACAAGTACAGATGGGTCGTTTACGATGGCTTGAGCAATCCCTACCCTTCGAAGAGTCCCTTTGGAAAGAGTTCCCATTCGCCGGTTTCGATACTCTTCGAGATCGCAGCGTTGGATCACTTCCTGAACTTTTTCTTTCTGTATTGCAGGATCGACTCCCTTTGCCGCTGCCACGAAACGAAGGTACTCTTCCACAGCGAGTTCGGGGTAGAAGGGAGTCTGTTCGGGCAGATACCCGAGACGCTTCTTCGCCTGCTCAGGCTCGCTATCCATTCGAACCCCATCAATCCACACGACACCGGTAGAGGGAAGGAGGATCCCGGTGAGGATCCTCATAAGGGTGGACTTCCCTGCTCCATTGGGACCAAGGAGGGTTAGGACTTCTCCCTTTTCGACCCGGAAACTGACACTTTTCAGAACTTCCAGAGAGCCAAACCGTTTACCGACGTTTTCCACCACCACCATGGGATAGGTGTACCTAAGCGTACTTCAACAGTTTTGGCACGAACAGAACCAGATCGGGAAAGAAGGAAACCATCAACACCACTACGATATGGATCAACAGGAAGGGTACCAGAGCCTTCGCTACCTTTTCCATCGGCAGGTGCGCCAGATCCGAAGCAATAAAGAGGCATAGTCCCACTGGTGGGGTAATCAGGCCGAGGGTGAGGTTCGTGATCATCAGCATTCCGAACTGGATGGAGTGCATCCCTATCGCCTTTGCCAGAGGAACAAGGGTAGGAGCTAGCATGATAATGGCCGCACCCGGGTCCATGAAACATCCTACGAGGAGAAGGATGGCATTGATGATCAAGGTGACCGCTATCTTGTTGTTTCCTGCTACCCCGATGATGGCTTTTTCCACCAGCTGGGGCACCTGATAGTTGGTGAGGACCATGCCGAAGAGCCTAGCCGTGGCCAAGAGTAGGAAAATGCTCGCGGTGGTAAGGGCTGCGTTGTAGAGTACCTGGGGCATTTCCTTTAAGGTGATGGTTCGGAGCACGAACAGACTGATTAAAAAGGCATACCCTACGGATACCGCCGCCGCCTCGGTAGGAGTGAAAATCCCGGTAAACATTCCTCCCAGGATGATGATGGGCATAATCAGGGCCAACAAAGCCTGGGTAATGACATCGAGTTTTTCTTTCCAGGATAGGTTTAGGATCGTTTTCGGGAAATTCTTTCGTTTCGCCTGGGAAATCACCACGATCATGTCCGAAATTCCGAAGAGGATCCCTATAGGAATGCCCGCCGCAAACAACGCTCCGATGGATTCCCCCATGGTAGCTCCATAAATTACGGCAAGGATACTGGGAGGAATGATAGGCCCCTGAAGGGAGGAAGAAGCGGTGACTGCCGCAGTGAAGGCGGGATCGTACCCCTGTTTGATCATGGCAGGAATCAACATGGCGCCAATGGAAGAGGTATCTGCAGCGGCCGAACCAGTGATCCCGCCGAAGAACATGCTAGCGATGATGTTGGCATGAGCCAAGGCACCTCGAATCCGTCCGACGATCAAATCGGCGAACCGGATCAATCGGTCGGTAATTTGGCCCCGGTTCATGATTTCCCCAGCCAGGATGAAGAAGGGGATAGCCATCAAGGGAAAAGAATCCAGCCCCGTGAACATTCGTTGGGCCACGACAATCATGGGCTGTCCCATAAAAAGGACACCTACAACACCCGTGATTCCTAAACAAACCCCTACCGGGATCCCCATGAATAGAGTAACAAAGAAGGTGATGATAGACGCGTACAATCCCATGGTTAACTCCTACTTTCTCCGCGGGCTTTTACCCTCTTCAACGCAACGAACACCAGCTCGATCACGGAACAAGCGCTTCCCACAGGGACGGCTAGATAGGCGATCCACATGGGAAGATTCATACTTGGCGACCGTTGGGATGCCACCATCTGTGTAATGGAAATACCCGTAAAGAACACCAACACCCAAAACAAAGCAGAAATTATGTCTCCGATTGTTAAAATTTTAGGGGTCCATCTTCCCCAAAGCTTAACCACTAGATCGGAAAGACCTATATGTTTGTTGTACCGGGAAGCGATTCCCATCCCCAACAGGGCTGCCCATACCATGATGTACCGGGTCAATTCTTCCGACCAGGTAGGGGCTTTATTCAGCACGTACCGCATGAATACCGAGTAGAGGATGAACAGCGTCATCAAGCTATTCAAGATAATTTGCGCCGGTTTGATCAGCCATTTTTCATACCAGGCAAGGAACCGATCCCCCACTGTCAGGAACTGATTCACCATGGGAACTCCTTTGACAAAAAACTGTACCTTAGTATAGCAGCACTTTTTTCAGATGTTAAGAATAAAGGGACTGCCCCAGAATGAGGCAGTCCTCTCGCCCTATAAGGCGATATACCCCTCAATTAGTCGGAAAACACTGCCCCTTTGCCTGCATCGTTCCCCTTGGGAGCGACTACGCCTTTTCTGGCCTCTTGGATAGCTTTCATGAAGTCATCCACCCATTTGGGATCGATTTGGCTCTTGATCCAGTCGATCACGGGTTTCTGGGTTTTTGCCTGGAACTGTTCCAATTCTGCAGAAGTTGGGACATAGATTTCCATTCCCTGCTTCTTCAGGTTCTCTACCGCTACCACGTTAGAGGAGTATGTTTCTGCTGCCACATGGGCTAAACCGGACACTTGGGCTCCATCATACACGATCTGTCTCAGGTCTTCGGGCAGATCATTGTAAAATTTGTTGTTCATGAAGGTGAAGTCGATGCTATAGATGTGCCCATCCAGAGTGTAGTACTTCTGCACTTCGTAGAACTTCATCACGTACACCAAGCTGGGTGGGTTCTCCTGGCCATCCACCACCTTCTGCTGTAATGCGGTGTACAACTCTCCCCACGCAATGGGTACAGGGCTCGCACCTAAGGATTCCACCATCTTCATGTGTCCCCGGTGTTCCATCGTGCGGATCTTCAAGCCTTTTAAGTCGTCAGGATTCCGAATGGGGCGGACATTGTTGGAAAAGTGTCGGAAGCCGTTCTGGTTCACGTTCAAACACCGGATACCCGTCTTGCGGGTCATCTCAGCCATCAGCTTCTGCATGTAGGGGCTCCGCATCACCGCCCAAGCTTCTGTGTAAGTCTTGAACGCGTACGGTACTGCGGTGGCGAGGATTTCGGGGAAGAAGGTTCCCACGGTACCTTCACTCACATTACACATTTGGGTGGCACCGATCTTCACGCTTTCCAATTGTTCCCGTTCCGAGCCGATCGTGTTGGCGGGGTAGATTTCCACGGCAATTCGACCTCCGGAACGATCCTCTACGTAGCTCTTGAATAGTACCGCATCCGCATGAGCAGAGCCGTTGAATGGATCCGGTGGATCCCCATGGGCGTACTTGATCACATACTTAGCGGCAGCCGACTTAGCGGATGGTCCTGTTTCCGTTTTTCCTCCGGCCCATACGAACCCGACTACTGCTAGACCTAGCAGTAGCATCCCTAGCTTCTTCATAAAACACCTCCTGCCGATTGATTCTTCCCCCTCTTACGAGGAGGTTAAAAGCCTTATCCAAGGTGCAGACAAACTCTCTATGGTTCCCTTTCTATGCAGCAGTCCATCCTCCATCAGAGTAGATGATTTGCCCATTGATGTAATCCGAGGCTTTGGAAGCTAGGAAGATGGCGAGACACCCAAGATCCTTCTCCGGATCTGCCAGCCTTCCCATGGGGATCCGTTTCATCACCCACTCCTTCTTCTCCGGATTCTCGAAGAGTTTCTTAGTGAGTTCTGTCGCGACAAACCCCGGTGCCAGGGCATTCACGTTGATATTGTACTTCGACCACTCCACACACATGGAGCGGGTAAGGCCAAGGATCCCCATCTTAGAGGCCACGTAGGGCATGATATCGGGAACAGCCATGAAACAGTTGAGGGAGCCAAGATTGATCACCTTACCGCCGCCTCTCTGGATAAAGTGAGGAACGAAAGCCTGTGTGACGAGAAAGGTAGCCGTGAGATGGGTATTGAGTACCCGGTACCATTCTTCGATCGTGATTTCCAGCGCAGGTTTTCGCACCTGTACCCCCGCGTTGTTCACTAGGATATCTACCTTTCCACAAAGGGAAATGATGTCTTTTACATAATCTTTGATTTTTTCCTGTTGCAACAGATCTCCGATATACACCCAGGTTTTCTGTCCTGTAGTATCGGCGATTTCTTTCGCGGTGGCTTCCGCATTCTCCTTTATGACATCCCAGATCACCACATCGGCTCCTGCCCGAGCAAACATCGTTGCAATGGCTTTCCCAATTCCTCGTCCCGAACCCGTAATGACCGCTGTCTTCCCTTTCAGGGAAAAGAATTCCGAAAATACATCCTGCATACCCTTACTCCTCCGGATGAAAAATGACTTTATATAACCCACGTTCCCCCGCTCGAAGTCGTTTAAACCACTCTACTCCTTGCGAAAGGGGAACGATATGTTTCGTGAAGGGACTCACATCGATCCTTCGGGAGGCGAGGAACCGGATACAGGCAGGATACTCGTCGCTAGAGATGTAGGTTCCCAGTACCTTTAGCTGCCAGGTTGTGATCCGCTGAATGGGAAAGGAGATCTCCTGATCGTACAACCCCACCATCACCAGTTTCCCGTTTTTCTTTAGAAGTTGCAGTCCCGCTCGTGCCGTTTGGGCTTTCCCCACCACATCGAATACGATGTCCGCTCCTCCCGGCGCAATTCGCCTCATCGCTTCGGACAGATCCTCTTCTTTTGTATTGATGGTGACATCCGCTCCCTGTTGCTTGGCAAGTTGGAGTTTATCCGCATCGATATCAGCAGCGATGATCATTCCCGCCCCTTTCAATCGCAGACTCTGGATAATAAAGGAACC
>CAKZQO010000060.1 GCA_937140905.1 uncultured Spirochaeta sp.
TCCTTTAAAGCGTCTAGCATCTGTACGGTGAGGTAAGGTCCCTTCTCGACGTACACTTTCGCAATCAACGCTTTCAATTCCTTATCGCCCATCGGGTAGTTTAAATATTCGATCCCTTTGGGCAATCCTTCGTTGAACACTACCCGACCAGGGGTTGTCTCGATAATCTCGCCATTGATGGGAACTCTGATTCTGGCCCAATATTCTACCGATCCTGCATCGATGGCCATCAAGACTTCCTCGACCGAACTAAACCTCTTGCCTTCTCCTTTGGCACCCTTCTTTTCCCTAGTTAAATAATGGATTCCCAGGATCATATCCTGAGAAGGGAACACAATGGGTTTCCCGTTCGCAGGGTTCAATAAGTTCTTGGCTGATAACATGAGGGTCCAGCATTCGATCTGGGCAGCCTGCGTAAGTGGCACATGAACCGCCATCTGGTCCCCATCAAAGTCGGCATTGTAGGCATGGCACACGAGGGGATGAAGCTTGATGGCCTTTCCGTCTACCAATACAGGCTCGAAGGCTTGGATCCCCAATCGGTGGAGGGTAGGCGCCCGGTTCAGAAGGACAGGATGCTCTTTCACCACATCTTCCAGTATCTGCCATACCTCAGGACTCTCCGTTTCCACGAGAGTCTTAGCCTTCTTGATGTTATACACGACATCCTTCTCCACCAGCTTTTTCATGATGAAGGGTTTGAATAGTTCCAACGCCATTTTCGTGGGCAAACCGCACTGGTGAAGTTTCAATTCCGGTCCTACTACAATCACGGAACGGCCCGAGTAATCGACCCGCTTTCCCAGGAGGTTCTGCCGGAAGCGACCTTGCTTTCCCTTCAGCATGTCGGAAAGGGATTTAAGAGGACGGTTAGAAGCCCCTTTCACCACTCGTTTACGCTTGGAGTTGTCGAACAGGGCATCTACCGCTTCTTGGAGCATCCGTTTCTCGTTTCGAATGATGATGTCAGGGGCATTTAAGGCAATCAATCGTTTCAAACGGTTGTTCCGGTTTATCACTCTTCGATATAAGTCATTCAGGTCGCTGGTAGCAAACCTTCCCCCATCCAGCTGCACCATGGGTCGCAGTTCTGGAGGTATCACGGGAATCACTTCCAGGATCATCCATTCGGGACGGTTCCCTGAATCTCGAAAATTTTCTACAATTTCGATACGTTTAAGAAGCCGTTTGTCGGCCTTGGGGCCCTTCTCGATCATCTGGGCTCGTAGTTGAGCAGACAGGGCGTCTAGATCGATCCCTTCCAGAAGGGTGCGGATAGCCTCTGCACCGATCCCAGCCGTGAAAGCCATTCCATACCGTTCCTTCGCTTCCAGGTACTCTTCCTCTGTGAGGAGTTCCATCTTCTTGAGATCGGTATCTCCTGGATCGATCACGATGTACTTTTCGTAGTAGAGAACTGAGCGTAAGGCAGCTACAGTAAGATCCAGTAACAGCCCCATCCGGGAAGGTACGGACCGGTAGTACCAGATATGAGAAACAGGTGAGGCAAGTTCAATGTGCCCCATCCGTTCCCTTCGTACCTTAAAATGGGTAACCTCCACACCACAGCGATCACAAATGACTCCCTTATACCGGATGGACTTGAACTTTCCGCAGTAGCATTCCCACTCCTTCGTGGTGCCAAAGATGCGTTCGCAGAACAACCCCTCTTTCTCTGGTCGAAGGGTTCGGTAGTTGATCGTTTCCGGCTTCTTCACTTCCCCATAGCTCCATGCACGGATCTTTTCTGGAGAAGCCAATTGTATGCGAATGGAGTCAAAGTCCTGGATATCTCGCATAGTTACCTCCTAGAAATTGCTCCCCTGACGGTTTATCAATTCTTCGTCCCGTTCCGTTAGGGGGATCGGTTTTCCCTTTGCATCGCGGATGGTAATATCCAAGGCCAGTCCTCGAAGCTCCTGAACCAGCACGTTGAACGATTCGGGAACACCGGCTGCAGTGGAAGGTTCACCCTTTACAATGCTTTCGTAGATTTTTGCTCTTCCTGTCATATCGTCCGATTTTATGGTGAGAAGTTCCTGTAAGGTATTAGCCGCACCATAAGCCTCCAAGGCCCACACTTCCATTTCACCCAATCGCTGTCCCCCAAACTGCGCCTTGCCTCCCAAGGGCTGTTGAGTAACCAAGGAATAGGGGCCCGTAGAGCGAGCATGCATTTTATCATCCACCAGATGATGAAGTTTCAGCATGTACATGTATCCCACCGTGACAGGATTCTTGAAAGGTTCCCCTGTCTTCCCATCTCGAAGAATAGCTTTCGAGTTTTCTGGCAGGTTAGCCTGCCTTAGTTTCTGGGCAATCTCTTCTAAAGTGGCAGACTCGAACACCGGAGTAGCGTACCACTCGTCATTGGATACTGCCGCCCAACCAAGCATCGTCTCCAACAACTGGCCTAGGTTCATTCGGGAAGGTACTCCTAGAGGGTTCAAACAGATGTCGAGCGGAGTACCATCCTCCAGGAAAGGCATGTCTTCTTCTGGAAGAACACGGGCAATGACTCCCTTGTTTCCATGCCGCCCCGCCATCTTGTCGCCTTCCTGAAGCTTTCTCTTCGTGGCGATCAAGACTTTCACCACTTCTTCCACTCCCGGTGGAAGGTCATCCCCTTCGGATCGTTTTAGTCTCTGGATATCGATCACCGTCCCCTCTGTTCCATGAGGAACCCGGAGACTAGTATCCCGAACTTCCTTCGCTTTTTCACCAAAGATAGAGTTCAATAGTTTAAACTCTGGGGTAGTTTCCGTCTCCGACTTGGGAGTAACTTTTCCCACTAGAATGGACCCCGATTTCACCTTGGCTCCTATGCGAATGATGCCTTCCTCGTCCAGTTGTTCCAGCGCCTTCTCCCCGATATTGGGGATGTCACGAGTAATTTTTTCAGGCCCTAGCTTCGTTTCCCGCACATCTACGGAAAACTCTTTTATGTGAATAGAGGTGAAAATATCTTCTTTTACGATCTTCTCGGAAATCAGAATGGCGTCCTCGAAGTTATACCCATTCCAGGGAACGAACCCAACTAACACGTTTCTCCCAAGAGCTAGCTCACCATGGAACGTGGCAGGTCCGTCGGCCAAAACATCCCCTGCTTTTACCTTTTGACCGTGCTTTACAATAGGTTTCTGAATATAGCAGGTATCCTGGTTCGTCCGCTGATACTTGATCAGTTCAAACACATCCCGATCGTTCGCATGGGCAGGAGAATCGGGTTTGATCACAATTCGAGTACTCGTCACATACTCTACCGTCCCCGATCTTTTTGCCTTGATCAGCACCCCCGAATCATAGGCGCATTTCGCCTCCATTCCTGTTCCTACCCTAGGCGGCTCGGGGAACACTAGAGGAACTGCCTGACGCTGCATGTTGGAGCCCATGAGGGCCCGGTTCGCATCGTCATGTTCTAGGAACGGAATCAAGGATGCCGAAACCGAAATGATTTGCTTGGGGGAGACATCCATATACTGAATATCTTTGGGGCTTCGAGTAGTGTAATCCCCTCCCTTCCGAACACTGATTTGATCCTGGAGAAAGTTTCCATGTTCATCGATCGGTGCGTTGGCTTGGGCGATGAAATACTTTTCTTCATCCATGGCAGAGAGGAACTCGATCTCGTTGGTAACTTTTCCGTTAACTACTTTGCGATAGGGAGTTTCGAGAAAGCCGTATTCGTTCACCCGCGTGTAGTTGGCCAAGGAGACAATCAAACCAATATTTGGACCTTCCGGTGTCTCGATGGGACACATCCTGCCGTAATGGGTATAGTGTACATCCCGCACCTCGAATCCTGCTCGATCCCTCGACAACCCTCCCGGCCCCAAGGCATTCAGCCTTCGCTTGTGAGTAAGTTCCGCAAGAGGATTCACCTGGTCCATGAACTGGGACAACTGGCTGGATCCGAAGAACTCTTTGATCGCCGCAACGATGGGTTTGATGGAAATCAAATCCTGGGGTTTCAGAGTTTCGGTCTCTTTCAAAGACATCCGCTCCTTGGCAATTCGCTCCATCCGAGTAAAGGCAGTCTTCAATTGGTTAGCTAGTAGTTCTCCCACAGAACGAACCCGTCTATTCCCCAGATGATCGATATCATCCACATTCGCTTCTCCGATGTATACCTGGATTAGGTACTTCATCGTGTTGATAATGTCTTCTTTTGTTAAAAGATGGGAATCTATGGGCTGTTCGTAACCGAACTTCTTGTTCAGTTTGTACCGCCCCACCCGCCCCAGATCATACCGACGGGCAGAGAAGAACATGGAGAGAAAATCTTTCTCTGCGTTCTCTACGGTTATGGGTTCTCCCGGCATGAGGATCGAATACACCGCAGATAGTGCATCTTCCTTGGTGGGCTCATCCTGCCCTTGATCTTCCCGGGTAAACTTAGCCTCTTCCCGTTCGAAACAGTTGAGGATTACCTCAGAGTTCAGGGAACCTTCCGCTTCGAAATCGATGATTTCTAATTCCTGAACCTTTTGGGAGAGAAGTTCATCGATGTCATGGGGATGGAGTTTTTCCCCTGCCATGTGGAGGCGTTTTAAACTTTCCCCTTCCTGTATGAACACAGGCTTGGCTAACACTTTATTTACTAGAGAATCTTTTGTCTCCCGGTTTTCTGTTAATTGGACTAGTTTTGTTTTATAGAATAGCGAGATAATCTTTTCCCGAGTGTCATACCCGAGGGCCCGGAGAAATAGGGTTCCCAGAATCCGTTTCTTTCGGTCTATCTTCGCGTAAATTAAATCCTTCTTTTGGTCAATTTCGAACTCTAACCAGGAGCCCCGATAGGGGATGATACGGGATGAATACACTCCCTTTTCATGCGAAAAAATCACGCCGGGTGACCGATGGATTTGAGATACGACGACTCTCTCCGCTCCATTGATGATGAAAGTTCCTCGATCCGTCATCAGGGGAATATCCCCCATGTAGATATCCTTCTGGCGTATTTCGCCTGTTTCGAGGAACACTAGGTTTATCCTCGCTTTGATAGGAACCGCGTAGGTCAGCCCTTTTTGTTTGCATTCCGATTCACTGAACTTAATACTCCCTTCTTCGAGGGTGTAATAATCATACTCCAACCGCATATCCCCGTTCTGGCTTTCGATGGGAAATACGGATCGGAATACTTCCTCTAGCCCCTGATTCAATAACGGCTTACCTTCCCGAAGGCGTTCCCGTTGAAGGAAACGCTCGTAGGAAGAAAGCTGAATATCAATCAGGTTGGGCAGTTCCATTACATCGGGTCTTCGCTTTCCTACGACTACCCGTTTAATCGCGGCATTCCTATCGAACATGTATGCACGCCTCCTGAGAATAATAGACCACCGGCCCAACATGCACCGGTGGTTTCTTGAGAATTAAATACGTTGTAACTACTTCTGTTTTACTGGATCTCAACGGTTGCCCCGGCATCCTCTAGGGCTTTCTTGATGGTCGCTACCTCTTCCTTGGAAGCATTCTCTTTGATCACTCCAAGGCCTTCCACAAGATCCTTTGCTTCCTTTAGACCAAGGCCCGGAACCACTGTCCGTACTGCCTTAATCACGTCGATCTTCTTGTCTCCTACGGCCTTCAGTTTGATGGTAAACTCGGTCTTTTCCTCTGCGGGGGCTGCTGCGGCTGCCGCACCTGCTCCCGGGACCGCGGCGGCTACCGCAACCGGCGCAGCTGCAGTAACACCGAACTTCTCTTCCATCATTTTTACCAATTCGGAGACTTCCAAGACAGACATGTTAGCGATCGCATCGAGAATCTGTTCCTTTGTAAGTGTTGCCATATTATCTTCTCCTTCGTTTATTCCAGCGATAGCACGCAACACGTTTACGAAGACTAACGCTGGGATCTATTTAAAGCCGCTACGCGACTTTCGTTACGACGCCTTCTTTTCCGCAACTGCCTGCAGGGTGCGCACTAGCTTTGTGGTAACCCCGTTCATCGCATACACAAGGTTCTGTACGGGAGCCCGCATAGTGCCCATAAGGCTGGCCAACAGCTCCACCCTGCTGGGAAGCTTGGAAAACAGTACGATCTGTTGTCCGTCAAAGACCTTTCCTTCTACCAAACCACCCTTGACCTTTACACTAGTTTCTTTGGCAAACTCTAGAAGAGACTTTGCTACTTGGGTGGATTCTTCATTTGCCATGGCAATGGCAGTAGGTCCGGTGAGATAGGATGAAACATCCGGTTGACTCATTTCCTGGAAAGCAATCCGAGCGAAATTGTTTTTTACCACTTTATACTCGGCGTTTAGTTTCCGGAGTTCCCTTCGTAGCTTTGTGATCTGTTCGACAGTCAATCCTCTGAAATCGGTAAAGATGAATCCTTTGTAAGACCCAAACTTGTCTTTCAGCTCTTTTACCGCTTGAAGCTTTTTATCATTCAATTTAACTTTGTATTCACCCATGGCTTACTCCTGATCTCCCGAGATCCGTATCCCCGGCCCCATCGTTGAGGAAATGTATACGGATTTGATGAAGTTACCCTTGGCATCGGCTGGTTTTTTTCTCTCAATCTCCTGTAGGACCGTTACGAGGTTTTCTGCGATCGCCTTAGGCTCCATCGACACTTTCCCAATGGCCAAGTGAATAACCCCCGTTTTATCCGATCGGTATTCGATCCGGCCTTTCTTCAGCTCGTTCAAAGCACCCTTGATGTCAAATGTAACCGTTTGAGTCTTAGGGTTCGGCATTAAGCCTCGTCTTCCAAGAATCTGCCCCAGTTTCCCCACATCCTTCATCATATCGGGAGTGGCTACGGCAATATCAAAATCAAGCCATCCCCCTTTGATCTTTTCGATGAGATCTTCATCTCCCACATACGTAGCGCCCGCTTGGCGAGCTTCCTCTGCCTTATCCCCTTTGGCAAACACAAGGATCTTTTTTTCTCCTTTGAACTGATGGGGAAGGACTAAGGTATCCCGAACTGTTTGGCTCTTTTTCAACACGAGGTTGATGGATACTTCTACCGTTTCATCGAACTTGGCAAAAGCCATCTGTTTAACCAGCTCGGCTGCCTTCGTGGGAGAGTAGGATTCCTTAGGATTGTATTTCTTCAAGGCTTCAAGATACTTCTTTCCTCGTTTCATCTTAAGCCTCCACCTCAACACCCATGCTGCGGGCGGTTCCTGCGATAATCTTCATGGCTGCTTCTATGTCGTTAGCATTCAGATCAGGAAGCTTAAGTTGTGCGATTTCCCGAAGCTTTTCCTTCGAGAGCTTTCCCACTTTGTTCTTGTTGGGGACAGCAGAACCCGACTCTATCCCTAAAGCTTTCTTGATCAACACTGCTGCGGGAGGAGTCTTCAATACAAAGCTAAAGGACTTATCCGCATACACCGTTATAATCACGGGGATGATTAGTCCCGGCTCCATATTCTTCGTAGCATCGTTAAACTGCTGAACGAATTGCGGAGCCGATACCCCGTGTGGCCCAAGCGCTGGCCCGACGGGTGGTGCAGGGGTAGCCTTTCCAGCAGGGCACTGCAACTTAATGACGGCAGTGACTTTCTTTTTTGCCATAGAATGTTTCTCCTTTCGTGGTACTAACGTCCCTAGTTGGACTCCCAACGAGAAGAAAGCCCGGAAACTCCGGAGTTCAAATCTTCTCTACCTGAAGAAAGTCAACTTCTACCGGTGTAGCGCGTCCAAATATCCCCACCATCACCCGTAGTTTTCCTTTCTCCAGATTTACTTCCTCTATCGTTCCAGTAAACGAATCAAAGGGGCCATCGATAATACGGACACTTTCCCCCACGGAAAAGGTCTGTTTCGGTTTAAGAACTTTTTCTCCCTTTATTTCCCCGGTTTTTTGGAAGATCATCCTCGCCTCTTCTTGGGAAATGGGTTGAGGCTTCAAATTGGGAGAAGAGCCCACGAAACCAGTTACCCCGGGTATCCTGCGGATGGCAGAACAGATGGGTTTCCACCCCTGATCAGGCAGATCCATTTCCAACAAAATGTAACCCGGCAAGAATTTTTTCGTAGAAACCTTTTTTTTCCCATCCTTCACTTCCACTACCTGCTCCGAGGGAACCTTTATATCGAATATATACTCCCCTAGGTTTTGTTCCTGTATCATCTTGCGAAGAGTCTTTTCGATCTTGTTCTCGTACCCAGAGTACGTATGAAGGACATACCAACCTTTTGCCATGCGTTACCTTAACTCTTTAGAATATCCAGTCCAATCCTAGCAGGAATAAAAAATCCACCAACCCGAGAATCAAGGCAAAAATCAAAGTAGATACAAGGACAACCTTGGTAGAAGCTATCACTTCCTCCTTTGTAGGCCAGACAACCTTCTTCATTTCCGCAACGCTGTCTTCAATAAATTGGATTATCTTTTTCATCCCCTCTCTCCCTATGCTGTCACTCTGCCTGCGGGTTTCATGGAATATGTGATCAGGCCAGGTAGGATTCGAACCTACAACATTCGGTTTTGGAGACCGACGCTCTAGCCGTTGGAGCTACTGGCCTATACATCATTATTTGATCTTTGTTTCTCGATGGAGTGTGTGTTTCCGGTCGAACTTACAATACTTCTTCAGTTCCAATTTTCCCTGCGTGTTCTTCCGGTTCTTTTTCGTGGTATAGTTACGTCGCTTGCATTCACTACACTGCAATGCGATGAGTTCTACGTTTTTCCCTTTCGCCTTTGCCATTACCGATACTCCTTCTTAAATAGACGACAAGTATAGTGAATTTCAATTTAAAGTGTCAATAGCTTAGCTTTGTTTCAACTAGCTCCCGACCGGATGACGCGAAGCGACAACCGGCTTGCGCCTTCGGCCTTTCTTTAAGGCATATAGCCCCCGACCGGATCATGCGTAGCATGAACCGGCTTGATTGCATGGCCTTGTTTCAAGGCAGATAGCCCCCGACCGGATGACGCGAAGCGACAACCGGCTTGCGCCTTCGGCCTCTCTTTAAGGCATATAGCCCCCGACCGGATCATGCGTAGCATGAACCGGCTTGATTGCATGGCCTTGTTTCAAGGCAGATAGCCCCCGACCGGATGACGCGAAGCGACAACCGGCTTGCGCCTTCGGCCTCTCTTTAAGGCATATAGCCCCCGACCGGATTCGAACCGGTGACCCCCACCTTACCATGGTGGTGCTCTACCGACTGAGCTACAAGGGCATGAAGTTTGCTACACCATACCATATCGAAAAACCTTGATCAAGAGGACGCATTGCCTTTAGGAGGAAGGGATACAGGAGTAGCCAATCGTTAAAGCAGCTACCCTTTACCTTTGAGCGATATGTATTCTTCTGCTCCGATTCTATTGAGAAACACCTCTTAAAAGCACTTTACAAAGAGCGAAGCCGTTGTTCCCGTTCTTCTATCAACTTTTTAGTTCTCTCAATTTCTTGTACCAAGGATTCTATCGTAGCATTCCGGGTAAGCGTTTTTTTCCCTGCAGCAAAGGAATTATAGGCTTCTACACCTAATTTCCCTAGTAATTGGGAAGCTTGATCTTCCAAATGCTTTATTTCGAGCTTCAATAAGCCTTTTTCTCCCAGTTCCTGGGCCTTGTCTTTCGCTTTGGTAAGAACTTCCTTGGAAAGGGAAATACCCTTATCGAATAAATCCTGTAGTCGTTGGTTGAAATCCATGCTTACCCCCTGTTGGTAAAAAATAATACGCATTGACAATCTTTTCAATTCTCCTCTATCCTCCCTTCATCATACAAGGAGATTAGGATGAATTTCGTTTTTCTCGGCCCTCCCGGAGCAGGGAAGGGAACTCTTGCAAAACAAGCATCGGAGAAACTAAAAGTTCCACACATATCCACAGGGGATCTTTTTCGCGAGGCTATCCAAAAGGGTACTCCATTGGGCAAAGAAGTCCAATCCATCCTATCCCGAGGGGATCTCGTTCCCGATGGACTAACAATCCAATTGGTGAGAGAACGCATCGATCAAGAGGATTGCAGGAATGGTTTCATATTAGATGGATTTCCACGGACAATTCCGCAAGCAGAAGCTCTTCAAACTTTTGCTCCTCCTACCCAAGTGATCAACTTCCTGTTGAGTGAAGAAGAGATCATCAAACGGCTTTCAGGCCGAAGGAGTTGCCCTCAGTGCGGCGCGATCTATCACATAGCGTTCAATCCTCCCAGAATCGATGAACTCTGCGATTCCTGTAGTGCTAGGTTGATCACCCGAAAGGATGATACAATCGAAGCAATAAAAAACCGATTAGGGGTCTACAATTCTCAAACCGTTCCCTTGATAGCATTCTACGAGAAAAGGGGGATCCTTTCGAATATTGACGCTTCTCCTTCTGCTGTCGAAGTATTGGAGTCCTTCTTGAGTTTAATACAGAAATTAAAAAAACGTTAATTCTGTTCGTAGAAGGTTCTTAGGAAACTTTCCAACTCGTCTTTCGAATAAGCCCCAGTGCGGGTAAAAAGAGTGGTTATATCCTCTAAATAACTAGGAGGAGCCTCTACCAGAAGGGTGCGTAACTTTTGCGGGTCTTTGAATCCAAGGGTCAAGGCCTTTGTCAAGGCATCGAGTCCTGTTTTCTTCTCTTCCGCTTTCGTCAAGAGTACAAACGCTTTCTCGAACCACAATCGAGGTTCTTCTTTTTTCTTTTCTAGGAGTGTTTCCAGGATCTTTAAGGCTTCTCCGTACCTTTTCTGGTCGGACAAAATACCATACACCAGAAGCCCAACTTCCATATCTTCCGGTTTTTTTGCCAAATAAGGGAAAAAGAACTGAAGAGCATCGGAAAATTTCTCCCGTCGAACTTCAATCTTGCCTAGCACTTTTAAGGTATCGAGATCCTGCTGATCGATCTCATACAAACGGCTTAAGTAAACGTAGGCATGATCATACTGTTCCATCTCATAGTAGAGGATCCCTAGATTATACAGACTTTGGGCGTTTCCTTCACTCAGAGACAGAACCCGCACATAGTACTGAATGGCTTCTTCCTTCTTGCCAGCTTTGGCCAATCCGTACGCAATCGTCTGAAGAAGAACGATATTTTCTCCCCTTTCGGTTTGTAATCGTCGCAGAATGTCCAATCCCTCGTCGTACCTTCCCAAGGCAAAATACACACGGGCGAGGTTGAAACTTCCTTCCGATAGATCGGGATCATAGGTCAGGGCTTTTTGGTAGGACTCTACCGCTTGCGCATACTTGTTCAGGGAGAAATAAGTGTTCCCGATATTGTAATATTCACGGGCAAGGTTACGCTTGATGGTTGGGGTTAGGCAGCTGAGAAGTAGAGAACAGATAAGGATGATTCCGAACGTCTGTTTCCCCATAGAAGTGCCCTTGAGTATCTGGTTCAGATACCCAGAACGGTTCGCTCTATCTTTCTCACCTGAGCCCGATATAGTTCAGCAATGTTAGAGCCATAATCGGCAATCAGCTGGATGATGTTCCGCGGTGAGTCTTCCGGATCCGGACCGTTCAATCGATCCCCCGCGTCGCCCAATCCAGGCAGAATATACGCTGCGGTATTCAGTACAGGATCCATCCAAAGAGTATAGATCTTCACGTTTTTCAATGCCCGCACGATTCTCAATGCACCTTTCAACGCAGAAATCACATTGAAGAACTGAATAGATTTAGGAGTCACTCCTTGGCTTTCTAAATATTTGATTACCGTTACCAAACTTCCACCAGTGGCATTCATGGGATCGGCGAATATCAGGTCTTTTCCTTCCAGCGAAGTCGGATCGAAGTAGGATCGTTCCAAATCGAGGATGTACTCCATATCCTTTTCCGATTTGTGCTCATCCCGTTTGATCCGAAACAGAGCAAAGGGAGTGACATACCCAGTGGAGGAGTATTCCTGCATCTCTTTGGACATGATCATAGAAGGTAAAAGAGCTCCCCGTAACATGACACACATGACCGCGTTCTCTATGGAGTCATCCACATCAGGAATCTTATGTACCGCGTAGTTCTGTACGGGAGACGTTACAGGCGTTCTCACGATAAGATAGTTCTTGTTTGCGCTGGTGTCTTCTGTGTAGGCAAAATTGAAAAGCATTTCATAGGCCCGTTGCATGTAGTACACGAACTCCTGGCGTTGAGTTCGGACATCCCTAAGTTTGGCAATGAGCCTCGACGCTTGACCATGGTTTTCTCTGGGAGTCACAAACGAATACACCCGGATGGAAGATTCCTGTTTGGTAATTTCCTGCATCAGTTTTCCCATCGATGTGTACAACTCGATCAATCGGGCTTTTGCCGCTTTCAGTCTCGCTTCGTTCTGAGACGAGGAGAGGATTTCGAAGGCCTGAAGGGCTTCCCCATAAAGCCGGTCCATTTCAGAAAGGTATACCTTATCCTGTTCTGTTAAAAAGCCGTCCAGCTCACTAGCCTTCAATACAAACTTAGACATCTGGTGCAGGTTCCTCCTTACCTAGGTCTTATTATATACCTCTAAAACCGATACTTGAATCCTAAATCTGCTCCCAAACGCAATCCCAATTCCGGCAGGACTTCTAACATAGGAACCAGTTGCAAAAATAATTCCCACTGTCTGGCGGGAAGGAAGTACATCCCAATAGGAACTCGCACTCCTATCGTTACATCCACATCTTTTTCTTCGAAGGTAATGCCCCCGTAACCACCCCCTCCAAGATAATAACGGAGAGGAGTCTTTTCGATATCCCCTTCCCCTACCCTCCAATCTCCAAAAGCCGCCACAGTCTGTTTCTTATCGGATATAGACCAGGTAAGACCCACTAACGGTTTTTCTTTCCAGGATAATAAGATTCCCAATCCCGGCCCCATTGTCCCTGTAGCGTTTCCGGCGATAGAGACGTACAGTCCCATAGCACTTGTTTGAAGGGGACCTTCGTCACATTGTGCATACGGAGAATAAAATCCTCCGATCAATACAACCCCTATTATTAAGAGATTGAATCTTCTCATACACATCCTCCTGACCATTGTTCATCTTTAAGAGATGACAGAAAAAAAGCCCGAAAAGGTATACCTTTTCGGGCCACATCTCCTACGGGAGTCGAACCCGTGTTGCAGGGATGAAAACCCTGTGTCCTAACCACTAGACGAAGGAGACTTACGCATATACTACTACAAAAAAAGCAACGTTTAGTCAAGCAGTTCTTCCTAAACCAACATGAGACAATATAGGCATTTTGTCAGGATAGAATTCCCTCCAGCGGAACCGTCCATACGGGTTCTTGTCTCAATCCTTCCTTCTGAAGGATACGATTGGCTGCAAGCACGCCCGAGGACGCAGCCGCTTCCATCAGCATTGCGGGAATAGGCAACTTCACCCAATCTCCAGCGATTAAAAAATCCTTCAATTTCTCCGAAAAAGAGGGGCGGGCTTTATATAATCCCGTGTAATATGCAGTGAAATTATTATTCATGTGAAAACTTTCCGCCCTTATCCGGCCACCTTTCAGTTCTGGAAAAACTTGAATTAACTCGGTTAGGAAAGCTTCCTTCAGACCTTGCTCGTCACCATACAGTTCTTTGGGAACTGCATAGCAGTGCAATTCAAATACTCCACCTGTATGTTCCCTAGACCATGCCGCTTCGTTGGAGTCGATCAAGTGGAACTGCGCACAGGCATCCAACACTCTTTCCCTGTCCACGATGAAAAAGGGAGGGTACTCTTCCCTCAGCTGTCTATCGATCCAAATCTTGTAGATTGCATACCCTTGAGCCTCTTTTAATCCCATCAACTGCTCTTGCCATTCTGGATCCTCCGTCCGCAAAAATTGGGTTTTTGAAACTAATCGTCTGACAGCGGGGGCATCTGCTGCCAGCACAACATACGGGAACCTTTGGCCTTGAACAATGTATCCCCCTGAGTCCTTCTCGACCCTCTGTATGTCCTGGTTCGTCAAGACTCGGGTGTGGTGTTTTTCCAAGTATTGAAGGGCCGGTTCGATAAGTAAGTGGTAACAATCTCCTTTTAAGTAGTCGTACTGGATACCAAAGTCATGGCTAAGGTAAAAGAAATGAAAACTTTTCATCAGTTCCGCCGTCGACATTCGATCAGGATCGGCAAAAAACGCCCGGGTAAAAGAGATGAACATCCGTTGCATGGGTTTCGGAATGCCTAACCGATCGGAAAACTGTAAGAAAGAAGTAGTGTCGTACTTTTCAAAAGTATGAACAGGTGAATACTTCAACAGTTCCATTAGTTCCAACAGGCGAGGATGGAGGAGGATATCTTTCAATTGAAAGATTCCTTTTTTTCGCATGGCTAAAAGATTCAGCACGGGGGTCGTTTCAACATCTTGAAAGCTCAGATGAATCTGTCTACCATGTATTAGATATTCAGGAAGGGGTACAAGGTTTTTAAGAACATCTATTTTTTCCAAGAAAGCGCGTAAATTGTAATACCGATAGAAGAACGCATGGAATCCATGGTCGATCCACGTCTTGCCTAGGTTAGATAACTCCTTCTCCCATGCTCCAAGCTTTCCCCCTACATAAGGATTCTTCTCGAATATCGTAACCCGAAAATTTCGTTCCGCGAGAATGGAAGCAGTCACTAAACCAGCTAAACCACCGCCGATGACAGCCACCGGTATGGGCTGCAAGGATCGTTCGGGTAGAGATGGATCCACCCCTTCTAGTTGCCTTCGGTAAGGTTGCAACCTCTTTTCCACCCACTTCTTAATCACCTTTTTCATTCTTTCCTGCTTTATGCTTTAGGATCTCCTACCAGAGCCCCCTTTTCCCTGTACATCTGATAGGGAAAGCCATGCTCCAGATAGTATCTGCGTTCCGCATACGCTGCATCTTCTTTCCACAAACGGGCCATAGCATGAGCTATGAATGGTCTAAGGAGGGGAGAAATCACACGGGCTACTTTGAATCCTGGACGGGATGAATACGCAATGGTTAGTTCCGTTAGAAGAGTGTATCCAGGGCTGAGGGGAGTCGCATGGGTTTCCACAATAGACCCCTTTCCCTCCCCTTCCATGATCGTCATGACGATGGTGCGAGGATCCGGGCAATGGAACCGGGCGTCCACTTCGATACACACACGTTTCCAAACCCGATACGCCACACGGAGAAAGAGAGCTCCTTCAAATTCACAATACACCTGCAGGTGCGCAAAGGTATGAGGATGAAAATGCGCCCCATGCCAAGGATCCAACCTATTCTGTATCACGTGTTCAGGATTACATCGTAATACCTTTTGATACACCGCCCCAATCCCGTTGGAAGGTCGATCACACAGATAGGGTGTATCGGAAGATTGCTGATTCGAGGGCAGCCGAACCCAAATCAGGTAGCCGTCATCGTAGATAGGCACGCGGTTATTCGTGTGAGAGGAGCAACAATCGAGAGACAGTCCATGCCATGCACAGGTAACTCTAGTTCCATCGAACCTGCCAATGGATAAAGGAGCTCCCATATGTGGGCAGAGGTTGGAGATACAACAGAATTGATCCTGATTTCGTATTAGGAGTAGTTCTTTTCCGTTGACAAAATGGACCTCTCTATGCTTTTTCGAACAGAGTTTTCCTCTATCCCCAAGCACAAACCAGTTTCCTGACGGTTTTTGTAATATCTTTTGGAAATTAGTCCGTATTTTTACGGGATCAGCCGAAACCCAATCTGTTTGGTTTTTAACCTTTTCTTCCAACCCATCTAAGGCCGGGAGTTTTTTCCCTACTCTGATTAGCTTTTCTGACACCTTAAGTAAAGCTTGTATCTAAGAAAAGCCTTTGTCAAGAAATATAGTTTGAGCCGCACAGGATTCGAACCTGTGACCCACGCCTTAAAAGGGCGTTGCTCTACCTCCTGAGCTAGCGGCCCTGACGAGCGAGCACTATACCAAGGAATCTATGGGGTGTCAAGGATTCGCGTTGCCTCATCGAAATTCTAACCCAAATTAAGGTAATGCCTCATCCAAAAATCTAACCCTGAGACACTCCTTCCCCGTACCTTGGTACCGGCGGAGGATCACCATGGGGTTACGGATGAAGGAAAAACAAGCCATAACGGCACAGATCGCTTCCCGCTA
>CAKZQO010000061.1 GCA_937140905.1 uncultured Spirochaeta sp.
GGGCTGCAATTTCTATCTAAGCCTATTTGACACTTCACCTTTTAGACCCGCGGAGTTCATCGGCTTGGGCAATTTCCTCTATCTCCTCCAGAAGGATGACCTGTTTCGGCGGGCCTTATCGAATCTGGTGATCTTTGTGGTTGGGGATGTGGGAGGAATGCTCGTGGGATCTGTCATCATCGGGATTCTCCTTAACCAAAAGGTGAAGCTTCGCGGGTTCTTCCGGAGCGCCTTCTTCTATCCCGTCCTTTTGTCACCTGTCGTGGTGGCCCTGGTATGGCAATGGATCCTGAACAACCAGATTGGAGCCCTCAATGCCTTATTGAGCACGCTGGGGTCGAAGGGGGTCCCCTGGCTACTGGTACCCCAGTGGAGCCGATTCTGGTCGATCTTCGTTCATCTCTGGGCAACGCTGGGATTCTATTCCTTGATCGTTCTGGCAGGTCTCCAGTCGATTCCCGCAGAGCTGTACGAAGCCGCGTTCGTGGACGGGGCGGATCGAAAGCGGCAATTTTTCTATATTACCTTCCCTCTGCTACTTCCTACCCTGATGACGGTTCTGGTGTTGAGCACGATCCGGGGATTCGAGATCTTCGATCACGTGTATATTTTAACGGGCGGAGGTCCGGGGACCGCTACCCTCATGATGGTCCAGTATATCTATCGGGCCGCTTTCCAGATGGACCAGTTTGGGCTCGCGGCAGCCGCTTCCTTTCTTCTCTTTTTGATCATCTTCCTTCTCACTGTGCTTCAATACCTCCTAGGTAAGCGCAGGGAAGCGATCTAGGAGGACGGAATGAAGAAAGGCAGTCTACAACTCGATGCGTTAAGTTCCCTCCTGATCTATCTTCTCCTAGGTCTAGGGGCCACTCTCATGTTTCTACCGGTTCTATGGGTCGTCTTCTCCTCCTTCAAAGGACTTGAAGAAATCTATCGAATCCCGCCAAGCTTTTTCCCTAAACGATGGATTTTTACCAACTATTCCGGGGCTTTGAAGCAGTTTCCCTTCCTTCTTTACCTATGGAACAGTGTGTTTGTCACCCTTACGGCTACGGCACTCACCCTTCTGATCAATTCCATGGCGGCCTTTGCCCTCAGTAAGTATCAGTTCCCAGGCCGGAACGGGATTTTCCTCGTTATGCTCGGGACCCTCATGATCCCCCTCCAGGTAATCATGCTTCCCGTGTATCTGGTCATCGCTAGGCTGGGATTGGCAAACACGCTGTGGGGGATCATCATTCCCCCAGCCGCCACACCCACGGGGGTATTCATCCTCCGACAG
>CAKZQO010000062.1 GCA_937140905.1 uncultured Spirochaeta sp.
GAGCACTATCTCCTTTCTGCGGTGTTGGATCATCGGCCCGGAGAGCCAGGGATACAGGAACACCTCTGGCAATTGACCTTTTCTCCAGAGGCAGTCCTCTTCAGTACTTGGCCAGGGAATAGTCAGGAGCATGGAAACGCCCGACCTAACTACTGGGCGGGATCCGCTCGGTTGCCTCGGGTAGCGATGGAAGGACGATCCCTTTTGTGTTTGTATGACCCGGAGGGAACGGCAGGCTTGGGTTTTGGGCATGCCTATTGTCCGCGGGATGTGTTCGATGAAGTAGTGGAACGAGAGTCCTGGATTTTTGTGCGGCATGGGAAGGGGTATGGCGCCCTACGATCCGATGGGGCCCTCTATTGGGTTCGAACGGGACCCCATGCGTACCAGGAGCTCCGGAGTGCAGGGGGAGGGAAAGTCTTTCTCGCGGTGGCGGGGAGCGAGGATGAAGATGGGGACTTTGTAACCTTTCAACGAAAGTGCGTTAAAACACATCCAACGATTCGAGGGGATCGGATACGATGGAACACTCTCGAGGGCGGTTTTATAGAGTTTTCCTGGCAAGAACCTCTGCGGGGGAATGGGAGGGACAAGGGTCTACGGTTCCCCTGGCACTATCAGAATCGATACACGACTACACCCCTTTTTTCCCGAACCATGGTCTTAACAAAGGGGGATGAATCTTTGACGCTGGATCTAACCTTATGAAACTCACAATCTTCAAAAAGAAAGAATGCATCTGCATTCCAGACACAGCCCAAAGAGATAATAGCTATGCAAATGCCATCCGGTTTCGAGGGCAAAACGGGGAAGAGTTCTTCCTCACAGTGCTGGATCACCACCTTGTCCGATTCCGGTTCCTGCCGGATGGCAAGCCTCGTCTGGAACGAACCTGGTTCGTGCACCCTCGGCCCGGTCAAGATGCGCCTTTAGAGGGAAGATCGAGAGAGGATCTTTCGGGATTCCCCTGTCCTACCGTAAAGGTGGAGCGTACTACTAACGGGTGTACCCTTACGACTGCTTCATTGACCGTGGAGGTGCGGGGGGATCCTTTTTCTCTTCAATGGAAGGATACCAAGGGAAGGGTGTTTGCCGAAGATCTCCCTACCAAAGCGTATGGTCATGATGGGGAAGGGAAGAGCGTGTTCCACTACCTGCGCCGCTTTCCGGGTGAAATGTACTATGGCTTGGGTGAACGGTGTGGTCCCTTGGATAAGCGGGGCATGCGATTCCGAATGATGAACCTCGATGCTCTTGGATATAGCGCTAAGGACACGGATCCATTATACAAGCACTGGCCCTTCTATATCACTTTTCTACCTGAGGTAGATGTGTTCTATGGCCTATTCTACGATACCCCTGCTGTTTGCGAGTTCGATTTTGGAAAAGAAATTGATGCGTATCATGGGAACTACAGGTACATGAAGGCCGAAGAAGGGGATCTAGATGTGTATCTTATCTATGGACCAGACCTTCCTTCGGTAGTAAAGCGGTTCCATTTCCTCATTGGCGGTATGACCCTTCCTCCCCGTTGGTCGTTAGGGTATTTGGGATCCAGCATGGCCTATGCAGAATCCATCGACGCACAAACCCAGCTTCTTAGGTTCATTCAACAGTGTGAAGAACATCGGATCCCCTGTCATGGGTTCCATCTTTCTTCCGGGTACACTTTAAGAGAAAATGGAAAACGGTACGTATTCACCT
>CAKZQO010000063.1 GCA_937140905.1 uncultured Spirochaeta sp.
TGGGGCACCCCCTATGGGGATGGACAGGTGTATTTCCCTCAGTTCATCTTGGATTGAAAACCTTCCCCCACAAGCTTCGGGGTACTAATCTACTTATGCAGAGATGGCGAACCGCTCCTTCGTAATCTCCCACCGAAGAGGTTCTCCCCTCAGGTACCTCCCCAGTTCTTCCACCATATACTGCCCCATCCGTCTACATTCTCCTCCCAGTGAACCTGCCAAATGAGGGGTAAGAAACACGTTGGGCAAGTCGTATAGGGGAGACTCTGGCGTTGGAGGCTCCGGATGGGTAACATCTAACACGGCCTGCACATCGGGTCGTTCCTGCAGGAAACGGATCAATTCCGGTTCGTTCACTACCGCGCCTCGAGAAGTGTTGATGAAACTCGCTCCCTCTTTAAGTAGGGTCAGATGGTGGTAGCGGATCATCCCTTCCGTTTCCGGAAGGAGAGGGGTATGGAGGGTAACCACATCGGAAGAACGGAACAAATCTTCCAGGGAGCATAGGGAGTCTATTCCCAAATTCTTCGCATCTTCCGGACGAACATATGGATCATAAGCTAAAATACGAACCTCCAGGTTTCGGAGAAGTTGACATACTCGCCTTCCCACCATCCCTACGGATACGATCCCCACTGTAGTACCATAGCAACCTGGCACATCCGGTCCGGGGAAAGTAGATTGATACTTCCGTTCCTTCGACACTTTCCGTTGGAAATAGAAAGCTCGTTTCAGACAAAACACCACGGCGGCAAAGGTGAACTCCGACACAGGAACCGCATTCTCTCCATACGCACTACAGATGCGGACCCCGTGTTTCCAGAACGCTTCCGAGACGATGGGACGCACGGAACCTGCCGCATGGAGCACGAGTTTCAACGAAGGGGCTTTTGCCAAGAACTCCTCATCTATCTTTGGTCCTCCCCAACCCGAAAAGATAATTTCCACGTCCTTCAGAAGCTCGGGGTGTTTTAAGGCTTTTCCCCTGGAATCAAACACCCCTTTTACTTCTACTTGCGATTCGATGGCTTTTCGTTCCAGAGGCCCGAACACGAGTTGATAAGGTCGTTCCCCTAAAATAAAGACGGATGCTTTCATGGGTGTATTCCTTTGATAATGAGTCACATCACAGCGAGGATCCCGCCGTCCACCACGATCACCTGGCCATTGATGAAATCCCCTGCAGGGGATACGAGCAGCAGGAGGACTCCTGTCAACTCCGAAGGATGTCCCCACCGACGGGATGGGGTTCGATGTTCCACATACGCATTGAACTCAGGATTCTCGCGAAGAGGACGAGTCAAATCGGTAAGAAAGAAACCCGGAGCGATTCCGTTTACCTGAATGTTGTATTCAGCCCATTCCGCGCACATAGCTTGGGTCAGAAGCTTCAGCCCTCCCTTTGCTGCTGTATACGGGCCAATCCCTTTTCTTCCCACAAAGGAAGCGAGGGAACAGACGTGGACGATCTTCCCATGCTTCCGTTCAATCATCCGCTTTCCTACTATTCTGGTAGTAAGGAAAGGACCTGTCAAATTCGTGCGAAGGACTTCTTCCCACGTACCAAGAGGAGTCTCAATAAGGGGAACTCTCCGTTGTATGCCCGCATTGTTCACCAGGATATCGATCCCACCGATTCGTTGTTCGATTTGGGCAATTCCCCGTTCCACTTCTTCCTCTACCGTGACGTCGAAGGCAACTCCGTGGGCATCGAATCCCTCTTTCACAAGAGTATCTACCGCCCTGGCTACACCTTCGGAGTTCCGTCCATTCAGGATTACCCTTGCCCCCACCTCTGCCAACGCCCTAGCCATCACCAACCCCAATCCCCGGTATGAACCCGTAACGAGGGCCGTTTTTCCCCTCAATACGAACTGGCTTAATGCGTTTGGCAATGTATCGGGCAAAGAGAGCTTGCCCATCATGTTATTCCTCCTCGCCTCTTATGAGTAGACCCTCCATCTCTTCCCGTAATCCCATGGGTCTGTCTTGGAAGATCCGTTCATCCATCGTCTTCAGATGCTCGGCGATGTGAGGTTTAAAATCCATCCATGATAGAACGTCCTTCTCGAGATTGACTCCCGGAGCTATTTCTTCCAGGGTAATTCCTTCTGGGGTTAAAGAAAACACCGCCCGTTCCGTCACATATAGAACTCGCTGATTCCTTCGCTTCGCGTAGGAACCGCTAAAGGTGATATGTCCCACCTGGCGGATAAATTTTCGATATTTCCCTTCCTGGGCAATCCGGATCTTTCCGTCTCCTACCTCAGTTCGAAGCCCACCGGCCGTAAAGGTCCCACAAAAAACCACGCACTTGGCGTTCTGAGAAATATTGATAAATCCTCCACAACCCGTAAGCCCTCCAGAAAACCGGCTCACGTTCACGTTTCCTTCCCGATCGATTTCCGCCGCCCCTAGGCAGGCTAGATCCAACCCTCCCCCATCGTAAAAATCGAACTGAGAAGGCTCATCGATGATCGCTTCCGGATTGGAAGAACATCCGAAGATCACCCCGCCCTGTGGGATTCCTCCAATAAGGCCTTGCTCGATCGTAAGGGTCACATACTCACCTAGGTCCTCTTCCTCGACAATGGCAGCCACTCCATCCGGCATTCCGAATCCAAGATTGATCACCGATCCAGGCTTCAATTCCAACGCCGCCCGTCGGGCGATTACTTTGCGCTCCGTTAAGGGGAAGGGTTCCATACTTGCTTTGGGTGATCGGATCTCGCCGCAGAGGGTAGGATCGAAGAACCGGGTACAGACCTGCCACTGTTCCGGATCAACCACGATGGCATCCACAAGGAATCCCGGAATCTTCACCAACCGAGGATCGAGGGTACCGGTCTTGGCGAGTCGTTTTACCTGCACGATCACCTTCCCTCCACAGTTATGCACTGCTTGAGCCATCGCGGGTCCATCGAGGACAGCAGGTTCATGCTCCATCGAAATGTTCCCCTTTTCATCCGCAGTAGTTCCCCGAAGAAGAACGGCATCCAATTTGAAACTATTATACCAGAGGTACTCCTCTCCTCCTAGAGTAATCACCTCTACTAGGTCCTCCGTAGTCAAGGCGTTTAACTTGCCACCTCCCAATCGAGGATCCACATACGTTCCGATCCCTACCTTCGTGATCACCCCTGGCCTACCTGCCGCGATTTCACGGTACAATTGGGTAAACACCCCTTGGGGGAAATTGTACGCTTCGATCTTGTTATCGAGAACCATCCGGGTCAACTTCGGCGACATCCCATAATGACCGCCTATCTCTCGCTTTACCATCCCTTCGTGGGCAAAGAAGTTCAACCCGGTTTTCTCCCGATCCCCGATGCCGGTAGAATGAACAAGGGTTAAATTCTTTGGTTGGGAAGTGGATAGGAATCGAGCTTCCAGTGCCCGGAGTAACGTCGTGGGTTCGGTAACCCCTCCGCCACTCCCCCCGATCACCAGTACATCCTCATCCTGAATCAAGGATACAGCTTCGGAAGCTGTCATCACTTTTCCCTTGATTCCTCCCATTGACGCCCCCCTCATTGCTTTGATACTGCAGGACGCTATTTGTCTACCTTTTACTTAATCGATTAATAAATGGTAGCATGACCTCCCCTAGCTGTCAAAAGGAATTTTGATTGCCCTTGTCCACGGCCATTACTATGTTTTAGCCAGGAGGGAGACATGACTTTTTTAGAACAGTTAAAGAAGGTAACCGTTGTGGTAGCTGATACGGGGGATTTTCAACAGATCAAGAAGTATGGGCCTCGAGATTCCACCACCAACCCAACCTTGATTTTCAAAGCCGCTTCCCAACCAGAGTATAAACCGATCCTGGAAAAAGCTGTCCGGGATGGACGTTCCAAGGGGATCGATCACGTACTGGATCTTTTGGCGGTAAGTTTTGGCGAGGAGATCCTCAAGATCATCCCTGGCCGGGTCAGCACAGAGGTAGACGCTCGCCTTTCCTTCAATACCGAAGGTACCATTGAACGAGCCCGAAAGTTGATTCGCCTGTACAGTGAGCGGGGAATCGATCGGGAACGAATCCTCATTAAGATCGCCTCTACCTGGGAGGGGATCGAGGCAGCGAGGGTCCTGGAAAAGGAGGGGATCCACTGTAACATGACCCTCCTGTTCAGCCTCGTTCAGGCCGCAGCATGTGCGGAAGCAAACGTTACTCTCATCTCTCCCTTTGTGGGCCGTATCCATGACTGGTACAAGAAAGCGTGGAATGTGGATGCCATTCCACCCGAAAAGGATCCGGGCGTAGAATCCGTCCGGAACATCTACCATTACTTCAAGAAGTTCGGATATCCAACCGAGATCATGGGGGCAAGTTTCAGAAACATTGGGGAGATTTTGGAATTGGCTGGTTGTGATCTTTTAACTATCAGCCCTAACCTCCTGGAAGAGTTATCCCAGAAAGAAGGGGTTCTCCAGGTAAAGCTAACCCCTGAAATCGCATCGGCTTCCCAGGTTCAGCGCATCCCAACGGATGAGAAGTCGTTCCGATGGTTCTTTTTTGAAGATGCGACGGCCACCGAGAAACTATCCGAAGGGATCCGGCTTTTCGCTTCCGATTTACTGAAACTCCGGGCCCTGGTGGAGAAGGTGTTGTAACCCTTACGCCATGGCCCAGGAATAAAAAGCCGAAATTACACAATCCTATCGACTAACTACGCCTACACATAGGGATTTCGTTCACGGTTCCTTCGCTCCCATTTTTTAGTAGCCCTTCGAAGTTAGCCGCATGGCCCTCCCCTTACGGTGTGATATAGGGGGCAACGGTCCGTTATTTCTACTTGAGCTTTTGGATCCATTCTGCTGCATACTGCCTCAACTGCAGGACTGGATGAGTTTCCAGTTTCCTGAAATATTCGATGGCTTTTTCATGCTCCTTCAACATGACATAACACTGCCCAATATTAGCCACTACCACTCCATCCTGTGGGTCGAGGACTTCTGCTTTCAGAAGACAAGCGAGGGCATTTGGAAAGTCTCCAACCTCGCGGTAGTAGCCTGCCAGAATATTCCATCCCCAGGGATTCTTCGGATAGAGGGAAGTTTCTAACTCCGCTACCTCTTTCAGGTACGACCCCGTTTCAGTAAACCGCTCGAACCATTCCCCTAAGTATTCTTCGATACCCGCGAACATGCTGGCCTCTCCCTCTGTCAAGGGAACACCGGACGTCCACATCCACCGGTTTCCATTTTGTGTGGACTGCGTTAACACGGCCACGATCGCATCCCGCTGGGCCTTGATATCGCCTAGTTCGGCCAGAAGCCTTACCTTCCCAAAATGGATATCCAACCGGTTTGGCGCTAGGGATAGCCCCTTATCAATACAAGCTAAAGCAGCCTTCGCATGTTCTGGATCGTACTCCCGCTTCGTGTATAGGAGATATTGCCCATTCGGGGCCTGCCCTATCGTCTGTACGGAACGCCTTCCCCTATTGAAATGATAGTTGAAGTACGCGATGTAGAGTTCAGGGTTGGTTGGCTCTGCCTTTTCCCACTGGCCTAATAAGGTGAATAATTCGTCGTACTGTTGATTTTTCAGAAGGTCCAGGTACTTTGCTCTATAGTTATGATCCTTGGAATCGTCGCCTTTGAGTTCAAATGGTATGGCGAAAAGAATCGCGATCCCTAGGAATAGAACAGGCCCCGATCGAAGACAACTCAACTGGTTCATCTGTAGAACCTCCTATTCATCTTTAAGATGAAGGGAAGATCCTCCCGAATGATGGAAGAGATTTCCATTCTAGCTACCCCTGAATTCCCCAATAGAGGGGAGGCCTGCAGTTGTTTCGCTATCACTTCCGCTTCATCGTCGTTCTGTTGATACAGATAGTAGAGGAAAAGTTGCAACCCCGCATGGAGTCGATCCAATGGCTCAGATTTTTCGTCCTCATACATAGCTTTCAACACGGGAAAGACGATCGAATCATTCTTTGGGTTCTCGTCCCGCAGGTAGGAATCTGAGAGATTGAGCTTTGCTCGAGGAGTCTTGGCCGAATCTAGCGGGGGAAGATCCCCACTCATGAGGGTAGAGGAAGACACTAGCATATTCCCCTGCACGATGAACACGTACGTCCCATCCGCTTCCAAATACCTTTTCCCATTCCTGCTTGCAAAGCGAGGGCACTGATACGTTGGATTCAACTCTTGGGCCACCTTGTAGCCAAACTGATCGATCACAGCCCCATTCGCATTCAATAGGACCACGATGGCCGGATATTCCCTCTTTGCCTTATCCTTAATGATGGTGGTAGCAATTTGAAGGATTAGGGGAGATCCCCCCTTAAACCATTTAGGAATCACAATGTTCCGAATAGGTTCACCATTAGGGTTATCCGTTGGAATCCGGTCGAATACCGCCCGGATGAATTGTTCCGACTCATCTTCATTCAGAACTCCCCGTAGGCCTAGATACCGAAGGAGAAGAACGCCCTCATAGCTCCTCCGCTCGTTGGAGAACCGTAAGGTCTGCTCATTTTGCTGAGCCGTCCAGAGTTCATCCACTAAGAGACCATTCTTTAGTTCTCCATAGTAGGAAACTCGTCTCTGTTCTTCCTCATTAAGTTGTTGCGGTTTGAATGCTCCCTTTCCCCCAGAAGATCCCATGGTGCTACACCCTACTATGCCAAGGATCATTGCCCCCAAGATCCATTTCAACCCCTCCTGTTTCATGCACTTACCTCCTTCTAACTATGTACCAAATGGTTTACCAGTTGCCTTTCTTGTACCCCGGGCCTTGAACGAATCGGTTACGATCCTCCAATCGGGAAGAAATCACGTACCCCCGGGTAGCTCCCATAGACTTGAGAGCAGTCATCAACTTTTTCATGCTTTCCTCTCCCACGGACACGATACAGCCATCACTCGTTCCATACCCCGTGTAGTGGACCAACCATTTTCCCTCAGCCGGGTGATCCTCCCCAAACCCACTGGACAGGATCCGTTCCCCCGAGATGGTCTTTGTGTCGGACATGATGAGGACTTCTTTGAAGTTTCGGCTATCATTCTGGGCCCATCGGAGATTCAACGCCCCCGCTGCCAAAGTGTTACCCTGGACTAAAGGGCCCCCGACGAACTGGTACGGTTGATTCACTCCAATGGGGTTACCGTTTCGATCCCGCTGCCCATAGCTATTGTCTACCGAGTTCCAGGCTCCCTCTGCTCTATACGTTTGCACCACCTTGCCCGAATCCAGGTTCCATTTCTGGATGAGGATACTAGTATTACCAGATCCCACGTTTCCAGTCTTCCCATCCATCCACACTGCATACGCCCCCTCCTGCCGGACGATCTCGGAGGTGATGCTGAAACGTTCATACTCTTTCCCCCCTAGGGATCGGATGGCCACATTTCCAGGCAGGACAACATCTGTGATACGAATACCTGCACCCTCCCCTGCCCAGATTCCCTTCACGGCATCCCATCGAATTCCCGCTCTTTTCATCAGCGCCTCACCCACCAACTTCTCGAACTCCTCGGCACCGATTCCTTTGAGTCGATTCATCGCGTATAAGGGATTCCTCTGCATCATCTGGATTTCCTGATCACTCGCTTTGAGAACATCTCTTAAGGTTTGGGAATCGTACAGATCGATGTTAGAGGGGTCATTCCCGAGAAGTGACAGGGCCCGTTCCTTCCCTAGATAGTGTACTAAAGCCGCTGCCACGCTATGTTCTTGATCACTCCCTTCTACCAGTTGCCATCCCCACTTGCCATCATCGTTCAGGATTTCCATCAAGAGACGCCCCTTTCCATCGTTGATCAGCGTCCCATCTCGGAGGAGCTTCCAGTAATCCTTGCTGCTCTCATACCCGTTAGAAATGTAGGTCTTAAGGGCATCCAGGGATCCCGAGGCGAGAGTCGCCTTGAAAAGGTCCACCTCTCGTCTCAACTTCTCACTCAGCACGTCCGTTCCGTATGCTAGCGCCACCTGGGTAGCTACTGCCATGTGACCTCTAACAGCTCGTTCGGTTTCGTACTTCTGGAGTTCCTCCCCATCCTCCCTGCCATTCCGAAAGGATTCATGGCTCAACACAACCCCAAGTTCCAGGTCCGAATTCTTTCCACCCTTCGCATAGACTCCCTGGGAATTGACCCGCACAACCCGCATCTGGTTCTCTGCATCCCAATCGGTACGGGCTTCATAGTCCGCATTCCGTTCCTGCACAATCCTGCTCTTTCCGCTCAAGATCTCTTCATACAACCGGCGCCCTTCATCCTGACCGTTTGAGTAGAGAACCCGAATGGCAGTAGCAAGGTCATCTCGAATCCCATCTTTCACCATCCTGTAATTCTGGTAGTAGGCATCCACTCCTTTGAGACTCTGGGCCAAAGTGCCAAGGCTGATATCGGTTCCCCCTTGACCGATACTGAAACGGATTCCTCCCTTACCACCCAGGGTAAACTCAAGGAGACCTCCGGAAACATCCTCTCCGAACATTCGAGCATTGATGAGGTTGAACTGGGTAGTACCCGTTAAGGTATAATCCACTGCGTTGGTAGATAAGTTTCCAACCAGTGTGTTCAAAGAAGTCCCATTGGCTAGCGTTTGCCCCACGTACCCTCGAAGGGTTGTCTGAAGTCCACTCTGGACTCCAGTACGGACCAGTTCGCTTCCTAGGGTGCTTCCTACATCGTTCCAATCGAGATGGATTCCTCTCTTTCCTTCCGATAGAGATTCGAGGGCTCCCGTTCCAAACGTGAGAGCAGTCGTTTTCATCGCAGCAATCCCCAGATCCGTTCCTACTTCTAGAAGGGCCCCTTCTACTCCCTTACCAAAATCCAGAGTCCGATCCAGATACGAACCCGCCAAGCCGACTCCCGTAGTCAGAGTACTGAAACCAGCCTGTTTGGCCAGGTTCTGCATCCCTTGGCTCCAACGGATACTTCCATTCCCCACATCCATAGCTGTAAACAAGGCATCATCCATCAGATTGAATGCAGTAGATGCCCAGGGACTCATCAGTGCCGTAGAAGCGATGGAAACAGCAACATTCGTTAAGCTCCGAATGGTGGGAGATGCGAAGAACCCATCGCTCTTCCCATCGTTGTCCCGATCATCGTCCCAGAGTTTGCGGTTGTACCAAGCCACATCAAAACTGGATAGTCCCCGCTGTTGCCGGGCCTGGTTACGGAAAAAGAGGGTAAAGATCCGGCCCATTTCCCCATACCCATCCTCTTTCACTACTTCAGGGTTTCCTGGATCCATTAGAGGTACGTACCCTACATGCCAGTGGAAAAGACCATCCGACTGGTTGAGTAAAGTCCCATCCGAACCCCTTCGTCCATACCCTATAGAGTTCTGGTACTCTTTCTCCGCCACCAAGAATAGGTCTTTTAGGTTCTCTACCCCCTCCCAGCTCCAGTTTGCATCCTGTTTTCGTCCAAAGACCAGTTCCAGGTACCTGGATAGTTCACGCTGCGCCATCATCACCATGGCCTGGATGTAATCCCCATTCCTTCCTTCCAGTGATCCCCGACTTAAATCGACCCCTGGTTGAAATAACGGAGCTTGAAAATAGCGGTACCCCTCGATTTCCTGCTTTTCCCGTTCGATGCCTCCTAGTAAGGTTTCATCGATCACAGCCCGCCGGACAAAGAGCTTCCCATCCCGCTTGTACCCTGCGCCACGTAATGTGTCCGTAACGTTCCTTTCCACACTCTGGTTGGCTTCTAGGATCTTTTCCTTCACATCAGACTGCGCATCTTCCACGATTTTTCCCATGTTCAATGCTGCCACTAGGCTTGCTTTCCGATAGATCTCGTCTCCAATCCCCTCGGCAAACCTTTCGGCCTGCTTCAAAGCCTCTGATGTGTCCCGCAACCTCGGTAGAAACGCTGTTAGAATAGGTTTCTCTTTACCAATTCGACTTGTGATCCAACCCGCTTGCGTCAATACTGCATCCATACCCTGTCCGCAAAAGGCATCTTGCACGATCCTTCGCAAGGTTTCCTGAGGGGTACCGTACGTTTCGAATGATAGGTCAGGAATCCGAACTTGATCGAGTTCGGACAGAAGGCGATCTCGTTCTATTCCATACTGCTTACCCATACCTTCACTAGCCGCAGTAACCGCCTCCCTACATAGCATCTGAACCCATTCCTGCCGGTTCTGTACGAGGAGAGCATACTTTCCCTCCCAAAGACCTTTTCGCTCCTCGAAGTCCGCAGCATACTCGTCCTGCCACCTCTTTCGCATCCCATAGAGTCTTGCCGCCTGTTCTTTCCACTGGACCATTCCAGTATGGAAAAGGGTTTCCATCTGGGTTTCCCACTGTTGCTGTTTTTCTTTAAGAAGGGAAAGTTCTCCTTGAGCTTCAAGCCGTGCCTGTTCCTGGATTGTTTCCATCCGTCCCCGGAACATAGCCAAAGCCCGCTCTGCCAATCCATCCAATTTGATGGTCCAACCCGAGCGGGTCGAGGCCTCGAGGGTTTCCACCAACTCGAGGCTCAAGGAATAGTGATCATCCCAACTGAAGGGTGGATTCCGATACAGGGAATCCATAAGGTTCTCCAGTTCTTCCCTTGCCTTTGATCCGGTGATCCTCCCAGACCGTACCTGTTCTAAAAGAGTCCGGTACCGATCGTAGAGTTCATTCCTTTCGTTGGATACTTGGATTGCCCGTTCCTGGGCTACTTTTTCACTGTACTGAGTCCGGGATAGAATCCCCTGCTGTACAGCTTCTAAGAAAGAAAGGGAATCCTGTTTCTTTCCAACATCCATTGTTTGGAACATCTCTCGAATCGTTCGAATTAACGTAGGATCCACAGGAGAACTCGTCTTTTCTTCCAATAGGGAGAGGAACTGATCTAGGGTAAACTCTTGCCCAAGGGAGGTCAGGTGGTTCAACGCCGTCTGTCGGGAAGACCGCTCCGTTTCTAAATTCACGATCCCTTCCATCCTCTGCGACAAATCTTCCCGCTCCCCTTCCCCTGTATCGTGCACTTGAGTAATATCCTGCCGCATAGCTCGGATCCTTCGTCCTTCCGCATGGGTCCAGAACCTCCACCATTTCAAGTAACTCTTCTGTTTCTTTTCCGCCAAAGCGTCTACATGGGGAAACACCACATCCCCTAGATCCTTACCCAGGTAGGCAACTCCTATTTTCAGATTGTTGGTAGCCACCATCATCTTGAAGAAAGAGTACAACTGCCAGAGTTCCCCATTCGCCCGGATACCCTGATAAAGATCTCCTGTTTTCGATGCCAGATAATCCTCTACAGTCCAGAGATACTCCGGGTAGTAGGTTTCATACCCCACGATCACGGCATCATCTCCAGAGTACTCATAGATGGGAATAGAAACTGGGCCGAGATCCACGTAATCTTCCAACAGCTTGTTCCAGCTAGGATCCTGTAACAAGCTCGAAACAAGGGAAGGCGCCCCCTCGATCCGCAGGTCCCCCTGAATGATCGTATCGAAGTAATAGGCAAGACCGAACTGCCGAAGCAATTCCTTGGCATCTCCCTGTGCTAATAGACCTTTCATCCAATGCACAGCATCGGCGGAGAGTCGTTTTGATACTTCTACCGCTTCGCCATCGAAATACTCTCTTACCCTCTGGGCGAAGAGAACTTCATCTTCCGTTCGTAAATCAATTAAGGGGTGTGATGCTGCATAGAGAGGATCCATAATGAAAGAAAGGCCTTCCCCCTCGCTGGATTCCCGGTACTGCCGAAATTCGAACATTTTGCGGATTTGATACTCCATGCTGGACACTACTTGAAGTATTTCTCTCTGCAGAGAGGCAGAGGCTTTCTGTATAGTTTCCTCTGCTTTCGCGAGATACTGGGTGCACTCCATCCAGGTTCGTTCCTGTAGCATGGCGGCCCCATAGGTAGGATCCATCCTTTCCGGAAAGGGATCCTGCCCTTGGGCTTTCAGGTCATTCAACCTATTCAACACCCACTGGAGCTCTTCCACTTTTCTTGTTCTCTCTGCTAAAAGCTCTTCGGGAGTGAAACCAGTAAGTGCATACCCCATGGAAGCGTAGTGGTAAATCGCTTCCGCTCTATCCTTCTCATACCGGGCTTCCAGGTATCTTGCCTTTCCATCGTTTGCCTTGGACAGAAGAGCGTCATACTCTTTCGAAGCTTCCGAGAACTTCCTCAATGCTTCTGCATACTTCTGCTTGCCTTCTCCTGCCAACCGAGTGGCTTGATCCAGTTCCTCCTGCCGCTGATCCAGCACCTGAGCCTTGTATAGATCCTTTCCTTCCTGAAGGATCTTAATCTCTTCCGTAAGCCGTGCCTTTGCCTCCACCCATTTCAGAATCTCCCGTTCTCCTCCCAACACCGCATCTCTTCTCGAACGGGCTTCTTCCATCGTTACGGCCAGGATCGGTCGTTCTGGGGCGTGTACCCCAAGGGCTACTTGAAGAATGTTCTGGTACGCTGATAAATCCCCAGTAATAGAAATGGGAGACGAGTATCCACCGCTCAATGCTCCTTCTACATGAAGAATCTTGGCCGCTTCTTTCATACCCTCGAGGTAATACGCAACAGGTCCATCCAGGGTCCCGCTTTCATTGAGCAAATCCACAATTCCTTGAGAAAGCTCGAGAGGATTCTGTCCACGGGAAAAAAGCGTCAGGGCAACGACTCGTGAAAGAGCTTCATTTAGATAGGTAGGTAAGCGATCGGGATTCGGGAGGGAGGTAAGGAAATTTACAAATCCATCCCTTGAAGCGAGGTTAGCCCCCTTGATCGTTTCTCCGATTCTTTCGGACAAATCCTTTCGTTCGTATTCTCCCAGGGCCCTAGACAGGAGAGCATACCCTCGAGCCACCTCGGATTGAACCCTAGCCTCTTCCCAACTAAGCCATTCCCTTCCACAGAACAATTCCACCAGGTCTATTCCAGTAAGGCTCGCACCTTCGACACTTCCTTCTCCCTCAGTCCCCGTCCCATCGGCCTCTTCTTGCTCCCAGGAAAAAGGAGATCGGCTTCCCACCTCTTTCAAGACTTCCACATCCAAATGCCCCTGTTCCTTTATGAGCTCCAGTATCCGTTCCAGTTCCTGAAGCCTATTCCTATCTCCTTGATAGGAGGATCCCCCATAGGAGCGAATTAAAAAAGATAGTTCCTGTCCTTCCCAGCTTGCGTTGGGATCCGCATCTAAGAGAAAGGATAGGGCTTCCCGCTCCTTCCTTAACCGGGATACCCAGTAGGAAGTTTCCGCATTCACTTCTTTTTCTTTTAGATTTTGTAGGTATACGGCTCCCTCCTCCGCACTCAGGGTATCCGAAAGCAGGAACTGCCGGATCTGTTCGCATTGGAATAGCGTTACCGAAGCCTCCTGTTTGATCCCTTCCAACACCGCTTCTGCTTTCCACTTAGCAAGAGAATTCCCTTCAAGCCCTAAGCGGTACAGTTCCCTCAAAACCTCTACCTTTTCTTTCGATACCCCTGCCATCGTTAACTGGAGGGCAAAAGCCGATGGATCTACTCCGCTATCCTTCTCTCCCTCACTATCCCAGGGAATACAAAGGTTTCGAAGAACTTCCACTCGCTGCCTAAGAACAGGCAGGTCGGGGAATTCATCGAAATCACCCTCTCCTTCCAGATCCCGGACGATCTGGGCTGCTTGCTGGGACGCTTCTTGCCGATGGATGTATTCCATTCCTTCTATATACCGTTCCCATGCGACTTTCCTGCTCCCTTCTCCCTCTCCATAGTAGGTGGAAATCTTCCGGCCATACTCGTCTATCATAGTAGTAAGCAGAGCGGTGCTTCCCGAACGATACACCGACAGAGCTTCCTCGTAGGTTTTTCGGGCATCTTCCAGAACACTTATCGCCCTTGTCATTTCCTCCTTTGCAAGGGACAAATCCCTTTGGGCCATCATGATGGTAGTAGATAGATGCATTTCCAGCTGGCTCAACAGATTCCGGTACTCTTCCTCCGCTCTGGAAAACTCTGCCTGGGCCTGGGCCAACGCCCCCGCTGTTTCTGCCTCAGTAGGCCGGTTCGAGCTAGAGTCCCGCGCATAGGTAAGCACATCCTGAGCTATGGCAAGTTGCTCCTCCTCTAAACTCATTATCTGCCGAACTCGAGTGATCTCCCGGTCTAGGGGAGATCCTCCCAATTGTTCGGATCCATACCGGGAAGCTTCTGAAACAAGGTCATAGAGGGCTCGAAGAGCTTCCATCCTCGAAGTTTCGAATCGATCTCGAACTCCTCCCGGACCTATCCAATAGGATAGATCCTCCTGTAAAGAGGGAATCTTCTGGTATAGGATTTCATCCCGAGTAGCGATCCTTGGGTTCAGTTCTCGATCCTGTATTACCAGGACCTCTGCTCGTAGGGAAGACAACTCTTCCGGATGAACCCCTTCATTGAACAAGCGTACGGCAGCCCAGGGGATACCCCCTTTCACTCCGGGCTCATAGAATACGCTATCCGACCCATCACTAGCGGTAAACCAAACCAGTTCATACCCCGAACGTTCCAGGAACTCGATAAAATCTCCATACCATCTTCGTTTGTCCCAATCATATTCTAAAATCGTATAATCCCCCGACTCCGAATCCTTATAGGAACGAAACTTAGTAGGCGGATCCAATAGGATGGATTCGATCTTCGACTCTTTCAAAGAGACTTCAGACTGGAATAGAGCGATTTCATTGTTCAAACTTCCCACACGATCGGACAACCGGTCCAACTCACCCTGGATAAGGCTACCATTCTCCTCTGCCATCTCCACCAGTTCGAGACTCTTCCTATATATGGATAGCCGACTCTCTACTTCCTGCTGAAACTTGCTTGCTTCACTAGAGGCAGAAGCTGCCGACAGTTCCATCACTCGTTTATACTCCTCTAGAAAAGTATCCTGTTGCTCCTGCCACGCCTGTCTCCCCGTTTCCAATAGGATACGCATCTCCCCTAGCCAGATTTCTCGCCTCTTTCCAAACTCCTCGAATGCCCTATCCCAAGCTCTCTCTGATTCTAGGTAACTGTTCTGAGCTTTTTCTTCCCAAAGGAGACGTTCCTGGAAAAATTTCTCTTCCGCTCGTTTCCAGGTAGCCATACCCTGTTCAAACTCTCGTTTGAACTCCTCCTGCCAGTGGGAAGGATCCAGATGAACCTCGATCGATCCTTCCCCTACCTTAGGCAACTCGCCAAGGAGTCGCTCAGTTACTGTTCGTAGGTCTTCCTCTGTCTTTGTGATGAGGGACCATGCCACGGCCTCTGCGGTTGATCCCTCACTTTTCCTTCGAAGTGAAAAATTGTCCTTGAGCCTGGCTTGGAGAAACCGGGTCGAACTCTGCTGAATCAGTCGATCGAACTCCCGTTCCACTCCCTTTCTATACTCATCCAGACAAATCGAAAGGCGATTTTCCGCAAAACCCTTCAGGGAAGGAGAGAAGGAAGAGAGGAGTTCTTGGCATTCTGTATGGGCCTGATGTTCCCACTCCGAGACAAGGGCTACTCGTTTCGTTTCTAGCTGGCGTTTCCAGGCTGCTTCATCCGACTCAAATCCATCCATTCCTTTGAATAATGGATCCCCTTTGTCATCGAACAGAATGTCTCCCGCCTCATTCGTCCTTAGCACGTACGTATGATTTGCCTTGTCCAGTGCCCGCACCAGATCCTCTAGGGGAGCCTTTGGCGCGTTGCGTTCCCATTCCTGTTGGATCCAGCGGCTCAACCGTTGTTCATACTCCGCGAGTAACGCTTTTCGCTCCCACTCTGGTGTCCTAGGCAAGCCGTTTTCCAGGAATTGCCCCCATAAAGAGGGATCCCCAGACCGTTCGACTGCCGTCATGAACACTAAGAACTCCTGCCTACCCATCCTTCCCACTGCTTGCCACGGCGTCGAACCATACGCACCAGTTCCCAGGCGAGACTCAGCACTACCCGCCAACCCATCCCAACTCTGGATAGGTACCAACCCCCAGAACAGGAGCGCCCCTAGGATGTACCACAACCCTCGAACTACCATCTCCTCCTCCAGAACAAACAGCTGTACCCCAATGAAGAGTATCTCTATCCTCATATACAGAGGAGAAGGATGGGTTGCTTCAAAAACAGAAAAAAATTTTGAGAAATGAAACAGTTATTTACAGGTTTTGCTTCTTGTAATTCTTCACCATTTTTCCGAAAGCCCTGTCTTTCTTTCGTCGTTCCGCTAGACTGGATTTGAAATACGCTTCTTCTTTCTTCAGTTTGAGGTAATTCCTGTAGGCATCTTCGTCTATCTCGCCCTTCTGTAACGCCTCTAGAACGGCGCAACCCGTTTCGTTCGTGTGGGTGCAATCTTTAAATCTGCAATTCCCTGAAAGGCGGGCTATCTGATCGAAGGTAACTTCCAATCCTTCTGCCGAATCCGCGATACCCACTTCCCGCATCCCGGGATTGTCGATCAGGATCCCCCCGTTCGGCAGTACCACTAGCGACCGGTGACTCGTCACATGTCGGCCTTTCTTCGTCCTTTCGCTGATCGAATCAGTCCTCATGATGGTTCTTCCCGCAAGAGCATTCAATAGGGTCGATTTCCCTACCCCGGAGGAGCCCAATAAGCAGTAGGTCTTCCCCCGCTCAATCATGTTTTGCAGGGTAGTCAAACCAGTTTGGGTAACCGTGCTAAGGGTAAGGAGGGGGATATCGCCAATCCGGTGTTGGATTCTCTCCGACAGTTCTGCGAGTTCATTTGAATCGATCAGATCGATCTTACTGAGAACGACGATGGGATTCACCCTGGAAGCATGACAGATGGTGAGGTACCGTTCCAGCCTGTTCAGGTTGAAGTCCCTGTCCGCGGCCTGGATCAGGAAGGCGGAATCGATATTGGCCGCAATGACCTGGGTTTCACCGAACTTCCCGACTGCTTTTCTTTTAATGATAGAAAACCTTGGAAGGATCCGGTAGATGATGGCTAGCCCGCCCTCGTACACGGATACAGCCACCCAGTCCCCCACGGCAGGAAATTCCTCCCGGCTTTCGGCTGTAAATCGCAGGGTGCCGGTGATCTCCGCTTCGTACTCGCCCCCGGCTGTCCATACGATGTACTGTTCCTTGTGTTCCTCCACAATCCTACCGGGTTCGAAGCCTGTGAAATCGTGCTCGGTCCAGAACTGTTTCAGCGTATCGTTGTAGCCTAAGTCTTCCAGTTGCATACGAATACCTTATGAGCAGGGTATACCATATTGTTTGATCCGACTACTTATCTTCATCGCCAAAGCCATGATAGTAAGAATCGGCGGGCCTCCTGGCGACTTGGGCAGGAGAGTTGCATCGGCAACATACACATTTTCAGGCAAAGCAGGAGGATGCAGGGAGGAAGCCTCATGTTCCGAAAGGGGAAGCATGCCACCCGGATGCCCGGCATTGAGAGTTCCCAAGAAGACCTCTTCCTTCCGGATCCCCATCTTACTAAAAAGTTCACGGCAGATTTCAACCCCTTCCTGCAAGTACCTTCGATCTGAATCGGTAAGTTTCTTATGCACCTTCCCGCCGTACATACTACCTTCGTTACTATCGGATAGTTTGATCATCCAGCTCACAATCCCAGTTGCAGGTTTACGCCACTTTCTGTCGAAGAAAAAGCTTAAGTAATCAAAATAAGGGGAAACCATGTACCGGTCCCTCTGGAAGAAAAAGGGCATGGCCACCTCGGTATTCTGGAAAGCTTCCTTCCGTTCGGAAGCCACGCACAGAACAGGGTCCACGAACAAGCAGGACGAACAGGGAATTCCCGAACGCTTTAAGATCTCGGGAGTCCCCAATCCTCCGGCGGCTAGAATGATTACATCGGCAGGTATGAATCGGGAAGAGAGTCTATTGGCCACTCGGATTCCCTTGGCCATTCCCTCTTCTATCACGACACTATCCACCCTGCAACCCGTAACGAGCTGAGCTCCCTTCGAGACAGCCTCCTTTAGGAACTGACGACTATCCCATTTTACCCCAAACGGACACCCGAACACGCACCGGCCGCAATGGGTGCACTGACCATAATTGCCCATTTTCGGAGTAGGTTGCGGATGAAAACCGAGGCTTTGACAAATTTCGAACAGGTTCCGTGTCGTGGGATTCCAACATGATTGATGGTCGGTAGAGATGGGGATCTCCTGGGCAAGTTGTTCGAATTCCCGATCAAGATCAATGCCCAATCCTTTCAGATCTCCATCGAGACGGATCGCATTTCCGGTCGAGAGGGGAGTCGTGCCTCCGGTGCCGATTCCATTCACCAGAACCATCTTTTCGGAGGTCTTTCTGATCTTCATCGCTGGGAATACCCACTGGATTTCCCGCTCGTCAAAGAACAATCCTGATTTCCGAACCTGCTCGAGGAGGTCCAAAGAGAAGGGAAAGGGCCGAAAGGGTTTACCTGCTTCCAGGATGGTGACATCGAAAGTTCCCTGCAGTTCCCGGGCAACCGTAGCTCCTCCTGCTCCACTCCCCACTACCAGTGCTTTTCTCATCTTTCTGCCCTCTTCGAACATTTTACACACCGCCTCCTGATTCACCCCGCATGGCCAACGTTGCTCTGCAGCAAGGCTTCCCTTCGGTAATTCGATCCCGAAATATTAGCTTGCCTCCTCCCGAGAGGCCCGCTAGTACCCCCTCGTCCAGGGAAGAGAGTATTTCGCATACCTGCGGTGTATAGTACCGGCTGAAAAAACATCTCTTGATTGTAACTTCCCCAGACAGGTCTACCGTGCACTCGATTTTAAGGATCCTGTATAGGATCCCGCTTGCCAGGATTACATCCGATCGCGTTCTGATCCCTAGACTCTTGCGCAGAGTTTCACCCATCCGGAAAGCGTTTTGGTAGAGCCTTGCTTTTAGCGGTATAATCCCTTCCGGCTGTTTCAGGGCTTCTTCCGCTTTCTCCGCACTGAAGCGGGCATACCTTATAAGACTCTCCTCAAACTTGAGTCCACGAATCGAAGGAGGTTCGCTCTGAAAAGCTTCTGCGGTGAGTTCGAAAAGTTCCTTTAGCTTTTTCTTTCGGATAAAGGAGGGGAGATATAGCTGCGCTAGGTGCAATAAGAGATTCATGGATGTTTTTTTCGCAATCTTTTATATAGATAAAGCGCGAAAAACCCAATCGAACCGTCCACGATCCCATTTGCGAGGTAGATCAGATACGGCTTACTTAGAATGAAAAAACCAAGGGATACCGTTGCACTAGCTAACTTGGCATGGCTCAACAGCAAGGGGAAGAAGGGATTATCCGGAAACTGGTACATCCTGAACGCGAGTAAGGCGACTAGGTACATGTAGCCGGTAGCGAGGATAAGGTAGAAGGAAACCCCTGCAACAGGAGCACACTCCATCCCCACAACAGCAGATAGGGAATTGAAAAACTCTAGGACAGCGTTGGGGAACAAGAGAAACAAAGCTCCTACTAGAACGAAAAGGATCGCCATACTCATCCCGACGATTCGATACGCTTTCATTTCCATTCCTTTTACCCTTCAGCCGTAATACAACTGGGAGAACCGGGCTAACGGACCGAACCGAACTTCCCGCATCATGGCATAAGAGTCTTCCTGTGTTACGATGGATGCCCCATGCATGTACTTCTGGAACAGTGGATAGTTCTTATGGATGAAGCAGCTCTCCTCTGATGGAAATAGTTGTTTCATCCGGGAAAACAGAACCCTCACCGGTGCTTCCTGCACGTTGCCGAACGTCATGGGAGTAAACACGCAGGGACTCATCTCTCCGAAGGCATCGACATACACCATTTTATGCCCCGCATTGCATCCAAAGTTCTCCTTCCCTTCGAAGTGACCGAGGTAGTTTACCGTAATTTTGTTTTCACGATTGTACCTATCCTGTAGGTCATATAAGTATTTCCGGTCCCCTTCGGTAATCAGTACGTGAGTGTTCCAGTACGCGCCGATGGAAGGTTTGGTTTCACTCAACCAGGCTTCATGGACATCTAGATCGATGAGGAATTGGAGGAACTCCTCCACCTGCCCGTTATGGATCATCTCCCGGGATAATACCGAAGACACGCTCACATGTAGTTCCGTCGTTTCTTTGAATAGACCGATGGCCCTTAAGGCTGTCTGAAAAGCACCGGGGAACCCCCGCGACTCATCGTGGGTTTTCTCTTCCCAGTGATCTAGACTGATACTCACGTACTGTAATCCCGCCTTTTGCAAATCCTTTGCCAGTTCCCGCGTGAGGGTGCAGCCAGTAGTGAACAGTTTCAGTGCCACATCATTACCCGCACTTTCCGTGATCCGAACGAGATCTTTATTCAGGAGAGGCTCCCCTCCGGTAAACCCAAGCCAGACCGCTCCCATCTGCTTCAGATCTTGAATCAACCGGATGATCGTTTCCGTATCCATCAGGGTTCCCCGGCGATTTTTGTTATAGCAGTACTGGCAATTCTGCGGACAAGCGTTGGTCAACCCGATCTGAGCGTGGGAAGGCCCATCCGTCCTACCCACTAAATGTTCCTTTACGAACCGCGTATACGCGTTACTATTCAGCGGAGGCAAATGAGAATGGAGGATCAGGTTCCCACCCAGGTTCCTTACCTTAAACTTCCGCATGTACCGAAGGAGGAACAGGCTTAAGGAAGGCTTTACCTTTAGGATACAATAGTTCGAAAAAAGGGATCTCAATAATTGGAGAAAGGTTGCTTTCTTTTTCTTCCGCATAAGTACCTCAGAACCCGCGTCTTTACATAGGCATGGGAAATACAGCCTCTACAGGTTCTATGGAGCGGAAGGATTCTAGTAGCGCATAGAACGCATAGGGGAATATATCGATATATTGTAATAAAAAGATTGATTCGTGTATACTAGATAAAAATAGAACGAGTCCCCATGCCTCCTCCTTATGTGACCACGATTATGATCCGATACGAGCATGGGAACAAGAGCAGACTCTTCCCAAGACTTGCGTCTTCTGCGGTGCGTCAACAGGCCTCTTTATCATTAGGTTGTGTTATAATTTCAATGTAAAACGGGTACTCGTTGCATCGAAAATCAAAGATGGTAAACTATTCCTAGATTTGCGAAGAAGGGTACTCCGACCGGATCGTTGAAAGCTTCTGTTTTATATATACCCAACCGGAGAACGACCCCAATCAGATCATTAAAGGTATAGCCACCTTGTAAACCAAACGTGAATTTCCCACCCGTACTACTATACCAGCCATCTTTTGCACCCGCATATACATTTTTCCGGTACCAACTGCTATGCCTGATGTGAATCAATAAGAATTTTTCATAACCTAATTCCCCTGCCATATACCACTGGTCTAAAAAGTATCCAAGAAGGAATCCCTCTTCGAGACTTAAAAGATTGCCCTGGTAAATATCATTATTGGTTCCTTTATTCAGGATTCTGAGTCTATTTACAATGTTCCATCGTCTCGTATTAAATAGTGGAAGTCGCGTTCCAAGGGAAATCCGATAGTGTTGGAAATCCATCAAGAAGATTGGAAATGTGAGGTCTCCCGAAATACATAGACTCCTTTCTATCATCTTCAGCTCGAAGCATCTTACGTAACCGAAAGTAACTGCAAATGTTGGATCGAAATTAAAATTTGAATATACGTATTGTTCACCTGGCTTCATCGTCCCGATGATTTCCTGAGCTTCAAAAGATCCTGAATGAATACAGACAATTAAGAAGATACTTGCCAGCTTTTTCATGCTGCCCTCATAGGTTACTATTCTGCGAAATATGCGCGTACGACTCTTAGGTATTCCTCTGCTTTTACCCACGGCATATCATGTCCGACCCCTTCAATAGTTACCAATTGTGCATTCGGATAGTCCGACATTTGTTCTGCAAAGTACTCGGGTGTATGCACTTCATTGAGCCCGCTACGTATGAAGAGGACTTTATTCGTGAACTGGGATAGATTTGTGGTCCAATTCCACGAGTAATTGCCTTGGGAGGTCTTCCCGGATTCCAGAAAAGTAGCATTTACTACCGCGCCAATTCTCCATTTTGGACTGGGATCTACTTTACTGAAGTGGTATTTCGGCGTTACATCCTTTGCGGCAATCATAAAACTGTAGTCGTACCGCTCGTGGGAATCTCTTGAGATAAACTCATTATTCCAAAGCAACTCATTCAACCATTCTGCGCTCAAATCCACTGCAAGTATTGGCATTGAAGCAAACCTTGCTCCGGTAAATGGGCCTGGATCTGATAGCACAACTTTATTTATCTTTTGGAGAGCCCCCTCAGGATTTGAATTGATATAGAACGTTACTACTTGTCCACCCCAGGAATGCGAAATCAAATTCACTCTGTCCGAATATGTTCTCCTGTATTTGTTGATTATTGCATCTAAGTCGGCAATATACAGGTCAACGGATATATCTCTTGGATTGTGTCTTCGGGAAAGGCCCGTACCTCTTTGATCCCAAAAAACGAGGAAATATTCGTCCTGCAAATCCTTTAGCCTCAGTAACGATCTATAATCTCCACCCGGTCCCCCATGAAGGAAGATCACAACAGGATTCGAAGGATTGCCGAAGGTCTCCGCATGTAATCTGGTCCCATTTATCTCTATACTTGGTAGAGTTGGATCGTCATCAACGGTTTTGGGGACCAGATTTCCCGGATCGTCAGGGTCAAGAATCGTACAGGAGGCAATCAAAAGGGCAATCAAAGAAGAAAAAATAATTACTTCTTTCATTGGAACCTCCCATGGTTTGTGAAAACAATGGTAGGTAGTTATGTTAAGTTACCCCATAATCACCCGGGGATTACCTCCGCAAGTCGCTCCTTTATATATTGAGGGTATCTATCTGCATGGTATAAGACGAACAATGAGCCTATCCAAAGAATAGGCTCCAGTAAAATGAGCCTTTAACAAGATAGCACCCTTGGCAATCATGAGTAAAATAATTGCAATCTTCACATACCAATCCACATACTGATATTATTTTCATACCTTCTCTCTCAGTTTACTATAAACATTACATCATTGCCACACATATATATGACGTCTGCCATAACGCACGAGGAAAAGTCCGAAGGGATCAACGGGAACGTCGCATCATACAACCCCCTATAATTGGGCAAAAAGTATATATCTCTAGTAAGTCGTATAATCCGTTGACCTATTTTTGTGTCCGAGAACTTAGGCCCAGTATAGAGTGTATAGTGGCTGTTGTGGGATCATTTGCTGCTATTAAAAATAATGGCCGTATACCCATAGGCTTCTATCTATACTTCTTGGTATTTTTTGAGTACTAAAAATTTTCTTAATGTTCATAATATATTTATTATAACCTACCCAATCATTAATTTGCCTGTAATTAATTTTGTTTCCTGGTTGAATATTCTCTTGATACGCTATACATGATATGTGTGCATATTTATCATAAATGGGACAATCTCCTCTTGTGAAAAAATATATCAGTGTCAAACAATATATCAATCCGAAAAAAGAATTTCGTCCTCTATTATTTAATAATAAATTGAGTAAATCATGTGGATTGTCTGCCGCTTGAACTAACATATCAAAATTATTGGTAATATAATTCACGAGTTTGTTCACGTTTATTGTATAAAATCGAGTATTAAAAATAAGGGTATTGTTAAAATTGTTTCGATATACAATCTGGTTGTTTGATGCTTGATGGTCAATTGCCCCAATCTTCCAGGCGATTACAAAAACAAGATCATTGGTAGTTAATCCATTTTGTAAAATGTTTTCAATTCTGTTTTCAACATAGGGATTCGTTTTATTTCTTCGTGTAATTCTACGACCCACATTGGGCGTGTTTAAAAAATAGAAGGACTCATATTTCTGAATGAATTGTTGAAGGTTTAACTGATTACCATTTAAATCATAAAAAGCCATTGTTTTTGCATTATTTTGACAGAAATTATCTCCTGAGACGTTTGGCGTCTATGCGCCGCTTCAATGGCGTATAGCTAGTGTTGTGGGATGAGTAGAGTGTTTCTTTGGCGTTTTTATTCATTTTATAGCCCTCTTCATCTTTCGCCGGAACCAAGAGGGTAGAGACGATTTTTATTCTCCATGTGTCAATTCCTCAGCTATTAACTCTGCCTGCTTTAACACTGTTTCGGTTGCTAAGGTTTGCATATCTGGCGGATAACCATATTGACGCAATACACGTTTTACAATGACCTTCAATTTTGCCCTTACACTTTCCTTTATTGTCCAATCAATAGATGCATTTTCGCGGACTTTTTCGTAAAGAACTACTGCTAATTCTCTAAGTTTTTCTTTTCCCATTAACTCACGAGCACTTTCATTGTTTGCAACTGCAGTATAAAAAGCATATTCATAATCGGAAAGTCCCAACTCTTCTGGCTCTTTATCCATTGCTTTAATTTCTTTGCTGAGTTTTATTAATTCCTCAATAACTTCTGCAGCTGTTAATATTTTGTTATGGTATTTTTTTATTGAATTCTCAAGCATTTCCATCAGGGTTTTGCCCTGGACAAGATTTTTCTTTAATCTTGCTTTTATTTCATCGTTGAGGAGTTTTTTAAGTACCTCTATTGCAAGGTTTTTGTGTTCCATATTTTTGACTTCCAGAAGAAAATCTTCTGAAAGAATTGATATATCCGGTTTTTTAATACCAGCTGCATCAAAAACATCAATCACCTTATCCGTTACAAGGGCTTTATCAATTACCTGTCTGATGGCTGTTTCGATTTCCTCATCGGTTTTGGCTGTACCGGTTTTATCAAATTTGGCAAGTCTTGCCTTAACCGCCTGAAAGAAGGCAACTTCATCTTTTACTGCCATAGCTTGTTCATGCGGAACAGCAATGGAAAATGCTTTTGACAGGGCTGTTACCTCGTCAATGAAACGTTTTTTACCTTCTTCGATACTGAGAATATGTTCTTCGGCTTTAAGAATAATTGAAAGTTTCCTGCTTGTGGTTGCCTCAAAATATTCCTCATATGGAAATCCATGGAACATTTGTCTTCCAACTTCAAGTTTTTCGAGCATAAGCTCTACAGCTTGCTCCTGAGCCACAGCGGGATCACCCCTGCCGCCAGAGCTTGAATAAAACGAAAGTGCCTTTTTCAGATCAGCAGCAATGCCCAGATAATCGACAATCAGCCCGCCAGTTTTATCTTTATATACCCTATTGACCCGTGCAATTGCCTGCATGAGATTGTGTCCCTGCATAGGCTTGTCAATGTACATGGTATGCAGACAAGGAACATCAAATCCAGTAAGCCACATATCACAGACTATCACTAATTTTAATTCGTCATCGGGGTTTTTCATTCGGTCGGCAAGGATACGGCGCTCTTCTTTGGTAGTATGATATTTGGCAATTTCAGGTCCGTCAGACGAAGCTGAAGTCATCACCACCTTTATGACTCCTTTTTTCAGATCGTCGCTATGCCACCCAGGACGTATTTTGACGATTTCCTCGTAAAGAGCAGCTGCAATCCGACGTGACATGGTAACAATCATGCCTTTACCTTCAAAAACTTCCTGCCGCTGTTCAAAATGAGTTACAATATCCTTAGCCAGATGTTTTAATCTGTCGGTACTACCAACAAGTGCTTCGAGTTGTGTCCATTTGGCTTTTGCCTTTTGAGTTTCCGAAAGATCTTCCTTTTTTAATTCTTCATCAAGCTCCCTAACCAGTTTTTTTCCTTCTTCGCTTAAGCCAATTTTTGCCAGACGACTTTCGTAATAAATCCGTACAGTTGCACCATCTTCAACCGCCTGGGCAATATCGTATATGTCGATATAATTCCCGAAAACAGCCGGGGTATTTTTATCATCTCTCTCAATTGGGGTCCCAGTAAAACCGAGGTATGTTGCATTGGGAAGAGCATCGCGCATATACTTGGCAAAACCGTATACAGTTTTTTTGCCAATAACATTGCCGTTTTCATCTTTTGCATCAACAATCTTTGCTTTGAATCCGTATTGAGTACGATGAGCCTCATCAGCGATCACCACAATATTTTTTCTTTCAGAAAGGGTTTCATAGACATTGCCCTCCTCGGGCATGAATTTATGTATAGTGGTAAAAACAATACCACCAGAAGCAACTTTGAGCAACTCTTTAAGATGCTCACGGCTTTCGGCTTGCACAGGTTCCTGCCGCAAAAGCTGGCGACATGCAGCAAAGGTGTCAAAAAGCTGGTCGTCGAGGTCGTTTCGGTCGGTGATAACCACGATGGTGGGGTTGTCCATAACAAGCACAATCTTACCTGTAAAGAACACCATAGAGAGCGATTTGCCCGACCCCTGCGTGTGCCATACCACTCCACCTTTTCGGTCGCCAATAGGTTGTGTTGTTGTTGCCGGTAAGCCATAACTCTCGGGCGATTCCATAACCATATTATCTTTGCCAGGCTCAGCCACCAGGGTTTTCCGTGGCAATGAGATTGTAGAAGTAGCCGGGCGGATATATCCAGCCGCCCTCAGTGTTGATTCTACAGCACGATTTACTGCATAGTACTGGTGATAGGCTGCCATTTTCTTTACAGTTTCCACGGTAATCTGGCCGGTTTTTTTATCTTCTTTTTTTGATTTTTCGAACACAATAAAATGGCGTATCAGGTCAAGCAGCGTATATTTTTGAAGCATTCCTTTAACGAGCGTTTCGAGTTGGCCTATAAGCGGCGATGCCTCTACCTTGCCATCAGCGGTTTTCCAGGCGGAAAAACGGCTGATATTTGACGAGATGGTACCGGCTTTTGCCTCAAGTCCATCGGAAATAACTATAAAACCATTGTATGCAAACAACCTCGGTATAGCCTCTTTGTAGGTTTGTATCTGCCGAAAAGCGGCATGAAGTGTAGCAGTTTCGTCTGCCGGATTTTTAAGCTCAATGACAACCATCGGTAAACCGTTTACAAATAAAACAATGTCGGGGCGCTTGTTTATATTGTTTTCGATAACAGTAAACTGATTCAATACCAGAAATTCGTTGTTATCAATATTGTTGAAATCAACCAGCCACACGAGGTCGCCACGGCTGTGGCCATCCTTCTGGTAGCTCACATTTATGCCTTCGGTAAGCATACGATGGAAGTTTTCGTTGTTGACAATGAGCTCTGGCGAATTGAGGCGGAGAATCTGTTTGATGGCATCCTCGCGCGCATCAGCGGGAACACGAGGATTTATGCGACCCACAGCTTGCTGTAAACGGTCTATTAAAATCACATCCTCAAACGATTGACGTTCGGGTTTAATACCATCAGGTGCAATGTCTGGACCATAAACGTATTCGAAACCTTGCTTTTCGAGCAGTTTAATGGCGAAAGTTTCGATGGCCGATTCGGTTATTTTGGACATTGGTCTTCCTCTTTAGTTTCAGTATAGGTCTTCAGTTCAGAAATATAAGCTCTATAATCAACATTATATAAAATTTCACTTACAGTATATGAATATTCACCCATTGTAAATTCTCCGTAGGTTTCATCCCAGTAATCATTAAATTCTTCATTTTCTGCATATAGTATTTTTGATTCTTGTGGAGGATGCTCCCGGGGATGTTCTGTCTCAAAAGCGCTTATAAGAAAACAAGCGATAATAGAAGTCACATCGATTAAAAAATTTTGGGTAAAACCATCGACTTTTTCATTGCGTGTTTTAAGGTCTTCAAGTTGACGCCCATGGGCAGTGGGACCTATTGTATTACGCAGTTCTCCAATCTTCTGCCCAATTGTTGCAAGGGCAGATGAAATCTGGGTTACCACATCATCATTTTGATACCCTATTGCAGTAAATGCTTTTTTCAGTACACTATTTATGGTTATTGTTTGTTCGGGTTCAATACCTTTACAATTGCAAATTTCCTTGCCGATTGTCTCGAGGAGAGCTTTCGCGTTTTCAAGGGCAAGGCTGAAATCAGTTGTTTTATAGGCTTCAATACGTTCAATGTAATCGTTAAGTGGAGACCAACGGCCATATTGCGCTATTACATTTTTTAGTCTTTCCATGCTATGCTATAAGTCCTGAAATATTCATACTTCCACCCTCACCTCGCCACTCATTAGCCTGGGCAACAAAAGGTCGCGCAATTTTTCGAGGGTGCGGATTTGGGATTTATTATGGGTTATCTTTTCCCAGAAATTATTAGTAGCTTTTACAGTTTCAATTATCAATTTATCAGACGGAATATTTATTTCTAAAGATTTTAAATTTTCTTGATTGATTTTGGGTTGAACTGCACCAGTAACAATGTGTGTAATTGGTGTATTTTTTAGAATTATGTAAAGCAAAAAATTTGAAAATGGTTTCTTCGCCTTTAGAACATGTGCATGATTATTTATCCAACATTTACCTGTCACCATTTGTAGAATCGGAAAACCTTCATCTGTTTGTACTGTACCATCTTCGCCTAATAGCAAATATTCTCCATCGAAAATATATTGATTTATATAATCCAAAATCGATGCTGCACCATAATATGGATATAGTGCCCCTGTTTTCATTTTCTCTCTTTCATTACTGGAAAGGGGTATTCTTTGATTGTCTAAAATCTCAACGACATCACCAAGTCTTATTGTACGTATTTCATTATCATCCACGAACCATTGGCGGAACAATGTTTCGGCCATGGCTTCGAGGGTTTTGTTTTGCCGGTGGAGCAGGTCTATTTTGTCGTCGAGGCTGGAGAGGACAGCGGCGATGGCCTTTTGTTCGGGGAGGGGGGGGAAAAACCATTTGGTCTTGCAAAGAAATTTCCAGTCTGCTCGCGGCATTCTTGTACCACCTTCACCGCCGCTAGCCATATTTACAAAATCCCAGTTTGCTAAAAAGTAAAAAAGAAAATCTTGTGAGAATCCTTCCTTTGCCCTAAAAACCCATATATCAGTTGAGCAAATACCTGAAAATGCTGGTTTAACGACTTTTCGAAAATACGGTCTTAGTTTGCCAAATAGAACATCATTTTTTTGGAAAACAAATTTGTTGCTTGTAACATCTTTTGATGAACCAATCGAATTAAGTCGGAGCGTTTCTTGTCCTATATGTTCTAGGCCAATATAGTTAAGGTTATCAGATTTGGTTGGTAAATAAGTTTCTTTGATTGGCTCCGTAACAGTTTCAAGGTAGAATGCCCTCCACCCCTTCAACCCCTTATCTCCGCTTTCTCTGTTATCGGGTTGGTTAACCGATTCTTCCTTCAATTTCTGGTTTTTTGTTTTATCGCTTTTCATCCCATCTTCATCCTTTTAATCCTATAAATCAATACCGGGTATTTTTAGTGTTTTCAGATTTTCGAGTACTGCCACGCCCTGTTCTGTAAAAGCATAAGGGAGATATCGTCTTCCGCCCCAACTTGAGGTCACAAATTGTGATCTCAAGTTTTCCATATCCTCTTTGGTCAGTTGAAACATAAATTCGGGTGGAAATCGCTCTTGATTCCTTTTAACTGCCTGATTGAGCACCTTTGTTTCCACGCCATATAGAACGGCTAAATCTTCATCCAACATCACTTGTACATTCCGAACAGTATAGATCTGCTTTTGTATCTCTTCTATTTTAACAAGATCGGTATTCATTATAATTTCAACCTTTTTAAATTCTCCAGTATTGCCTTATTCAGTCTTTCTTCTTCTTTCAATTGTTCCTCAAACTCTTTTTTGAGTTGTGTAAATCGTTCGTTGAAGTCGAAGTCGTCTTCTTCATCAGGCAGGCCTACGTATCGTCCGGGGGTTAGCACATAGTCGAGTTCGCGTACCCGTTCGATGCTGGCAGAACAGCAAAAGCCTTTTATGTCCTCATATTTTCCGTTGGGGTTTCGCCATTCGTGATAAGTGCGGGCTATTTTTTGAATATCCTCGGCGGTAAGTATACGGTTTCGACGGTTAATGAGTTGTCCCATATTGCGGGCATCGATAAAAAGAATTTCATCGGTGCGGTTGCGGTATTTGCCATTGGCTTTGTTTCTACTCAAGAACCAGAGACAGGCAGGAATCTGGGTATTGAGAAAAAGCTTAGCCGGCAGGTTGACAATACAATCTACCAGCCGTGCTTCGATGATTGCTTTTCGTATTTCACCTTCGCCACCTGTTTTGGAGGTAAGCGAGCCCTTTGCCAGCACAAAGCCAGCCATTCCACTTGGGCTTAAATGATAAATGAAGTGTTGTATCCAGGCATAGTTGGCATTACTTGCTGGTGGAACGCCATATTGCCAGCGGCCGTCGGTTCGGAGGAGGTCTCCACCCCAGTCGCTATCGTTAAAAGGAGGGTTGGCTATAACAAAATCGGCTTTGAGGTCTTTGTGGGCATCGTTGAGGAACGAGCCTTCGCTGTTCCACTTTACCTGCGAGCTATCTATACCGCGGATGGCAAGGTTCATTTTGCACAGTCGCCAGGTGGTTTGGTTGCTTTCTTGTCCGTAAATCGAAATGTCGTTGATTTTTCCCTGATGGCTTTGTACAAACTTTTCGGATTGCACAAACATACCTCCTGAACCACAGCATGGGTCGAACACCCTTCCCTTGTATGGTTCGAGCATCTCAACAAGCAACTCAACTACACATCTCGGGGTATAGAATTGTCCGCCTTTTTTACCTTCAGCAAGAGCAAACTCACCCAGAAAATATTCAAACACATGGCCTAAAATGTCGGCACTACGGGCTTTGGCTTCGCCGAGTGCGATATTGGATATAAGGTCAATGAGTCCTCCCAAGCTGGTCGGGTCAATATTACCACGGGCATATACTTTGGGTAGCACATCTTTGAGTGATGGATTTTCCTTTTCGATGGCATCCATCGCCTCATCGATTTCTTTACCAATGGTGGGTTGTTTTGCCCTCGATTGTAAGTACGACCAGCGGGCTTTTTCGGGTACATAGAACACATTTTCGGCTTTGTATTCGTCTTTATCTTCGGGATCGGCTCCGGCATATTCGCCCTGGCCGCTTTTGAGTTTCGCGTGGAGTTCCTCAAAAGCGTCGGAGATGTATTTCAGGAATATTAAGCCTAGCACGACATGCTTGTATTCGGCGGCGTCAATATTTTTGCGGAGCTTGTCAGCCGCTTTCCAGAGTGTTACCTCGAGCTTGTCGAGAGGTTGTTTTTCTAAGGGTTCGCTGTTGTTGTTTTCTTTTTTCTTTGCCATATTTTTCTCCATTTTAACTATTTATTTTTTTTTCAAGACACAAGGATATGGACTCTTTGTGTAAAATTATATTTCAACAAATTTCCCTTTTACAAAACATTAGCGCTCTGCCTTTTGAACAACGTTTCGAGCGTATATGACAGATTGCAACTCAGTCTGTCCCCGACAGGGCGTAACGAGACGAATGCCGAGTAAAGACATACGCTCTATGCTGAGCCCAAATTTTTGGACACAAAACGGGTTGGTGTTTATGAATAGCCCTCTTCCTATATAGCAGGAG
>CAKZQO010000064.1 GCA_937140905.1 uncultured Spirochaeta sp.
CAATAGACCCCGATCACCTCTAAATTGTTCCAGGTTCCCGAGAAGCTACGAATACCTCCTACCGCTTCGGCATAGATGGTCTGAAGGGAATGGATTTCGGGTTGTTCGATGGTGCGTCCGTAGGGACTTACCCGTTTGGCCTGTACAAGCCCCCGAGAAAAAGCGATTCGGCGGTTGTCCATGGTTCCAAAGTAGTAAGTTTTCGGATCCGAGGGCAACTTGAACCCCTCGATCGTTGGAGATGAGCCCAGTGCCGGATCTACCTCGATCCATCCCACCCCTTCCAGGTAGAACTCGCACCAGAAATGAGGCAAAGCCTGTTTTGTATCCGTCACCAAATATCCTGCGATCGTTCGAGCGGGAATCCCCGCATTTCGGGCCATGGCAACGAATAGCAACGCAAAGGTATAAGAATCCCCCCTCCCCTCCTGCAGCCCTTGCACGATAGAGCGATACACCCGATTTGGTTCATACCGTAACTTCTGAGTCAAGTACAGATAAATCCGCTGAGCTTTGCCGTAGGGTGCTTTTTCCTTTCCCACTGCCAGTTCTACCTGTTTCTTGATCTCTGGATCTCTTACCGGCGTTACCGCATTCTCGGCAGTATACACTTGGTAGAGAGGTCGAGTCCTCTCATATTCGGTTCTCAATTTCTGGGGATTCAATCGAGTTTCGATTTCATACCTATCCAATAGAAACGTTTGAGCCACTCGGTAGGACCGATTGGGTAACAGATTCTTCAAGAAAACCAGCATGAGGCCATTATAGTTTTCAATTTCAGCTTTTGGATCTTGCTCTATCAACTGTACATCCCGTTGATTGGGCCCTTCCTGTACCCGTGGAACCCAGAGATACAACCCTCCATCTTCTCTACCGACAACGTTTTGAATGCTCATGGAGGATCGGACGGTGTACGTCTTTTTCTCTCTATACACCGTTGAACCTGCTGAAGCATCCACTTCAAAGTACACTGTATTACTAGTTCCTTTTTCAGATAGAACGAACAGGTTCCCAGAACCTGCTCCAGAGGGAATCCGAACCCGAATCTCAGTATCGGACCAACCTTCATAATCCAAATCTACCTCTGAAGCCGCAAGGTAGAGACTCATCTTGTCTTTGGGTTGAATACTCGCTGTGTTGCCAGCCCAGGAAAAATACACCAGGCCATTTCCCCGACTCACACCAAAATTCCTTCCATAGATGGTAACGAGATCCCCCACCGCTCCTTTCTCTGGTTCAATAGAGGTAATTTTGGGGAACCCTAGTTCTTTTACCTCCTCCGCTGGCATTGGGATTTCCTCTACATTGGTGAACAGCACCGGGTTGCTTTTACCATTTTTGTTAAATACGTATACCAATCCTGATGGCGTCTCGGGGGGAATTCGAACCCTGATTCGAGTAGGACTCCATTCCTCGTAGGAGGCAGAAGAAGGAATCACTCCCCCGATACTAATCCGTATCCGTTCATCACCGAACCCCCATCCTCGAATGGTTAGAGTTTGACCGGGTGTTCCTACGTTTGGTTCTATCGATGAAATATGAGGTTTGATAGTACTAAAGGTGTGAAGGACGAGGAGAAGAAGGAGGGTGCCTCCAAACAGTAGGAACGGAACACTAGGTTTGTGAATCATTACTTGGATTTCTGTTCTTGTTGTCGGCTAAAGGGTAACACCCGTATTTCTAATTCAATGTTGTATAGGTTTTTTCCTTCCTGTTCAAGGTTCCGAACCCCTAAAGGGAAAAACAACACTTTTTCGCCCAACGTAATGGGAATGTTCTTCAAAGTCGTTAGATACTTTATCTCATCCGCTACGGGCGAAGAGATCCAGACCTGGCCCTGCGCCACGAGAATGATTTCTCCACTTTCCTTCAAGTATGGGGTAAAGGATGCAACTACCAGGATATTCTTCCCCACGAGTTTTACGTTCACGCTTCGCCCCGGTATAGTGAGTTCGGAGCTTTCAACCGTCCAAATAGCTTTTTCTCCCGCCTCTGATACACGGGCGGCAATGTTTACGTCCAAAACTTGTTGTAACAGATTAAAGAACGTATCATCCGGTTGTTTTAACGAGGAACTACCTCTCGGGTCTGCCTTTGGATCCTGCGAAACCCCGGTTTGGGGATAACAGGTAAAAAAAGCTACCGTTAATAAGAGGGTCGGAACTGGACGGATCATCGAAAGGTGCTCCGATTGAACTCTGAGGCTCGAATGAAAACCGGCTCGCTTCGGAATTCGAACTGTGGGTTTTCAGGTAGCTGAATTGTAATTTCCCGGATACCTTGCTGGTTGTTCAAAATATCGAGAAGTTGTTTCATATTCTTGACATTGATGGTCACGTTGAGAGATTTCTGAGATTCCAGAAAGCTGGTCGTATCAGCGGATCGGGAGCGTAGTATAGTGTATGAAAATACTCCCCCCAGAACGAACGCGAATGAAGCCGCTGCCGCCACCCAGCCGATCCATACTCTCTTGTGCCAGAAAGGATGTGGGGTTCTCCTGTACCGTTCGAGTTCTATGGCAATTCGCTTTTGAACGGATTCCACATCCGATTCCGAAAGCGGATTCGCCCGTAGATGTTCTCCCACTCTTCTGTATCTAGCAACGGTTTTCGTACACTCAGGGCATTCTTTCAGGTGATTCGCAACCGCTTCCATTGCGTCTTTGGAAAGTTCCCCATCGACATATATAGACAAGAGTTCTCTTTCAGGGCACATCCATTCCCTCCAACTCTTTGAAATATTGGGCAAGACGTTCCCGCGCACGATACACCCGAACCTTTACATTCGCTTCGCTGATGAGAAGGATCGAGGCAATTTCCCGATAGTTCAGATCTCCGTATTCCTTTAACACCAGTACTTCCCGGAGGTTCTTGGGAAGTCGGTTCAAAGCCTCCAGTACCTGCCGAACCGATTCTTTTTTTAAATAGGCTTCTTCCCCGCTTTCGTGAGGAATAGTAGGTTCGTGGAAGTTGCGTCCATAAGCATTCTGTTCCCTGCCGACCCGCTTCACGTGATTCAAAGCAAGATTCTTAGCTACCCGGAACAACCAGAACCGAGCTTCCTCCTCCCGTAGGAAGGGATCTTTCCGTTGCAAGTATTTGATGAAAGTTTCCTGACAGAGTTCTTCAGCTACCATAGGATCTCTGGTTATGCGAAGGAGAAACTTGTAAATTTGTGGGAAAACCAATCCATAGAAGTGATCAAAATTCTCCTGTGGGCTACCGGACACATTCATCTTAAAAACAACTCTACCTTACAGATGTTACAGTTAAAAAACCCGTTTCCATCTAGTTCCTTTTGGAGTATCTTCCAATAAGATGCCCTTACTCTTTAGAAGAGCACGAATCTCGTCCGAACGGGCGAAATCTTTATTCTTCCGAGCCTGTTCTCGTTCCTTGATCAAGGATTCCAACTCCGGATCCAACTGTTCGGTAACCTGTTCTGTCAAGCGCAGCCCTAGCACCTGATCCATCTCTTTCACTAAAACGAACTTTTCAGACTCGGATAAATCCGGATCCTTTACGACGGCCCAAAGATCAGCCAGAGCTTGAGGGGTGTTTAGATCGTTTGCTAGATGTTGCCGGAATTGAGCAATGTATTGATTTCCTTTTGGGTGCATTGAGGCCAAATTTTCCTCTCGATTCCACTGGGAAATTCGATCCCACAAACTCCTGCGGGCCGATTGTGCGGCCTTCAACGCGTCGAAACTGAATTGAAGCTGGCTTCGATAATGCCCTCCTAGACAGAAGTATCGATAATCTAATGGATCAAACCCTTCCTCAACCAACCGATCCAACGTGAGGAACCCTCCTTTCGATTTGGACATCTTTTCCCGATCGATCACGAGAAACTCGCCATGAAGCCAATACCGAACCCAAGGGCTCTTACCCGTAGCCGCTTCCGATTGCGCGATCTCGTTGGTATGGTGCACCGGAATATGATCGATTCCTCCACAGTGGATGTCAAATTGTTCGCCTAAGTACTTCATACTCATGGCACTACATTCAAGGTGCCAGCCAGGATACCCCCTACCCCAGGGAGAATCCCAGAGCATTGCCTGGTGCTCGAATTTGGATCGGGTGAACCAGAGGACGAAATCGTGCGGATTGCGTTTGTTGGTATCTACTTCGATTCGAGCACCCGCTTTGAGATCCCTCAAGTCCAACTGTGCCAATTTTCCATAATCGGGGAACTTATCGATACTGAAGTAAATATTTCCGCCCGCTTCGTACGTATACCCCCGTTCTTCCAGGCGTTTTACCAGCTCGATCATCTCCGGGATGTGATCCGTAGCTTTGCAAACAATGGTAGGTCTCTTGATATTGAGTCTATCGATATCCCTAAAGAAGGCGTCCGTGTACATCTGGGCAATATCCCACACAGAACGACCTGTCTCTCTTGAGCTTTTGATGATCTTATCCTCTCCCGTATCCCCATCATCGGTGAGATGCCCCACATCGGTCACGTTCATTACATGTTGCACATTGTACCCGGCATACTCCAGGGTCCTTCGTAGGAAATCCTCGAAGAGGTACGTCCGTAGATTCCCAATGTGAGCGTAGTTATACACTGTGGGACCGCAGGTATACATCCCTACTTTGCCCTTCTCCAGAGGCACGAAGGGCATCATAGCCCTCCCCATAGTGTTGAATAATTGAATTTCCACCAATTGTCCCCTTTGTATATTCAAACGATAGCTATTTTAGTTACAATTAGATTGTGGAAAGGGTACGAAAATTTCTAGAGAAAATCAATATCACGGGGGTTGTGAGGGAGCAAGAGCCCATGGCTCTGCACACCTCCTTTCGAGTGGGAGGGCCGGCGGACCTGTACGTGGAACCCCTCTCTGTAGAAGAATGCATTGAAACCATACGGTTAGCCCAGGAATGCTCCCTTCCCTGGATCGTGCTCGGAGAGGGCTCCAATGTTCTGGTTGCAGACGGAGGGATCGAGGGAGTAGTGATCTCAACCCTTAGAATATGTAGGATTACGATCGAAGGCACACTGCTTACCGCAGAGGCAGGAACCAAAGTAGATTCAGTGGTAAAGGCAAGTTGTGAAGTTGGGTTGGGAGGGTTAGAGTTTCTTTCCGGCATGCCCGGCTCCGTAGGAGGAGCGGTCTGGATGAATGCCCGATGCTACGGATCAGAGGTATCGGAAGTGTTAGAGCATGTAGCCTATCTGGATGAGTTTTTGGAACTCCAAACCCTTCACGTTACCCATCCAACGGGTGGGGAGAGCGAAGGTGAAGTCTCCCAAACCGCAGGGTTTGGTTACAAGAAGTCCCCTTTTCAGGGGAAACCATGGATCATTCTCCATGCTACCTTCCGGTTGACTCCCGAAGATCCCCGGGTACTCCAAGAAAAGATCCAACAGTACCGGCAGGATCGGGAGAAAAAAGGACACTATCTGGCACCCTCTGCGGGGTCAGTATTCAAGAACGATCGCTCCTTTGGAGAACCAGCGGGAGTAATTCTGGATCGAATGGGATTCAAGGGCGTTCGAATCGGAGATGCAGAAGTATCCCCCCTCCACGCAAACATCATTCTAAACCGGGGAACCGCTCGGGCTAGCGATATCCGAACCCTAGTGGAGCGTATGCAAGAGGCGGTCCATAGAGCCTACGGGAGGACTCTAGAACCAGAGATCCTCTTCATTGGAAGGTGGGAATCATAGGTAGAGAAGAATAGGGAGACTCCCACATAGGATAGAGGATTCAATGAAAACCGGAGTAAATCTTCATCCCTAAATCCGAGTGGTTTCAGGAGTTCCATACTGATCCCTATTTTCCAATCCTGCCCTTTCAGGCTAAGGGTACTTCCCCCTTCTACCATGAAGTCGGGTTTCCATGTTCCCTTCCACCAGAGTTCTCCCTCCCATCCCTTGTCAGAATAGGTCCCCCGAATCGATAGAGAAACCTGACTTTCTTTGTTCTCTTCTTCCCATGCTGCGGCAAGGCTCCCAAAAAACTTTCCCAACCTTCCCCACCCTTCCAAAATCCAGCTTACCTTCGCAAGCCTTTCTTCTCTCTGTGCCTCCAATCGAAAGGTAGGCCCCTGTACTCCCCCACCCAAACGATAGGATCGCGTGACATCCCTGTCCCGGAAGCCAATCTCTTCTCCTTCGAGGGAAAAGAACAAAGGATAGAGGGGAAATAGAGTTCCCCCTACAACATTCTGAATCTCTTTCGTTGTCCTATCTCCGTTGGGAGTTACATACTGCGACGTGCAGCGCCCGGATAAAACTTTTATTTCAATCCAGGAAAGGGATAGTTCTCCGTAGAGGTGCGTACAAACTCCCGATAGATCATGGGATGGCCGAGAACCCACCATGGAGAGACTGAAAGAACCCTTTAACGAGCCTTCCATTCCTAATCGTAGCCGGCTTCCCCAATGGAGTAGAGGACCGGGGGTGACACGGCTTTTGGAAGGGAACCAGTCCAGATCGATTGTCTCTTTCCGATAATCCGTTAGGGATACAAACCCTTCGACTGACGAGTACTGATTCGATGAACCGAGACGGAAAGTAGCGAAGAGATGAGGTTCTTCCCCCGTATCTTTGTACCCCCCTAGGGACAAGCTTTGATCCGGTCCTGCAACGAAAAACCCCATTCGGTTATGGACATCCTTACCCGAGTACAGTTGAATCCCGGTCTGTTCCCTAAACACGGTACCGGATAGCGTGTAGCTTAAGGGGCTTCCCGCTTCCCGGAGAAGACCAAAAAGATCAACCGGCCCCATAGAAAAGTAGGGCGTACGAATTCCCACGATCCGGTAAGGGTCTTCTTCCGAGGACCGCTGTTCCAGATACAGAAACCTTGACTGCTCAATATCCAGCATCCACCGAGTGGAAAGTACCCCGTTAAGGTTAAGCTCCGAATCCAGCTGACTTTTCCAGTGACTCTGCGGTTGAACGCTACCGACACCCCTCAAGAGCGCCCAAAGACCGAATGACAAGCTTAATAGGAGCCTCCTTCTACCCTTGCCCATCAATCCTCCCTACCGTATGAACAAGGAGGAAACCATCTTTGCTTCAAGGTGCATTGAAATTAGTTACGGAATATGTAATTATCCAACCAAAACATTCCAATCGAGTGGAGGTAGAGAATGGTTATTCTTACCCTGAACTGCGGAAGTTCCTCCGTAAAGTATCAGGTCTACGACTGGGACCAGAAAACAGCATTAGCAACGGGAATCGTGGAGCGGGTAACCCAGGGTGGTTCTTTCATTAAACATAAAGCGAGAGGAAAGGAAGAATACAAATTGGAACATAACTGCCCAGATCACAAGGTAGCCATAGAACTGATCATGAAAACCCTTGTAGATAAAAACGTGGGAGCCATCGATAGTATCGATCAGATTAAGGCGGTTGGACACCGTGTGGTGCATGGGGGTGAAAAGTTTGCGAAATCGGTTCGGATTACCCCTGAAGTGCTACATACCTTCGAACAAATCCAGAATCTAGCCCCTCTCCATAACCCCGCGAACATTACGGGTATTCGGGCAGCTCAAGAGGTTTTGCCCAAAGTGCCTCACTGCGCCATCATGGACACTGCCTGGCATCAAACCATGCCCCCCTCTTCCTACATCTACGCTCTCCCCTATGAGTGGTACACGAAATATGGCGTACGTCGCTATGGGTTCCATGGAACTTCTTTTCTCTATACGGCGAAACGAGCAGCGGTTCTCCTAGGGAAAGATCCCTTCAAGGTAAACCTCGTGATCGCCCATATCGGAAACGGCTCCAGTATCAACGCAGTGAAGAATGGCCTTTCTTTCGATACATCAATGGGTCTTACCCCCCTAGAAGGCCTCGTGATGGGCACCCGCAGCGGGGATCATGATCCGGCCATCTCCTTCTATATCATGCGACAAACCGGAATGAAACCAGAAGAAGTAGAAGCTGCCCTGAATAAAAAGAGTGGCGTGTTCGGGATCACGGAAAAATGGGTAGACCGCAGGGATATCGAAATAGCAGCTGCCGAAGGGAATGAACGTGCGCAATTAGCCCAACTGATTGAAGGGTATCGGTTGCGCAAGTACATTGGCGCCTACGTAGCCGCTGTGGGAGGTATCGATGCGCTAGTGTTCACTGCAGGGGTTGGAGAACGGGGACCTGTCACAAGACGAATCGCTACCGACGGCCTTGAATGGATGGGAATCAAACTAGATCCGGAGAAGAATAGGGTTTCCATGACTAGGAATGCGGAAACCTGCATTTCTGCCGACGATTCTAAGGTGAAAATTTTCGTGATCCCTACGGACGAAGAACTAGTCATGACCGAGGACACCTACGCCATTGAAGAAGGAACGTACGATATCCATACGAACTTCACCTATACCTTCCAGCACAAGGACTACCAGAATAAGGAACGGATGGAAGCCCTTCCCAAGGATATCGAAAAATGGAAGGGATTGGAAAAGATTCTCGCCAAACCTCCCCGGTAGGATCGTTTGTATTTTTCGAGGGTGCATGGGTAAGAACGAGGATTCCTTACACCAACGGTTTTTAGGGCTCTTCCAGCAATACAGGGAAACCCCCTTCCACACCCTTGTGGGCTTGGATATCCAAACCCTCGAAGAAGGGCGGTCGGTTCTGACGCTTCCCTTAACCCACTCTCACATGAACTATCGCGGCATCACCCATGGGGGAGTACTGATGACCCTCTGCGACTCCGCCATGGGAATGGCCGTTCGCTCCCTTGGCCGCCGTTCGGTCACCATCGAGATGAACATTAGCTTTCTCGATGTAACCCACGAAGGAGATCTCCTGATAGCCGAGGGGAGAATTCTGAAGGAAGGTAAAACTCTACTCGTGTGCGAAGCAGAAGTACGGCAAAAAAATCGATTGGTAGCCAAAGCCCGAGGAACCTTCTACATCCTGCCGGAAGACCAGGCAGCGAGGCTTCATCCACAAGACTGAGTGTACCCTATCCGGGAATCAGGACGATTTTCCCGTAATGACCACTTTCTAGGATCTTACGGTGGGCCTCCGCTGCTTGGACCAACGGATACTTCTGCCCAACCACGGGATTAAGGGTCCCGTTTGCAAGTCCCGCAAAAAGAGCCGCTCTGATGCTTTTCTTTTCTTCGCTTGTGGCAAGTAGAAGGAGGACTCCGATGATTTCCGCCCTTCGATTCATAGCATCTCGGGGATTGATCTCAATCGTACCTCGGTTCCCCACTACTGCCACCCTTCCATTCCGGTTCAAGATGGTAAGATCCTTGGCTAGATTCACATTGGCTAGCATTTCCAGCACGATGTCCACACCACGGCCTTCGGTAAACTTCATTACCTGATCTACCCAATCGGGGGAGTGATGATCGATCACAAAGTTGGCCCCTTGGGAAAGAACCAAGTCTCTTCCTTTTTCCGTTCCTCCCGTACCAATCACCTTCATTCCCGCGTTTCTTGCCAGTTGAACCGCTGCAATTCCAACCCCGCCTGTTGCGCCATTGATCAGCACTGTTTCTCCCGGTACTCCTCGGGCTCGCTGGAACAGGGCATGGTAGGCGGTAGAATACGCGATGTCTACCGCTGCCCCCTGTTCAAATGAGACACGGTCCGGCAAGGGATGGACCGTCTCTTCTTTCGCAAGGGTCTTCTCCGCATACACTCCTGAAAGAGTTCCGCTAGTGTATACCCGGTCTCCCACCCGCACACTCGTTACCCCTTCTCCCACTGCTTCCACCACTCCTGCGCATTCCCATCCAGGTATGTAAGGGAGTTCTGGTTTCATCGCGTAGGCTCCAGCGCGGATATACGTTTCTATGGGATTCACACCAATGGCTTTCACCTGGATCAAGACCTCTCCCTTACCTGGTTGCGGCTGGGGGACTTCTTCCCATCGAAGGACCTCAGGCCCTCCAAACTCATGTACTCGTATGGCTTTCATACCATGAACATACGCCTGGTAAGGGAAAAAGACAACCTGATTCGATTGATCCTATTCTTCCAACGCCAACCGTTTCCGGACCTCCTGGATCCTTTCTACTTCCTTTGGGGATACAGTAAAGAATCTTTCCGCAGGATCTCCTTTAGTTTCAAATGCCATATAGATCTCCAAGTCATGAAGGATTCTACGAAAGATTTCCACCGTCAACGCCACATCGTAGTCACCCTGGTGCAGCCTTCCCGGTTGGACGGAGATCCCATACCTTCGGGCTAGTCGTTCCAGGCTAGGGAATTTGCCGGAAGTGTGAGATTTCATCGTGCAGAACCAATCCACTCCTCCTAAGAAGGGCAAGAACTTCAGATCGAAATGGATATTATGCCCCACCACCAGGTCGATGCCTCTACAGAACTCCTGGAAATCGTAATCTTCGTCAAAGTAGGCAGGCCATCCCTTGCCTGCCCGCTCTTGCTCCAATCTTTCCCGAGTCAACCCATTCACCCGTATTGCATCTGGATTCTCCGGTTCCCGGGAATAATAGAAACGGTGGAACCTTCCAATCCGTTCCAATTCCGGAGGGGAATAGAGGTATTTTTCCGCCGTCACAGACAGGACGCTGTAACGGGAAGAGAGACCATTCGTCTCAAGGTCTAAAACCAATATGACCGGATCCTTCTTCCTCGAGAGAATCGATCGGAGTCGGCTGAAAGGAGCAGGTTCGCTGGAACATTGGAACTTTTTCATTCGTTCTTCCATTCCTTCACTCGATCAGATTGTGGGAAGACCGCAACTCCGCCTGCCTACGAAACTGGGCGTTGTATAACGCGTAATAGGCACCCCCCGCTTCCAACAGGTTCCTATGGGTACCCTTCTCTACAATCCTTCCATCCTGAAGAACCAGAATCATATCCGCATCCCGGATGGTGGACAATCGATGAGCAATGATGATACTAATCCGACCTTTACGAATTCGTCCCAATGCTCGTTGGATGTGAAGCTCTGTGCGGGTGTCCACATTACTAGTCGCTTCATCCAGTATCAGAATGGATGGATTGGTCAGTAGAGCCCGAGCTAGAGTGATCAATTGCCGCTCTCCCTGACTAATATTCAGGCCTTCATCTGTTAACACAGTATCGTAACCATGAGGGAGCTTCCGGATAAAAGGATCCGCTTCAGCGATTCGTGCTATTTCCTCCACCTCCTCATCGGTAGCTTCCAAGCGTCCATATCGGATGTTTTCCCGTACTGTCGCGGAGAACAGGTAAGTATCCTGTAACACGATGCCTAATGAGCGGCGCACCATCATTTTGGGTAGAATGCGGGTATTCTTATCATCGAAAAGGATCTTTCCCGCGTCAGGGTCATAAAATCTAGCCAACAAGTTTACTAAGGTCGTTTTGCCTGCTCCTGTAGGACCCACGATGGCAATAGTTTTGCCCCGCCATGCATCGAAGGTAATATCCCGGAGCACAGGGACTTCGGGACGGTAGGAAAAATGAATCTTCGAGAACTCTAAATGATTCACTTCAGTTCCATCGACACGATCTCCTGCTCGGGTTTCCAATTCCTCGGGTGTAACATCCAAGATTTCGAATACCCGTTCGGCCCCAGCCAGAGCTGCTTGAAGAAGATTGATCTGATTGGCCATCTCGTTTATGGGACGCATGAATTGGCGGGAGTATTGAAGAAAGCTCGCCACAGTCCCTACCGAAAGAGCCTTCCGGAGTACCATCCATCCCCCGCCAACGGCTGTGAAAAGGAAACTCAGGTTGTTCATCAGGTTCATCAAAGGAGGTACGGTTCCTGCTAAAATCTGGGCCCGAATTCCATGTTTTCTCAATTCCCCATTGATCGTCGAGAACCGAGCCATTACCTTCCCTTCCCCCGTGAAGGCCTTAACAACCCTGATACCCGTAATGGTCTCCTCTATTAACCCATTTAGATTACCAAAGGCATTCTGTTGAAAAGAAAAGGCCCGTCGGGTATTGTGGGATACAAGGCTAGTCAGGAGAAAGCCGAAAGGAATCACTAAAAGGGCTACAAACGTCAACATCGGGCTTAAGAACAACATCATGAGAAAAGCCCCTATGAGAGTTATGAAACTAGAGAACACCTGAAGGATCCCCTGCGAGATGGTCATATTGATGTTCTCAATGTCGTTTGTCATTCGGCTCATCAAATCGCCGTGGGACTGCCGGTCAAAGAACGAGACCGGTAGCACCTGAAGATGATGAAACAACGCATCTCGGATCCTGAACACCACATCTTGCGAAAGGCCCGCCATAAGGTAATACTGAAGAAACGTGCAAACCCCACCTATACCATACAGAAGAAGGAGCAACATCAGAAGATAATTTAAAGTTTTGAAATCGACTTTACCCGCTCCTCCGACAAAGGTATCTACCACTTGCCCGATCAAATAGGGGCCCAACAAGTTCGAAAGAGAAGAAATGAATACCAGTAAGAATACGAAGAACAGGATACCCCATCCACCCGAAAGGAATTGAAACATTCGCAACACCGTGCGTTTCACATTCTTGGGTTTCTCCTTCGGACCTAAATAAACCGGTCCGCCGGGAGCCCTTCCTGGTCGAAAAGCCATACCCAAAGGATGGGAAGGCCGTCCAATACCGCTCCCTCCTCTAGCTTCTGCCATGGCCATTCCCCTCCTCCATTTGAGATCGAAAGATATCCTGATAAATAGGGTTGTTCCGGATCAGTTCCTTATGGGTTCCCCATCCTCCTACCCTTCCCTGCTCGAGGACAAGAATGGAATCAGCGAAAATTACCGAGCTGATCCGTTGGGTTACTACGATTACCGTCGTTTCTTTCAAACTTCTCAGACCCTCCTGAATAGAAGCTTCCGTAGCGAGATCCACAGCACTAGTGGCATCATCGAGAAGCAAGATGGATGGTTTCTTTAGAAGAGCCCTCGCGAGGGAGATCCTCTGTTTCTGTCCTCCCGAAAGCGTGACCCCGCGTTGGCCCGTGAAGGTATCGTACCCATCGGGGAATCGTTGAACGAACTCATCTACCTGAGCAATACGAGCAGCCCATAGCAAATTTTCCTCCTTCGCATCTTCCACGCCCCAAAGGATGTTTTCCCGAATGGTTCCGGAAAACAGGAAAGGATTCTGGGTGACCCATGCAATTCTCCTTCGTAGTTCAGATAGGGCTATCTCATGGATGGGAATTCCATTTAAGAGGATGATCCCCTCTTCGGGATCATAGAATCGCAGAATCAATGCTAGGATAGTCGATTTGCCCGCTCCTGTGGATCCGAGAATCCCGAGGGTCTTTCCTCCCTCCACTCGGAAGGAGATATCCTTTAGGATCGGATCTCCTTCACCCTTTTTATACCTAAACCGCACCTCCTGGAACTCAATAGACCACGGTTCCTCCACTTGCGCTGGACCTATGGTGTATACACGTTTTATTGTAGAACTTCCCAACGCCTCATGTATCTTCTGTACCCCATTACCCTCTGTTTCCGAGGCAAAGACTTCATCGATCCTACCGATAGAAGCCTTTACCCGGGCAAGGGTGACAATCAGGAACGCGACCATCATCATGCTATGGAGAATCTGAGTAAGGTAGGTAATGATGGCTATCAACCTACCCACATAAAGATTCCCCATTTGAATTTGCCGAGTCCCCAACCAGAGGATGGCAACCATGCAGAGATTCATGGATAGGAAAAGCAAAGGAAGACTCCCACTCATCAATCGGGAAACTCGAATGGTACTATCTCGGAGCTCCCGATTCACCCCTTCAAACCGATAGATTTCGTATTCAGAGCGAACGAAAGCCTTGACTAATCGGATACCCGCCAGGTTTTCTCGGAGCACACGGTTTACTCCATCGAGTTTTTTCTGAACAAGGTTAAACATGGGGAGTCCATGCCGAATCAGTACTCCCATTCCTACAAAGAGCGCTCCGTAGAAAACCAGAAGGAGAGGGGTTAGAGTTGGATTTAAGTATATGATCATGATAGTCCCTCCTATCAGAAGGAGGGGGGCTCGAACCATCATCCGAAGCATCATCAATACGAAGGTCTGTACTTGTGTAATATCATTAGTGAGTCTGGTAACCAGGGTAGATGGAGACATAGTATCCAAAGATCGAAAGGAGAGACTCAACATATGCGCATAGAGACGCTCCCGTAGATCGGCCCCTACAGATTGGGAAGTATAACTTGACAGGATAGTGCAACCTACTCCACCGAATAATCCTAGAAAAGCGATCAGTACCATTCGTAAACCGGTAGAAAGGATCAAAGACAAGTCCCCAGCACGTATCCCCATGTCAACGATCTTCGCCATGAACAATGGCTGATACACATCGGCTACCACTTCCCCTGTCATTAGAAGTACTGCCCCAAGGGCAGGAATCCAATAGGGAGTAAGGGATCGGAGCAAAACGCGCATGATCTACAGTATGCCGATTTTGGGGGTAGTTCGCAATGTTACGAAAGGATCCTTTACCATTGGTTTCCCTCTTTCCTATCTGCTCACTACGCACTATGATACATGGTAAGGGAGATTCTCATGACGTCCAATCCAACCCCCTATTTCCATACCCTTCCAGAAAAAGATTACCAGAAGGTTGTCCAATACTCACGGAAACGATTCTACCTACCGGGAGATGTAATCGTCCGAGAGCGAACCCTCACGGATACCTTCTGTATCATCGAGACAGGGAAGGTGGAAATCACCAAAAAATTCTCCGATGGAGAGGAGATGACCCTCGCCCTGATGGAAGCAGGTGACTTTTTTGGTGAAATGGCTCTGCTAGATCAGGGACCTCGTTCCGCCTCTGTAAGGGCACTGACAGGAACCACCATACTTGAGCTTTCCCGGGAAAGTTTCGAACATCTTCTTGTGGAAGAACCAACCATCGCCTATGGAATCATGCGAGAATTGGGCAAAAGGCTTCGGGAAACCGGCGCGTTGCTCATCTCTCATTTGGAACGAAAGAACAAAGAACTTCAAGAGGCCTACTTAGGGACTGTTCAAGCCCTGGTAAACGCTCTTGAGGCCCGAGATCCCTACATGAAGGGACATACGGAGCGGGTAACCTTCCTAGCGAAACGAATCGCAGAGCGCCTACAGATCGATAAAGAGGACTTATTCGCCCTGGAGATAGGGGCTCTGCTCCATGACCTGGGAAAGATCGGGATTCCGGATCTAGTGTTGCAGAAACCAGGGCCCCTGGAACCAGAAGAACGGTACCGTATCATGGAGCATCCTCAGTTGGGGGAGGCCATCCTTCGAAATATCCGATACCTAGAACGTTCGATCCCCTCCATCCTCTACCATCATGAGCGGATCGATGGAAAGGGATACCCAGGAGGTCTATCGGGCAAATCGATTCCTTTATTCGGAAGGATCATCGCCGTAGCGGATAGCTTCGATGCTATGATGAGTGATCGACCCTATCGGCACCGTATGAGCCTGACTCAAGCAGTGGAACAACTCCGACAGGGCATGGATCAGCAGTTCGACCGTCAGGTAGTGGAGGCCTTCCTCCAGGCTCTTGAAGAAGGAGAGTTCGACCGAATTCTCCCAGGGAACCCACAAACTTAAGTATAGAGAGGTATAGGGACATGCCAATGATCGATCTCCCCCTTCGGGAACTGGAAACTTACCAGGGTATCAATCCGAAACCTTCCGATTTCGATGCGTACTGGCACGAAGCACTGAAAGAGTTGGACAGGATCGATCCTGCTCCAGAACTCATTCCCGCGGAATTCCAAGCTCCCAGTGCAGACTGCTACCACCTATACTATACCGGGGTTGGAAACGCTCGCATTCATGCTCAATTATTGAAACCTCGGAATACCCTTGGACGAGGCCCTGGACTTGTAAGGTTCCATGGGTATACGAACCATGCGGGGGATTGGTCGGAGAAACTCGTGTATACCGCTCAAGGTTTCACCGTTGCCGCGATGGATTGTCGAGGGCAGGGAGGAATGAGCGAAACTTCTCCGGGCCGTAAGCATTCCACTTTCCGGGGCCTCCTAGTGGGAGATTTGAACAATCCCCCGGAGACGTTCCTCTTTCGTGCTATCTATCTAGATGCCGTTCAACTAGTACGAATCCTCATGAGGATGGATGGCGTGGATCCCAACCGAATCGGTGTCATGGGAGCTTCCCAGGGAGGAGCCCTTTCCCTCGCTTCCGCTGCTTTGGAACCAAGGATACGGAAAGTAGCCGCACTGTATCCCTTTCTATCCGATTTCCAGAGGGTCTGGGAGATGGACTTGGGGGAACAAGCGTACGATGAATTGAAAACCTGGTTCCGACGGTACGACCCCACTCATTCCCGAGAGCGTGAAGTTTTTACAAGGCTGGGGTACCTGGACATACAGCATCTAGCCCCCCGAATCAAGAGCGAAGTCTTGATGGGAACGGGTCTGATGGATAAGATTTGTCCCCCTTCCACTCAATTTGCCGCTTACAACAAGATCAATTCGAAAAAACGCGTGATCGTGTATCCCGATTTTGGTCACGAACAGATCCCAGGGTTTGCCGATGAGGCGTTCCTCTTTTTCATGGATCTGGCAAGATAATGTTAAAGGTACCCCTTAGTTGGCATGAGATCCTCGTCTTCTAGCAAATCCCCCACATACTGGAGGAACTCTTCCGGCAAGGGGTTGCCGGAGTGGGTCATGGGCGAAGGATATTTCAACGCATCCTTGCCATAGGCAAAGAAATGATCGAAGGCTTTGTTGGAATTCGCAAAGGCGTTTCCGAAAGGAATCTTACTGGCTCGATTCAAGCCATCCATCACAACCCTGGTAATCTTGGCCGATAGAAGCTCGGCCTCTTCATGCTTGCCCTGATCTTTTAGGTCCATGATACGTTTCAACTGAGGAGCAAAACAGTTGGCGGAACTCAACAAGAACCCATCGTACAAGCCCTGGGGTTGTGCAGGATACCATCGATGGTATTCTCCCTCCATCCCCCGAACCATGAAGATCCCCCGACGGTCCACCTTAGAACGAAGGATATTGTCCGTTCCACTGGTGTCCTTAAACAGGTAGAAATTGGGGAATCCATCGGCTAGGTAGGCAAAGGTCTCCGTGTCGATCTCATTCTCGGTTACTTGGGGTAATTGGTACAGGGCAGTAGGATATCCCAAATCGAGAATCTCGAATAGCTTCTGCCGGATGAAGGATTGAGACAATTCCTTTCCCTTGGGAGCGCAAACGGTAAATCCACATATCCTACACTGCGTGAGGGCCTTTTCCGGATCGCTAGTATCGCACTTCTGCTTCAAGTAGCCTACGATTTCGATGATCCTCCTTCGGGCTACGTCCGCATCGGGTCTCAGCACCCCGATCAACAAACGAATATCAATCTCTTCGGCTTGGAGAATCAAAAAATCCAGTAGCTCGGACATTTCAACATCGGAGAGTTCCCAACCATCTCCCGTAGAACCAAATACTAGATACGTCTTCACATGGTGGGATAACTGTCTTAGATGGGAAGCGATCCGATTCGTATCTAGGGAACCATCAGGTCTATAATGAGTAAGAGGGGGACACCACAACCGTGGGATTCCAAAGGGAAAATGGAGTTGTCCTATCTCCTTTCTACTCTGCACCTGTACACTGATCATGGAGTCGATTATACACCCTTTCTTTTGGCAACGCTATAGATCCTACTTGAACCCATAGAAGCCATTCAGTACATTGGTATCACGTATGAATACGCCAATGGAAGCCTTCTCTAGATTGTATGAAATCATGAAAACCCTCCGAGGGCCTAACGGGTGTCCTTGGGATAGGGAGCAAACCCCTAAGACGATCCGTTCCAACTTAATCGAGGAAGCATACGAATGTGTGGAAGCCATTACCCAAGATGACATCCCTCACATCCGCGAAGAGCTGGGGGATGTGTATCTGGTTACCACTTTCATGGCCTATATGTACGAACAGGAAGGAAAGTTCTCCCTGGCCGATGTTCTCACCGAACTTTGCGAGAAGCTTGTTCGTCGACACCCTCATGTGTTTGGAACTGGCTCAGATGCGGACACAAGCGAAAAAGTAGTTGCCCAATGGAAGGACATCAAAGTCGCGGTAGAGGGAAAGAAACCCAAAGATTCCATCCTAGATGAAGTTTCTCATGCCCTTCCACCTTTGGATCGAGCCTACAAGATCCAAAAAAAGGCGTCGAAGGTAGGCTTCGATTGGGAACGTATCGAAGACGTGTGGGGTAAAGTCAAGGAAGAAATCAACGAAGCTGAGACTTCTTGGCGGGAGGGAAACAAGGAAAAACTGGAGGAGGAAGTAGGCGATCTCCTTTTCTCTTTAGTGAATGTAGCTCGCTTTCTAAACGTTGATCCTTCCGTGGCCTTGTCTCGTACTATTACTAAATTCAATCGTAGGTTCAAGGAAATGGAACGTCGACTGAAAGATCAGGGATTGAAACCTTCTGCCGACCATTTTCCTCTGATGGATAAACTCTGGAACGAAATTAAAATTGAAGAAACTGCGAATCCTACGTCCCTAACGAAATAATAATTCCGAAAGCCATCTCCAGAGCCAAAAAGTTCCCATACCCGCTCCTAAGACGGCAAACAAATTACGCCATACTAGTCCAACCAGCAAAGCAACTATCCCTCCTGCCAAATAAGGGTTATCCAACCGAAGGGCAATTTCTGTACCCTGGGGAATCAGGAGGGTCGGAGCAATTAGAGCAGCTAGTACTGCGGGGGGAATGAATCGTAAAAGTTCTTCGAACCGGGGGGAAAAACGTACTTTCCCAGCCGAAGCAAACAGTGCATACCGAATAGCAAAAGTGACCAATGCCATTCCTAGAATCGTTCCATAGATCCGCATCGAATCGAAGGATAGGGTAAAAATCATATCCTTACAAGATCGGATCCTGCCACACATTTCATTTGCAGATACGATCAATTCTGGTTATACTTTTACAGAAGATAGTTAGGGAGGTGTGATCAATGCCACAGATCTATATTCTTACGATACTTATCTGTTTACTCACCGGCGGAGTATTCGCAGCCGATATGTTAGAGCAAAAAGCCCAAGTATTGGCCTTCTTGAAACGGTTACAAGATAAAGGTTCTCAAACTCTTCTTGGAATTGTGGTGTTTATCTTTGGTATCGTCAAACTTTTCATTCTTTCCCCCACAGAAACTACCATTGTTTTAGGGGACCTCCTTCCTGCGCTTGTAGGTATCCTAGGGGGAGGCATCTTGACGATAGAAGCCCTCTACAGAGATAGAGACATCATTCCTCCTTTTATGTCGAAGGTAATGGCAGTACGAAAACAGTATGCTAACGGTTTGGGGATCCTATTCATTTTGATCGGTCTTTTACATATGATCTTGCCAGGAGTCGTTCTGTTGTAGGCTTTTATTAGATAGAAGGTGAGTATGGTTCAGGCTATCCTTGGAGCTCTATTTTTCCTTAGTCTTGCCCTTCTAGTTCTATTGAACAGCTCCTACACAACTAACTTCAATTTGTTCGGGAAGGTATACGAACAAGTTCCTGTCATCATGGTGATTCTGATCAGTTTCTTTGCAGGAGTTTGCTATACGATCCTTTTCTATCTCTACAGCAAGGTACGAAAGTTTAACAAGAACCGAAGGAAACTAAAGCAGGAAAAACTCGAAAGCTCTAGGCAAGCTGCTTCCAAGGATCAATCCGACGAGCATACACTCCCCGGTTGATCCCTTAAACCTGGACAAACCTATTCTCCCTTCAGCTTGAAAGCTGCAAATCGAGCATAGACCTGTTCAATACTCCTATGGTTTTCCGCACTTAAGGTAGAGATTCGTGTGGTAGCCTGCGCAATGTCCTGCAAAGCGGTATTCGCTTCCTGGATGGCGGATTTCACTCCCCCTGTGATCCGAATTTGGAGGACACTTGGATCTCTTCCCTGAGGTCTCCACTCCCCTACGCAATGGTTCGAACCGTATGGGTTACTTGAAGAATGGTCTTCCGGATGCTACTGGCAAAGGAGAACCCCATTCCACAGAAGACACCTGATAGTCCACCGTTGCTCCTTCCCTTTGAGACGTCTTTGCCATCGCCTCCAACAGGGCAGCTTTCATCACTTCGTACTCAGAGCCGGAAAGAATCTGTTCGATGGTGGATTTCATTTGTCCCGTGTAGATCAGAGCAGGACTGGTAAGGTTGATCACGATCCGTTCAAAATCCCCAATAAGGGCAAAGAGGACCTTCCGATCTGTTATCCGTTCCCTCGATGAAACAATCCCACTTAACAGGCCTCGAAACTGCGCAGCCCCTTCCTGCGCTTCTTGAAGTATCCCTACGGAAGACATCACTTTGCCAATGCCCCCTATGGTCTTCTGATTTACCGCGAGGTTACTGATTTCCGGTAAGGACCTTATTAGGGAAGTATAATCCTCTATCATTTCCTTCGAAGATCTGTATCCCCCTCCATCGAGTTTGGAACGAAGAGCATCTACCTGTTTGCGGTGGGAAAGTCGTCCTCCTTCGATGTACGTTGCTTTTTCCTGCAATGCCGAATCCACTGTTCTACGTTGTTCAATTACCTCATCCTTTCCTGCATTCGAACCTACAAAAATTGAAGAAAGCCCTCGTTCTTTCTGGAGTTCGGTAATCGTTTGGGCAGTCTTCCCCATCAGTTCGATATTCCACTGCTGACTTCGATATACCTGGAGATCCTTCCATTTGCTGAGCAGGAAATTCCCTTGGAGAAATAGAAGGGTTATTACCGGAAGGAACACCAGGATGAACAGTTTTCGACGAATATCCAACTTCATGGTGAAGGTGTATTTAACTACTCTAATTTATTGTCAAGAAATGGATATTCTATATCACAATTTTCTATTGACTTGATACCTTAATTATGTTTACTTTATACCCATAGAGGGTATAGGTATGAATACAAGTCGATCGACGAATACATGCAGGAAAGCCCATCATTCCGAGGAGTTCAAGCAAGGTCTAGTTAAACGGTTGGACAAGATCGAAGGACAAATCCGTGGGATTAAGAAAATGATCCAGGAGGATCGTTACTGCGACCATATCCTGAACCAACTCACAGCGGTTCGATCTGCTCTTGCGAGCGTACAGGAACAACTCCTTCTAGGGCACATGCACACCTGCGTTTTGGATCAATTGAAGGAAGGGGACACGGCAGTAATTGAAGAACTCTCATCCACCATACGACGGATGTTACGATAAAAACAATTAGAGGAGTTTTATATGAAAACCATCGTACTCGATATTCACGGAATGAGTTGCCATCACTGTGTACGCACTGTACAGAAAACCCTTTCAGAGGTTGAAGGGGTATCTTCGGTGGAGGTGACCCTTAAGCCAGGGAGAGCTACTATCGTTTGCGGAGACACCGTCACCGCAAATGCTCTAGTGCAAGTTTTACAGACACAGACCGATTACACGGCAACGATAAACCAGGAAATTAAACCATGAACACAAACCCGATCCAAACAGGATCCGTGGAAATCCGGACCCTCAAGATTGATGGCATGACCTGCACCAGTTGTGCTCGCACGGTAGAGCGAGCCCTTGGTAAGGTCCAGGGAGTAATGAAGGCCTCGGTGGATTTTACCAGTGGGAAAGCTTTCCTGGAACTTCAACCCGAGATTCCCTTCGAGATCCTAGCCGAAGCGGTAGATCGTGCAGGATACAAGGCCTTCCTTCCAGAAGAAATGGGAGAGGGAGAAAAGTTCCTCCAGGAGGAGCGAAAAAGACTGATACTTGCATGGATCGTAACCCTTCCCCTCACCATCAAGATGCTCCTGTCCATGATAGGAGGGATTGAACTCTTTCCATCTCCCTTCGGTCATTGGGTAGACATCATCGGTAGCGCCCTCGTGATCTTCTGGATCGGGTTTCCGGTTCTTCGATCTACTTTTTACGCGATTCGTACCCTATCCTTCAACATGGATTCCCTCATCGGCATAGGGACTCTAGCTGCCTTTTCCACCGCTTTCCTTCCTTACCTTGGAATTCCCGTTGCGGACTTCGCCGTAATTGGAGCCATGATCATGGCTATCAACTACATAGGGAACTATCTAAAAGCTTTGTCCACCGGGAGAGCTAGTCTAGCTATTAAGAAACTGTTAGGTGTTAGGGCCGTTACTGCCCATCGTCTCACGCTGGATGGGAATATGGAAGACGTTCCCGTGGCTGATCTCTCTGTTGGAGATATCGTCCTCGTCAAACCTGGAGAAAAGATCCCCTCTGATGGAGTGATCCTTCAAGGAAGCACCTCTGTAGACGAATCCCTCGCCACAGGGGAATCTATACCGGTAGATAAAAATCCAGGCGACATGGTTATCGGCTCAACCATCAACCAGACGGGAGCCATTCAGGTACGAATCAATAAAGTAGGAGAAGACACCTTCCTTGCAAAAGTTGTGCACCTAATAGAAGAGGCACAGCGGACCAAAGTTCCCATCCAGGAATTGGCAGACCGGATTACCGGCGTATTCGTTCCTATGGTATTGTTCCTTTCTGCAGCTACCTTCCTTTTTTGGATCCTTTTTCCTGAGATGGGTATTTCCATACTACAGCTGGCCGTTCGTTGGGTTCCCTGGTTGACCCTATCTCAGAGCTCCCTGTCTTTGGCTGTATCGGCAGCCATCGCCACGTTGGTAATTGCCTGCCCCTGCGCTTTAGGACTTGCTACCCCGACTGCCCTCATGGTAGGGATGGGTAAAGCGGCCTCTTACGGAATTCTGATCCGACGGGGAGAAGCGATCCAGAAGATGAAAGACATAGATACGGTGGTGTTCGACAAGACCGGTACCCTGACCAAGGGTCAACCATACGTAACCTATATAGAGACCTCCGACCCTCACCTATTCAGATACCTCGCTTACACTTTGGAAGGTTATTCTGAACATCCTCTTGCCAAGGCTATCGTTGCCTATTTCGAACAAGACACCACCTCGTTGGAAGTTGCTGATCCATCTTTACAGTCTACCTTGCCTCCAATTAAAAAGGCTTCTCTTCAAGAAAACGTCCCAAGTCGAGAACATATCGCGGATTTGCAGATAAAAGAAGTCCAAGCACTTCCCGGAAAAGGAATCCGAGGTGCCTTCGTTTCCCAGGGGGAAGCTATAGAGTCATCCGCTTTCATGGCATTCATTGGGACCTTGTCGTTCCTCGAGGAACAAGGGATTGACGTTTCCTTGTACCGCTCGAAAGCGAAGGAACTGCATGGAGAAGGGAAGACCGTGATTGGAATAGGCATCTCTCCCCCTTCTCGATGCCTTGGGATTATGGCCCTATCCGATACTTTGAAAGACGATTCTGTTGCTGCCGTGTCGGCTTTGAAGGATCTAGGACTCAGACTTGCTCTCCTTACGGGCGACAATCTTCGTACCGCGGAATCTATAGCCCAGGCAGCGGGAATTCCCACGGTGTATGCCGAGCTTCTCCCACAGGACAAAATCAGGATCGTAGAGGAACTCCAGAAAGAAGGTCGGACTGTTGCCATGGTAGGGGATGGGATCAACGATGCCCCCGCTTTGAAACAGGCAGATGTAGGGATTGCTATCGGCACGGGCACGGACATAGCCATCGAAACAGCGGATATTATTCTCGTATCGGGAAACCTCAAAGGGGTGGAACGAGCTTTTCGGATATCACGAGCCACTTTCGATAAAATTCGCCAAAACCTGTTCTGGGCTCTCTTCTACAATGTAGTGTCTATCCCGTTGGCCATGCTCGGTATGCTCCATCCCGTGATCGCGGAGCTTGCCATGGCCTTCAGTTCCATTAACGTCGTGGTAAATTCCCTTAGACTGAATCAATCCAAAGTAGCCTCGAGTACGCAAGCATCCCACACGGAATAGGGCCTATGGATCCATCAACAGGATTTAGATATTTTAATTGTAAGCCCTATTTGGAAAGGATGAGGAATGGTTCCTGAACCTTTATTTGGGAAAACCTTGAACCAACTGGAAGAGATTCGGGATCGGTTAAGGTTACCTACCTATACTCCAAAACAGATCTGTCGGTGGCTTTACCAGAGTCATGTTAGAGAAATACACGCCATGACCGATCTATCGAAAGAGGCGCGGCGCGTCCTTGAGGAACGGTATACGATCGGAACTGAGCCGCCTACCCACGTGTCCGCTTCTTCCGATGGAACTAGAAAATATCTCTTTCCCCCTGGGATCGAATCTGCCTATATCCCCGATAAGGACCGGGCTACTCTCTGTGTCTCAACCCAGATCGGATGCAAGATGGGGTGCCGTTTCTGCTGGACGGGTAAACAGGGATTTCAAGGGAACCTTTCGCCCAGAGAAATCCTGAACCAGTATGAAAGCCTTCCCGAACGGGATCGAATCACCAATTTCGTGTACATGGGAATGGGAGAGCCTCTAGACAACCTCGATTCCGTTCTAGAGAGTCTTACCATTCTTACCTCTGACTGGGGATACGGATTCAGCCCAACCCGAATCACCGTGTCCACCGTGGGGATCCTTCCGGGCATCGAGCGATTCCTCAACGAATCCGCTTGCCACCTGGCAGTGAGTCTGCATTCTCCCTTCGATGAGGAACGGACTCTCCTCATGCCCATACAGGCTCGCCACCCGATTAAAGAGGTGCTACAGGTGATCCGATCCTTCGATCTTCCCAAACAACGGAGAGTTTCCTTCGAGTATATCGTGTTCAACGGTTTCAACCACTCTCCACGACACGTAAAAGAACTATCCCGGATCCTTCAAGGAATCCGTTGCCGGATCAATCTGATCCGCTTCCATTCAGGGGGTGAACCCATGAATCTTCCCGATGGCAGAATCTTAACGCCTGCCACAGAAGATCAGGTCCTCCAGTTCCAAGAACTCCTGAACAGGAAAGGAATTCGCACCACCATCCGTCGATCCCGCGGGCAGGATATTGAGGCAGCTTGCGGGCAACTATCAACTAAAAAGCAGTTCAAATCCTGACCAATTTACAAAGCTTGGTAAAAGGTCTATATTTATATCATGTGGATCCTATTAGGTTTCTTGTTGCTTCTTTCCCCTACATGGGCAGAAGAGCAACAGTTCGAGTATCTCCAGGAATTCGAAGGACTTCATATCACAGGCAAACCTTTCGATTTCGACATGAAGACATATCGCCTTACCGTAACAGGCAAGGTAGACAACCCCCTGTCCCTTACCTTCGAGGAAGTGAAAGCCCTTCCTTCCGTGAGGAAGAATCTTACCTTGAACTGCCCGGGCTTTTTCACTGATATCGGAACCTGGACAGGAGTACCGGTGAAAGTACTGCTAGAGAAGGCAAAGATCCGGCCAGATGCGAAAATCGTGATCTTTTCTGTTCCCGATGATAGCTATCGTACCCGCTTCCCGGTCCCCGAAGCCATAAAAGAAGACATGCTGATCGCGTACGAGTTCAATGGGAAACAGTTCCATCGGGTACACGGCTTTCCCTTGCGGTTGGTGGCAGGTGGGCATGAAGGGAGTGACTGGGTTAAATGGATCCAGAAAATTGTGGTAGAATAGGGGGCATGAAAGTACTCATTATTGGCGGAGCTGGTTATATTGGGAGTCATGTGGCAAGGAGGTTTCTAGACGAAGGGTTCAGAGTCTGTGTGCTGGACAACCTTTCCTTGGGACGGAGGGAAAACCTATTTGCCGAAGCCGAGTTTGTGGAAGGGGATATCCTAGACACAGCCACGTTGGAATCTGTCCTAGCACGGGGATGGGATGCGGTAGTGCACCTAGCTGCTTTCAAGGCGGCTGGTGAATCCATGGTGAAACCAGAAAAGTATTCGGTCAACAACATCACTGGCACGCTGAACATTCTCAACGCCATGGTAAGGGAGGGAGTAAAATATTTTGTGTTTTCCTCTTCCGCGGCTGTGTATGGGGAACCCTCCTACCTCCCCATTGATGAATTACATCCCACGAACCCCGAGAATTACTATGGGTTCACCAAGCTGGAAATCGAACGGTTCCTATCCTGGTACGAAAAGCTTAAAGGCATCCGGTTCTCCGCCCTCCGCTACTTCAATGCGGCGGGCTATGATCCGGAGAATAGGATCCGGGGATTAGAAAAGAATCCAGCCAACCTGTTACCCGTCATCATGGAGGTAGCGGTAGGATGGAGGGAGAAAGTACAGGTATTTGGCAACGACTATCCTACTCCCGATGGCACGGGAGTGAGAGATTACGTGCATGTGACCGATCTAGCGGAAGCGCATCTACAATCCCTTCGGTACATGATGAATACAGATAAAAGTCTAACGGTAAACCTAGGGAGCGAGCAAGGGATTAGTGTCCTACAGATGATCGAAACAGCCCGAAGAATTACGGGGAAACCTATTCCTACAGAAATCGTGGGGCGAAGACCGGGGGACCCGGCAAAACTAGTAGCTTCTGCAACCCTGGCTGGGAAGTTACTGGGTTGGAAAGCCCGGTTCAGTGATGTGGATACTTTAATTCGAACTGCCTGGAACGTGTACAACCAGGTCAGCCAGAAAACCGGCAAATCTTCCTGATTCTTTGAAGAATCGATACACATCGTATACGCCGAGAGGTTCTTCTTTCCCTTTGAATTGCATCTCTCTCCGGTACTCTAACGGGATGACCATCCCCGCCTTTTGGACGACCGCCTCCGACACTAATACTTCCCCTGGAGTGGTTACTTCCTGGATTCGGGCTGCCGTGTTCACCGTATCCCCGATCAACGTATTGTCGCTCCGAAGATCGCTTCCCACATTTCCTCGAATTACAGGGCCATAGTGAACCCCTAAACGGAACTTCACGGCCTTATCCTTTAACTGTTCTTGGATCTGTAATGCCAATTGGATCGCCTTTAAAGGATCCGTGTGTACGGCGAGAAAGGCATCTCCAATGAACTTGTCGATGTCACCCCCTGAAGCGTAGACCGCTTGTGTGACTACAGAGTACGCCTCGTTTAACAGATCGATCACTTCTTTCGGTTGCCTATGCTCTGCCATTCGGGTAAATCCCATGATGTCTCCGTACAGGATAGCTACCTCCTCTTCATACTCGGGAATGAAAATCGTCTGCTCCTCAGCAAAGGTATTCGCCCGTTCCCAGACCGTTTTGGGGATGTATCGTTTGATCAAATCGATTAACAAGTATTTGTTCATCAATTCATCCTGGAGGGTGGAAATCTTTTTCACCAAATCATCTGTGTACGCTTTTGCCCGGAGGAGGGGGTACAGGTAATCTATGATCGATTCTAGGGGTGTATTGACATCTATCATGAGGTCCGCAAAAGGAATATCGTTCCTCTCCATGGATCCTTGGCCTTTTTGGGTAAGGATCACCACGGGAAGATGTCGGAATAGTTCATCTTCCTTCAGAGCATTGATAAAGTTGAGAGTCTCTTCGGGTTGGTTCCCCGCAAGGATACAGGAAATCGAGGTTTCAAAGAGGATTTTTTCTGCCTCATCGATATCTTCTACTAGGAAGAAAGCGGGATCCTCCCTTCCCAGAGTAAGCCTCTGGCTGAGATCTCTCGTCAGTGTTTCCATCCAGTCAGTAAGCACCTCTTTAGGCAGGGGAAGCCGAAGCGCTAGTACCAGTAATCTCTCCACAATGTTTGCATAATACCTCAATTCTATAAAAAATGGAAGATGAGCACTTGGGTTAAAGACAGGAAAGCTTTAACTAGGTTCAGTAGCTGAAATTTCAGTTACCCTGCGGTAACGCATGGGCCGAGAGGGAAGCGAAATCTATGCCCACTAGATCCCCAGGTTGAAAGAAACCCTCTTCGATCGGATTGTGGGTTACCGCTAACACCGGCTTTTCTCCCCCCGTATCGATTTCATACTCGCATACCGAGCCCAGGTATACCACTTTATCGATTCTCCCTTCCAGAAAGGGCTGCCCACTGGACGCATTGCTCTGTACTGGAACGCGTTGGAGGATCCTTTCGGATACACCTCTTGAGTTCGATCCAGTACCCATAGGGGCTGGTCCCTTCAAAAAAAGTTTCAAGGATTCTGGTCTAACTACTACCAGGACCTGGTCGCCAGATCGAACGGTTTGAGCGCAACTTGCCACTTCCCTTTCCACTCCGTGGGTAAAACGGACCGATATCCCCTGCTCTCTCACCTGCGTGACCGTCCCTTCGAAGAAGTTCACTCGACCAATGAAATCGGCCACAAACCGGTTCGCCGGCCGGGAATAGATCTCGAAAGGGGTTCCGATCTGCATGATATTTCCCTCGTTCATCACCACGATCCGATCCGAAACAGTCATCGCCTCCCCCTGATCATGGGTGACATAGATACTGGTGATGCCGAAGGTCTTCTGGATCCGGCGGATTTCCAGACGCATCTGTTCCCTAAGCTTGGCGTCTAAATTGGAAAGGGGCTCGTCGAAGAGAAGGACGCTCGGCTTATTGATAATGGCTCGGGCTAAAGCTACTCGCTGCTGTTGTCCCCCAGAGAGTTGATCGGGCCTACGGTTGGCAAGGTTAGTTAGGTTCATTACCACCATGATCCGCTCCGTTTCGGTTCGGATCGTTTCCTTTGGCAATCCTTTCAGCTCCAATCCAAACCCGATATTTTGAGACACCGAAAGGTGGGGAAAGATGGCATAACTCTGAAATACCATCGAGGTATCTCTCTTGTTTGGTGGATCATTGTTCACCAACTTTCCCGAAATCCATACTTCCCCTTCGGTAGGGTATTCGAACCCAGAGATAATGCGTAAGGTTGTAGTCTTCCCACATCCAGAAGGCCCTAAAAAGGTTACGAACTCCCCTTCCTTTACGTCTATAGAAACATTGTGGACCGCCACCACCTCTTTGCCGGGATGATGGGGATCAGGGAATACCTTGGTGATGTTTACCAGTTTCACGCCCATAGTAGTGTCTCCTTTATTCCACGACTCTAGATATTGAGGAGCTTACCGCCCAGTCTTCCATACCGGTACAGGAGGATCGCTCGGATCACAAAGATGGCTAGTAGAATCAACCCCACGAGGATCACGCTAAAAGCCGAGGCGGCGCCTAACCTACCCGATTCCACCTGAGACATGATCTGTACCGTCATCAGGTTCCAATGGGAGGAAACGAGAAAGATGGCGGCACTGATGGCTGTCATGGCCCGAACAAAGGCGAAGATCAGGCCAGAGAAGAACGCAGGTACCATCAGGGGAAGGGTGACTCGAAAGAAAGTCTTTTTCGCATCCGCCCCTAGATCGATGGCCGCCTCTTCAATGGCTGGATCGATCTGACGAAGGATGGCAATCCCCGATTGGATCCCTACGGGAATATACCTGTAGATGAAGTTCAAGAGAAGAATAGCAAGGGTTCCCGTGAGGACCAGGGGAGGAGAATTGAAGGCCAGGATGTACCCGATCCCTATTACTGTTCCCGGCACTGCGAAACTCAGCATGCTGGTGAACTCCATGAAGTGTTTCCCGGGAAACTGCTTCCGTACCACGAGAAAGGCGATCACCATTCCCAGGATTCCCGAAAGAGGGGTGGAAATCCCCGAAATCGTAAGGGTATCGAGAACTGCCCTGAAGCCAACCCCAAAGACGTACTGAAAATGCTTCAGGGTAAGAGTATTGTCCGTTCCCCACACATTGGCAAACGCCCCCCAAAGGATGGTGAGGTAAACTAAAAGGATCAACATCACCACAAAGAGACAGAGACCGAACAGTCCCCACTTGGCCACAGGGTGCACGGACTTGATTACCGATGTGGTAGGTTTCCCTGTAATGGTGATGTACTGTTTTCGGGACACCCAGTACTTTTGAAGGATGTAAGCGGTAACCGAAGGCACTAGAAGCAGTAGAGCCAGGGCAGAACCTGTGGGTAGATCGAACATACCAGTAATCTGAAGATAGGCCTGCACTGAAAGGATGGGGAATTGGCTACCCGCCAGAATCAGAGGGTTCCCGAAATCAGCCATCGTCTCGATGAATAGAACCAGCATGGCACTGGCGATGCCAGGGATGGAAAGGGGAAGGGTCACTTTCCGAAACACTTGCCAACGGGATCCTCCTAAGTCCATCGCCGCATCTTCCAGAGTAGGACTGATGGATTCCAGCACTCCCCGCAGGGTAATGTAGGCGATGGGAAAGAAGGTAATGAGTTGCGCGAAGAGGAGCCCTCGAAACCCATAGAGGGGATAGTTGTTTATTCCCAGCAAAGAGTACGTGATGAGGCCGTTGTTTCCAAAAAGCATGATGATGGACATGGCTCCTATGAAGGGAGGGCTTACCACGGGGATGATGGCAATAATGTGAAACAGCTTCTTGAAGGGTATATTGGTTCGGGAAATAGTGTAGGCAAAAAGGTAGCCTAGGAGTGATCCCCCAATCGCGGTGAGGGTGCTCATCATGATGCTGTTCCAGAATCCCTGGAGGAGATACTTGGATTTGAGCACCTCGAGGAATATGGAAAAGCCAAACCCTTTAGGTGTGTCGAAGCTCGTGGCCACCACCCGGGCAAGGGGATACAGGATAAACACAACCAAGCTGGAAAGGACCAGAAACACCACGACGAATAAAAGAGGATCGCCCAACAAGAACCGTATTTCTCTAGCCCAACGGGAACTCCTCGATGGAACCATACCTTCCTCCGGTTAAAAGCTCCGATGGCATTCGACCACCGGAGCTTATCGTCCTACGTAGAATCGAATTATTTTTATTTCGCGGGTAACACTTCCTTGACCCACCGATCCACCAATCGCTTCTTGTTTTCACCGGCCCACTTGGCATCCACGTTGATGGTCTTGAGGCTTTCGAAAGGAGGCATCCCTTTTCCTAACTTAGCTCCCGGTATGATGGGGTAAAAGAAGGTCTTCGCATCCGTCAGGACATCCTGCCCTTTCTTCGACACCAGCCAGTCTACCAAGGCTTGGGCGGCCTGTACGTTCTTTGCTCCTTTAAGGATGGAAACTGCCGGAGCTTCAAACCATACACCTTCTTTGGGATAGATCACTTCCAGAGGGTATCCATTCTCTATGAACTCGAAGAAGGCTGGTGTAAACTGGATACCGATGGCGCACTGACCTACCGCCACCGCCTTGGAAGGTCCCGTACCCGAAGAAGTATAGGTCTGGATATTGGGGTTCAGACGTTTCATGTACTCGAACGCCTTCTCCTCACCGGCGATCACCACAAGGCTAGCTATGATATTGTACGCAGTACCCGAGGATTGTGGGTTGGGCATCTGGATCTGACCCTTGTACACCGGCTTGAGAAGATCCTCCCAACTGGTTGGCTTGGGTGCGTTGAGGCGTTTCAATACCTCGGTGTTAACGGCGAAAGCCATCGGGTTCATATAGAAGCTTCTCCAGTATCCATCGGGATCCTTAAACTGGTGTTATTTTACACTAGATTTGAGAAAAATAGAAATAGCATGAAAAATTGAGTAACTCTAATCAGAGAAAAGAAATA
>CAKZQO010000065.1 GCA_937140905.1 uncultured Spirochaeta sp.
CTGTAATTGTTGTAGCAATTTTGTTCGTTCCTGCTGGGCTTCGTTCAGTTTTTTACGCAAATCGTCTAATCGAGCTTCTCGATATTGAGCGGTTCCTTGGACCTCAGCTAATTCTTTTTCAAGAGATTGTACTCGAGCGATCGTTTCTTTTTCTTTGGCTTCTAAATCTTGGTATTTTTTCAACCGATTCCACGCGTCCTCAGCCGCTCCTTTGTATGCCTCCAAAGAAATATGTATGGATTTAAGTTCTTGTACTAGTTCCAAAGGTGTCTTTTTACTGTCCCATAGAGATAAAGATTCTTTTAGTTTCTCAAGAACTGGCGCATGAAGGCCGAAGGCACTGCAAAAGCCCAAAAAATTGTAGGTCGCGGCCATTGCTTCTTCTTTAGAAAGGTTTATGAACTGGTGTCTCACCCGATTCGTAGGATCGTGCTCTTTGGCGATACGAATGAGAGTTTTCTTTGTTTCTGGAGTAAGTTGTTTCCTTTTCTCTAAATATGCCAGTAAGAAATCAATAATGTCGTTGAACTTAGCGTACAATGTAAACCCAGGATTTAACGTATTGCAGTACCCTTCAATAAAAGCGTGTAGACCCAATACGTAAAACCCAGGGTCCGTTCCTGCCAGGAACACCAACCTTTCCAATGCTTTTGGAATGTCCATTTCTAAGAATTATAGAATGGAATTGCAGGAAAACAAGAGAGGCGATAGGAAAAATCAATTGCACATTTTTCAGCTTTTCTATCACCTCCTATCCTCAAAACACCCCCACAATCCCAAGGGAGATCCCGAACGTGGCTTCCCCATCCGTGAAGAACAGGTTAGGCTTGAGCACCAGAGAACTCGAACGTGTGAGGGAGAAAAGGAATCCCAGCCCAACGCTCAATCCAGACTCTTTGTCCGATTCCTCTATTGAGTCTCCATACGAGTCCTCGATGGTTAGGGTGGTATTCGTGTAGCTGAAGCCCACAGACGGCACCAGAGCGAAGGAAGGGGATAGGTCTACTTTGTGGTACAAGGAAAGGCCTAGGCCGAAGATCCCGGCGGTCATGTCCCAATCGTAGTAATCCAACGCGTATGAATCGTAGGTAGCGAACCCAAAGGCAAAACCGATCTGGATGGAAACAGGGATCTCTTTGGATTGTTTCACGGGCAAGATGGAAGCGGAAAAGGAGAGTACCGAAGCGGACAGATCTTCGCCGAAGAACTTCTCCTCGAAACTGATCGTAGAGTACCCGATCTCTAAATCTCCCCAGCCGAGGATGGAAACCCCTGCGCTTGTATCGAAGGACGTGGCGTCCTTATTGGAGGAAAACCCGAACTGAGCGCCGAAGGAACTTTTGCCCGCGGGAGTATATACGCTCTGGGCGGAAAGATTCGTCGCCGCGAACAGGAATAGAATGAAAAAAAGTGTTAGGGAGTGGAGACGCGCAAACGAAAGATGGTAAAACCCCGGAGTGGCTGTTACGGGGATGCAGCTTAGACCAGAAGGGGCGCCGCGGGAACAGGTTTGAGAGGTTGTCCCTATCCGTCCGATTTTATTCATAGGTACCTCCTGAGCATGGTAAAATTGCAAAACCTGTGCCAAAAACCAGATCCATGCAGATTATAAGAAGATAAGTTGCGTGGATTCGGAGCTTATAGGCAGAGACGGGATATGGAGAAGGGACGTTGAGCAATCTGGTATGTAGAGTCATATAATTCCATATTTTGAAAATAGATAGTCTTTACGGTCCCCAAGTGGAAAGAGTTGTTTTTGCGTATCTTTTCCTACTGCTGCATAGGATGTTTTTTGAGTCAAGCTCATACCCCTGTAGGCCTAGGCGCAGCGCGCTTCGAAACATAACTTTGGTTCCGTTCCGCGTAACTTCCGTCGCGCGAGAATATGTGGATGTATGGACATGAATCGGATCCTTTCATTGGATAAGTTAGCAAGGGACGATGCTGATCGATTCCCTAAAAAGAAGTTCCTTTTTGATCGAGTTAAAAATGTCAAAGGAAGACCTTTTGTAGCCCTAATAGGACCGAGGGGATGCGGTAAGACTGTAATGCTGCGGCAATTACGTAGAGATACTCCGGATTCAGTGTATGTTTCTGTAGATACGATGCCAAGGGATTCAAGCCTTGTCGCCCATCGATGGGGTAAATTACCCCTCCCTATCGGTTGTTGTTCCGTCCCTTGGACGAATGCATCGGCCCTCTCCGGGAAGACTGCTTCGCCCTGACCATGGGACAGCATGGGGTTCCTTATATTAGCATCAAAGCATCAGATTCTTGACAGCTAAGCATCTTTATCTGGAATAACTCTGGACAATGTGGCCGAAATTCTCTCCCTTGCCGAGGGGGAAGATCATTCATGATCCTGGTGGACCCACTTGCCTCTTATTCCACCGACTCCGATTTCACCCGCTTCCGGGAGTTACGCTGCCAAAACCCCCTCATTCCGTGAAAAAAACATAGATCACGAATGAGGTTTTATTTAGGGAACTCCGATGGGTCATACATGGGAATGGTTCCTTCCTATTTCGTCCGAGCTGCCACCCGTTTATGGTTCCAGATGGAGATCCCGATGGAAAGTACGGCAGCGCAGAGAAGGATTACCGAGATGGGCCGGCTTACAAGGATTTTCCAGCTTCCGTTGGACATGACCAACGATCGACGGAGATTGCTTTCCGCCATGGGCCCGAGGATCAGGGCGAGAAGAATCGGAGATAAAGGGAACCCATACCGCTGCATCAGAAAACCGATGAGGCCAAAGATTAGGCTCAGCCATAGATCGAACACGTTGCCCCGCATCGCGTAGGACCCTACCATGGAAAGCACGAAGATGACGGGAAGCAGGATCTTCTTGTCGATGGAGATTACTCGCACAAAGAACCGTATCCCGATGATCCCCACGAAGAGCATCACGATATTGGCGACGATCATGGACGCGAACACGTTGTAGACCACATCGATATGTTCTTTATAAAGGAGGGGGCCGGGTTGAAGTCCCTGGATAATGAAAGCTCCCAGAATCACCGCGGTAACCGAGTCGCCGGGCACTCCTAAAGAAAGCAGCGGAATCATCGCGCCACCCGAACAGGCATTGTTGGCGGCTTCCGTGGCCGCTACCCCCTCGATCACTCCCGTGCCGAACCGTTCCGGATATTTTGAGGACCGTTTCGCTTCCCCATACGACACGAAGGCGGCAATGTCTCCTCCGGTTCCCGGGATGGCTCCAATGAAGGCGCCTATGAAACTGGATTTGAGGATGTTCTTTAGGGAAACGAGGATATCTTCTTTGGGCGGGAACGCTCGGACTACCGCCTTGATACGCTCTATCCCATTCGATTTTTCCATTCCCGAGAAGAACTCGGATAGGGCGAAGAGTCCGATCAGGGTGGGAATGAAAGCGGGCCCTTCCAGCAGTTCCACGAATCCAAAGGTATACCGTGGATACCCGGAAATGGGGTCGAACCCGATACTGGAGATAAGGAGTCCGAAGAATCCCGCGATGACACCCTTGAGGATCGAGGTACCCGAGATGGATATGATCACGGAAAGTCCAAACACCGCGAGGGAAAAATATTCTACATAACTGAACTCCAGGGCTACCTTGGAAATAGGAGGGGAGAGAAAGGTCATGAGTAACGCGCCAATTGTTCCTCCACAGAAGGAGGCGAATAGAGCCATGGAAAGAGCTCTACCCGCGTGGCCCTGCTGTCCTAAGGGGTACCCTTCCAGAACCGTCGCGGCTGCTGCGGGGGTTCCCGGGGTGCGGATTAGAATGGCAGAGATGGAACCTCCATACATCCCTCCACAGTATAGGCCTAAAAGCATGGCTAAGCTTTCGGTTACCGGTTTCCCAAAGGTAAAGGGAATCAATAGAGCTACCCCCATGGTAGCAGTCAGGCCGGGAAGCGCTCCGATGGTAATACCCATCGTGACACCGGCGAGAACGGAAAGAAGCACGCTGGGGTGCAGGATGTTTTCAAAGCTAGTGAATAATAGATTCCAATCCATACTAGAACAGTCCTTTCAGGAAACCGGAGGGTAGGGCGATCGAGAGAAACTTTTCGAACAATAAGTAGACGGCAATCACAACCAGGAGAGGAACACTCCCCAACAGTCTGACCGATCGTATCCCTAAAAGTTTCATATACACGGCAATAACGAAAAAAGTGGATAGAGTGAAACCCAGGAATGGGAGAACCAGAGTATACGCTATCGCAACAATTACGGACAGGAACAGCCGTTTTGTCCCTTCCTCTTTGAGGGAAAATCCCTCGATCTTGCCTTTGCTTCGTTTCAAGACGCCTCTTCCTATGAGGATCAGGCTGAACAGCAATAATCCGATGGAAAGGAGGGTAGGGAAGTAGTTGGGACCGATCCCCATGACATGATCCTGAGGAAAAGAGGAGGCGGTAATCAGAGCGTAGATTGCTATAAGGGCGAACACTAGACCGCTGATAATATCGTAGCGATACACTTGTAGATTCCTTTAATAATTCTATGCCGACACGGGAGATCCCGCATCGGCTATGAAGGTATTTGAGTCTCTATTTTTTCGCAAGGCCCAATTTCTGCATCACCAGTTCCACATCCGCTGCGTTCTTGGCCAGGAACTCTCCGAACGCGGCAGAGTCCTGATACGCGAGATTCAACCCTGCGTTTTTCGCGAAGGCTTGAAATTCAGGCGAATCGAATCCTTTCTTGAACGCATCGGCAAGGATCTGTCGTTTTTCAGGATCTACTCCTTTGGGTAGGGCAAGTCCCCGCCATGTCCCGAACGTGACATCGATACCCTGTTCCTGGAAGGTGGGGACATCGGGGAAAATGCCACTCCGTTTCGTATCCATCACCCCAAGGATCTTGAGGTTCCCGGATTGTACTTGTCCCCGTACCTCTGCCACACTGACAGATACAGCGGTCAAATGACCACCCACTAGGGCTGTTACCGCGGGAGCCGCGCCATCAAAAGGCATATACTTCACCGATATGCCTGTTTTTTCCGCCATCAGCCCAGCCGCGATGTGCCATACCGATCCCGGGCCCGAGTTTCCGATAGACACCTCACCCGGATGAGCCTTCGCGTATTCGATGAAATCTTTTAATGAATTGAAGGGGGAATCTTTTCGTACCGTTAAAGCGGGAGGGTCTACATTTAGCCGCATCAGGGGGTCAAAATCTTTGTAGGTAAAAGGGATAAGTCCCTGTGGAGGAAGGGAGTTCAGCTCGAAGGTGATCATCCCCACTGTATAGCCGTCCGGTTTGGCTTGCCGAATGGCGTTGTGTCCCACGGCGCCCCCGCCTCCGGTGGTGTTCACCACCGTGATCGGTTGTCCCAAGAATTTTTCGGTTTCTTTCGCAAGGGCGCGTAGTAGCACATCGGTTCCACCTCCTGCGGTCCAGGGGCAAATAGCGGTAATAGGCTTACTAGGGAATTTTTCCGCTTTTCCTCCCGCGCTGAGTACACTACCTACGATTAAAAGCATACAGAGTACCAAAGCCCATCTCTTCATCTTTTCCTCCTGTGAACACGTTCTGTTCTAAGGTTCTAGGATTTGCCGTACAAATCTGTACCGGAAACCATAGGTTATTATACCGGAAAGGACGAATCAGGGCAAGAAAATTTTGCATTACAAATCAAAGTTTTATGATATGAAACATCGCTAGAATTAGTTGGGTTATTGAATATGGTAAGCTAGGTTTTTTACGTATTTACAAAAATAGAAAGGAACTTTACAATCTATTTATACGTTTAACCATAGTGTAAGGAAAGGGCGTTGCAGGTAAAGCGGAAACCAACTTTAAAAGATGTTGCTCAGCTAGCGGGTGTTTCGACAGCAACCGTTTCCTACGTCATCAATGAAAAGAAAATCATTTCGAAAGAAGTAAAGGAACGAATTTTCGAAGCAATCGAATCCCTCAACTATATCCCGAACAATCTCGCCCAGAGTCTAAAGAACAGGGAAACGCGTCTGATAGGATTACTCATTTCTGACATTGCGAATCCCTTTTTCCCACAAGTGATTCGGGGCATAGAACACAAACTCGCGATGCACAATTACAATATTCTCTTGAGCGAAACGAACTCGGACCCCGGCAAGGAAAAAGAAAACTTAAAAATGCTTTTGGGTAGGAGGGTAGAGGGACTTATCGTTTCCCTTGCGGGTAGAGAGGTGAATCATTTCTCCAACATCGATACTCCTATAGTGTTTTTCAACCGGGTCCCGGATTCGGAAGAGTTTCATAAAGTCCAAGTTGACAACTTCAAGGCTGCGTACCTGGCTACGGAGCATTTAATACTGCACGGGTACAAAAGGATAGCGATTATATCGGGTCCCGAATACCTGAACGTTGGTCGGGACCGCATGCTGGGATACAGGCAGGCGATGCTCGATCATGGTCTTCCGATCCTCTCGAAGTACACGAGGATGGATAGATTCTCCGTTGAATATGGATACAATGCGATGGAAGAGTTCATGTCTTTGTCCGAACCTCCTGAAGCGGTTTTTACCTGTAACAATGCCCTCACTCTCGGGGCTTTCCGATTTTTAAAAGAAAAAGGGTATCTTGTTCCGAAGGATGTGGCCTTAGTGGCGTACGACGATACGGATTGGGCTACCCTTGTCGATCCTCCGCTTACCGTCGTGCGGTACCCCATGTACGAAATGGGTGTCCGGATCGGCGAATTGATTCTGCAAAGTATCCAGGAAAAAGTACGTACACCTGCACAGAATATTCGATTTGATCCTGAATTGGTCATCCGGAGATCGTGCGGTTGCTAAGGGAAACACACACCGTTGGTGTGATAATAATTTTTAGAGGAGAGGGGTCATGAAGAAAGTATCAATCTTCATTCTGTCTCTGATCGTCGTATCTACCCTAGCGTTCGCGGGTGGAACAAAAGAAGTAAAATTCCCGGAGCGGGGCAAGAGCATCACCATCATCGTGCCGTACGCACCGGGCGGTGGAACCGATGCGGTTGCTCGTATGCTGGCTAAGTACGCGGAGCCTCATTTAGGCGTGCCTATTACCATCATCAATAAAACAGGCGGTGGAGGGGCTGTTGGATGGGCGGAAGCTGCCAAAGCGCGTCCCGATGGGTATACGTTGACGATGTTCGCGCCAAACATCGTTACCTATGCCATTATGGGTCTGAGCGATCTGAACTATGAGTCCTTCGAGTCCGTCCTGATGGTGAACAATGACCCAGGGGTGATCGTAGTGGCGAAAAAGAACAAAGACCTTGATGTGGTAAAGATGCTGAAAGATCCAAGCTACGTGTCTGGAGGAGAGAACCCAAACTTCTACCTTCTTGCGATTGAAGCAAAGACGGGTGTGAAACACAAGGACATTCCGTATGGTGGAGCGGCGGAACGAATTCCCGCGGTACTCGGAGGACATGTCGATTTCGCGGTCATCAATATTGGAGAAGGGAAAGGACAGGTCGATGCGGGGGAACTGATTCCCAAGGCTGTTCTATCCGACAAACGGATCCCCGCCCTCCCCAATACTCCGACTCTGAAGGAATTGGGAATCGACGCTCAGATGGGGGCGTGGAGAGGACTTGGAGCACCGAAGGGAACTCCAAAGGAAATCATCGCTATATTAGAGACAGCCTTCACGAAGGCGTTGAACGAGCCTGGCTTCAAAGAAGCGATGGAGAAAGCCGCGTTCACGATCGAGTATAAATCCAGTGGTGATTTCTATAAATTCATGAAGGAGCAGGAAGTCGCCATCAAAAAGATGCTGGGTAAATAATAGGAATAGTTCTGACCGTCTCTAGTTCTAGACAATGAATTAGAGACGGTCTTCATTTTCTTGAGGTATAACGAGTATGGCAAAAACCAATATTATTGTCGCGATCGTCTTCATCGTATTTGCGATTCTGGTCCTTTTTCTTTCCAATAGTATTCCTGTGTCGAAAGACGCGCCTATCACGCTAGACACACCCATGTTTCCTAGAATGCTCAGTTATGGCATCATCCTCCTCAGTATCATCCTGATTCTCACAAACTGGAAAGAAGCGTTTATCACAAAAACTGACAATAAACTCATCTGGATCGGGCGGGAGCAACTAAAGATCGTAGGGATTGGGCTCGCGATTATGATCGCAAGCGCAGTCGTTATGATATATCTTGGATTTATTCTCGCGATGATTCTCATGAACTTTTCGTACATGGTTTTCTTTAAGGTCAAGAAGAAACATGTACTATTTTTAGAACCTTTGCTGACGACTCTCTGTATCTACGCTGTCTTCGAATATGTTCTGAATGTCCCTCTTCCGAAAGGGATCCTTTTCCAATGAGGTGATCCATGTTGTCGAATTTGATTCAAGGATTCGGATCGATTCTGCACGACCCGACGATATTCCTGTTCATGGCGATTGGAGTGGTAGCGGGAATCGTAATTGGTGCGCTGCCAGGACTGACCTCCACGATGGCGATGGCCGTGTTACTTCCGTTGACATTTAGTGTGCCATCGCACCTTAGTTTCCCCTTACTCTTAAGTGTATTCTCGGGCGCGATGTATGGAGGGTCGATTTCCGCTATTCTAATCAACACGCCAGGTACCCCTTCCGCAGCGGCAACCGTATTCGACGGGTACCCTCTCGCGATGAAAGGTCACGCGGGCAAAGCATTGGCAACCTCGACGATCGCGTCTTCCATGGGCGGACTCATCAGCGTCATTCTTCTCAGTACGATCTCTCCACTTTTGGCAAAGTTCGCCCTCCGTTTCGCGGCGCCGGAGTATTTCGCGCTAGCGGTATTTGGGCTTTCCATCATTGCGAGCATTTCTACTCAAAACCTGATCAAAGGACTGCTGGCGGGGTTGTTTGGATTAGTTATTGCGACCGTCGGTATGGATCCTATATCCGCTTTACCCCGTTTCACCTTTGGTCGATCGGAATTGCTAGGAGGAGTAGCGTTCATCCCTCTGATGGTGGGTTTATTCGCGATTCCACAGTGCCTAGTCGAGATGGAATCCATATTCAGAACGGATGAGACCCTCAAGAACATCAAGAGCGAACTCCTCAACTGGAAGGAACTGCTCTATATCGCGCCCACTATTCTGAAGTCTTCCCTCATAGGAGCCTTCATCGGCGCCATTCCCGGAGCTGGTGGGGACATTGCCGCGTTCACTGCGTATAACGAGGCAAAACGAAGCGCGAAGAGAGGGGAGAAGTTTGGATCCGGAGAACTAAAGGGGATCGCGGCTCCAGAATCGGCGAACAACGCCACAACGGGCGGAGCCATGATCCCATTGTTATCCTTAGCGGTCCCGGGCGATTCGAATACGGCAGTATTGCTGGGCGGACTAATCATCAAAGGGTTACAGCCGGGCCCTCTCCTATTCACGAAACAGGCGGGGTTGGTCAACACGATCTTTGCCAGCATGTTTGTTGCGAACATCTTCATGTGCATCATTGGTCTATTGGGGATTCGATTGTTCATCAAAGCGTTGAATATTCCAAAGAAGATTATCGTGCCCGTTGTCCTTACGCTATCAGTTGTCGGTTCCTATTCGATGAACAACAGTATCTTCGATGTGTTCGTTACGATCCTGTTTGGGATCATTGGATACTCGATGCAGAAGGTTGGAATAGCCGCTTCTCCCATTGTCCTCGCGATTATCTTGGGTCCCATGGCCGAGAATAATTTCAGAAGGGCCCTAATCATGTACAATGGGAGCCTCGCGTTCCTCTACACGAGGCCCATTACGATCGTGCTTTTGGCAATTACGATTTTTACTCTCGTATCGACCCTGATCAAGCAACACTACGCACGGAGGTAAAGTCTGGCCGTTACTGAATCTGGATCTGAATAGTCCCGATGTTCTTGTCTTCGTAATATTTAGCGCTTAAAGGTTCGGTTGGTTGGTTAGGGTTGGGAATAAACCCTACGGGTTCCAGGGGGTTGCTCTGCGCATCCGTAGGGATCTTCTTATCCCCGTTCGTGTCGATCACTGCGGCGAACCAGATGTTATTCCACTTGGGGACCGGGTACAGGCTAAAGGGGTAACTCTGCGCGGATCCCGAGTAGGGTCCCAGTTCCTTCCAGGTTTGTAGCTTTTCGAAGGTTGGATACCAGACAGTACTATTGGCCGGCATGGATGATGCTTGCAAACCTTCGAACCATCCCACGTACACAGTCCCCTGTGGTAATCCCGCCGCGACCTGCACGGTGCCCGTGATGGTGACGAAGGGGCTGAAAAATGCGGGGATCTGATCCAGGATGATGTCCCTATCGAACTGCTTCAATTGCGGCTTTGGACCGTCCGCACTTTCGGGAGAATTCGCGTCAGGGTACACGGCCGCGGCTTCCACAATATACCTGTTGCTAACAACGGTAAGGCCTTTGTCGGAATTCGAGTCGATCACGCCGGCCATCCAGTACATACCCTTGGGAACATTGGTGAAGGTAAATGAGTACGACCTGAGAGTCTCGCCGGCGTTGTAGGTACCTATTTTCTGAAAACTTTGGGATCCTGCCGGAAAATTCGCCCAGGGAAAAGGGCTCGTGGGAGTGGTAATTTTGGCAGGATCGAAATCGATGAACCCCACATACACGTCCCCACTATCAGGCATGGGGGCAGTTACAGTTAGATTACCCTTGACCGTGATGGTGGCGGTTGGGCTTTCCTTGGAGATCAAGTTCTGCAGTTGGTCGCAGGAGCCAAGCAATCCTAATACCAAGCAGGAAAGGCATAAGATCCAGATTTTTACGCATGAACAGTATCTGGATTCCATAATTTTCTTCCTCCCTCCTCAAATGCCAAAGATACGCGTTCCAGGAACGCGGTATTTTTAGATAAAAAAATATTTTGTTACCTGAGATAGATTGGCATCCGGGGAAATACGGAAATTGATTAAATTCTGTACTGCGCCCCCGTTTGCCGCCTATCTAAGGCCGGGAAGGTGCAGGTTATGTAAACACGCGCGCGGGGAGTAACGTAAAGGCGGGATAGTTTTTAATGAGTTTCTAACCTAACGGGGGAACCCTTGACCGCATGCGTTATGTAGCTTACGTTTTATATAAAATTTTATTTAGTATTGGAGGGTATCTATGCGAAACAAGTGCACCTTATTTCTTTTAGCGATCCTTCTTATCGCGGGAATAGGAACGGTCTCAGCCCAGAGCCTGAAAGGCATGAGCCTGAATGGCGCCACGGGTCTGATTTCCATCCCAACGGGGCAGATCGGTTGGGAGCGAACGGCCAATATCGGACTCGACTTCGGGTATCACGCGGTGATCGATGAGGAAACCGCCCATATCCCCAAGGCCAGCATTAGTTTGTTCAAGTTAGCGGAAGTATCCTTTGCATACGATACTCAATTCGGGGATGATAACGAAGATATCATCATTGGTGGAAAGATCCAGCTTCCCACCACGGGGACCTTCGTGGCGATCGGCGCGAACTTTCAGATGCTGAAGCAGGGCGGAAACGACGAGAACGTGACCCAAATCTACCTTGCCGCTACTTATCCGGGGAACTTTTTCGGCATGCCCTCCATGACAACGGTGGTTGTGGGGAAATCCTTCGGGGATCCTATTCCGAAGTCGGACATCGATTTTGGGATGGGGTTCGATCTATTGCTGTTCCCTAAGGTGTTCCAGAACTACATCCACTGGATCACCGACTTCGCCAACTTCTCCTACAGCGCTCAAGCGGTAGGGGCCAACGCGGCCCAACGGGGAACCTTCAACACGGGAATCCGGATCGACCTTGGTTCCATTCCCGCATTGAAGAAGTACAAGTTCGTTATTGACGCGATCCTGACCGACGCGATGGACGATAATCGAGCCTTTGCTCTTGGGGTGGTGTTCGGAGCCCCCCTGCAGTAAAGCCTCTAAGTGAGCCGCACGGTTGATTTTTTTCCCATTTTCCTCTACACCAGAACTATCCAAATGGAAATCACACGAAATACCCTGGAGGTGACATGAAAACCTACAAGATCGCGGTAATCCCGGGAGACGGCACCGGACCGGAAGTAGTCGCGGAAGGCGTGAAGGTCCTGAAAGCGGCGGCTTCGAAATACAAGTTCGGCTTAGATCTGACCTACTTCGACTATGGGGGAGATCGTTACCTAAAGACGGGGAAGATCATTTCAGACGAGGAGGTCCAGGCGCTCCGGAGCTTTGACGCCATCTACCTGGGGGCTATCGGGCATCCGGACGTGAAGCCGGGAATCTTGGAAACGGGGCTCCTTCTCAAGATCCGCTTCGATCTGGACCAGTACATCAACCTGCGCCCCGTGAAGCTCTATCCAGGAGTGGATTGTCCTCTCAAAGATAAGAAACCGGAGGACATAGATTTCGTGGTGATCCGGGAAAACACGGGCGGGATCTACACGGGGCATGGCGGGGTAACCCGGAAGGGTACGCAAGAGGAGATCGCCACTCAAGTGATGGTGTACGACCGACGAACGGTGGACCGATGCCTCAAATTCGCCTTCGAACTGAAGAAGCGGCGGAACGCGGAACGGCAGACTTCCCGGAACAAGCCTCTCCACCTTGTCCATAAGCGAAACGTTCTGATGAACTGTGGGGACCTCTGGTTCCGGGCCTTCGAGGAAATGGGCTCAAAGGCATACCCCGACATTTCCCGGGAATACATGCACGTGGATGCCACCACCATGTGGTTCGTGAAGAACCCCGAATGGTTCGACGTGGTGGTGACGGAGAACCTCTTTGGCGACATCATCACCGACCTCGGGGCCATGATCCAGGGGGGCATGGGAATCGCGGCGGGTGGAAATATCAATCCCGAAGGAGTCTCCATGTTCGAACCCATTGGGGGGTCCGCTCCTAAGTACACGGGAACCAAGATGATCAATCCCCTAGCCGCTATCGAAGCGGGCCGGATGATGATCGATTTTCTCGGTGAGCACAAGGCCGCCGCGGCGATCGAAAAGGCTGTGGCCCAGGTCTGCACGAAACTTAAGAGCCTCTCCGCGGGTAAGATGGGGTACAATACCGAGGAAGTAGGTGACATGGTGGCCCAAGGGGTGTAGAGATTTCCTTATCAAGATTCATTATGCTATAGGGAAACACCTCCCTTTGAAGAGAAAAAGGGAGGTGTTTTTTTTCAATGGACCTTGACAAAGGATCATTGGGTTAGTATGTTAGTAATCGTTAACTAACTGATGGAGTGCTTGGAGATGGGTACGAAACGAACCATGCGTGAGTCCTTAAGTCCTAGAAAGCAGGAAATTCTTCAAATTGTATTCCGGCTCATCGCTCAGGAAGGGATACAGGAATTGACCATGAAACGGATTGCCGGAGAAATCGGTATTACTGAGCCAGCGATTTATAGACATTTTTCCTCCAAGGCGGAGATTCTGTCTGCGCTAGTAGAGGAGATCATTTCCATTCGGTTGGGTATTTTCCAGAAAGCGAGTATGTATAAGGAGGATCCTGAGCAATATATACGAATATTTTTCGATGGTCATGCTCGATTGTTCGAAGAGCAACCAGCCATGACGATTATCCTTTTTTCCGACGAGATGTTTCGATACAACCCTGACCTAATGGAAAGGATTGCCTCCATGATGGAAGATGCGATTGATCGAATAGCTACCATCGTTCGTAACGGGGTCCGATCTAATCTTTTCTATTCAGCTGTGGATGATCGGATGGTTTCGTACCTTTTGCTTGGGGGCTTCAGACTCCTCGTGTCTACTTGGTATTTGGGAGGTAAACAGTTTTCCTTAGTTGAACACACGAAAAAGTTCGTAGAGACGTCTCTCCAATTCCTGATGAACAGAGGTAGTAGGCAGAAAGATTGAAGGATGAAATAAAAGGAAATATTCGTGTGATCACAATGTTAATTATCGATAACTAACATGGAGTAAACATATGAAAGAATTGATCAAGAGTTTAATACGAAAGCCCTGGCTGGTAATTCTGGTTGTGGTTCTGGGAACTGCTTTCTCAACGATAGTGGTTAGGTACCATACCCGCATGGAGACCGATTTAGACGAGTACATGCCGAAACATCATCCGGCATTCGTGTTCAGTGACGAAGCAGATAAGAGGTTTCGGATTCGAGATTCTATTCTAATTGTTTTGGAGCATCCAGACTCGATTTACAATCCCTCAACGTTAAGCAAAATCGTACAGTTGGAAGAAGCACTGATCCAATTCCCCGAGATTGAACCTGAGAATATTCTATCCCTTCACACGGCAGAAAATATCTTGGGGACCGAAGAGGGGTTGGATGTAAAACCCTTTTTTACAGATCCCCCGACGGATTCACAAGAGTGTTGGAAGATCCAACAAACCGTACGCTCCAATACAATGGTGCATGGTCGGATCGTTTCTCGGGATGAACGAGCTACCCTGATTGCCGTGGATTTGCCCGATAAGGCTTTTTCTCAGAGTTTGTACCAACGGCTTCTTACCCTTGCAACCACTTATGAAGGACCTGAGAAGATCTATCTTGCTGGGCGGCCCATAGTGGAAGGGACCATGGCTCTCTTAGGTCCCCGAGACATGGCCCGCATGGGACCTTTGGTAATCGGGATCATCGCATGCACGTTACTTCTGGTTCTGCGGAGTTGGATTCGTACGATCCTAACCTTGGGGGTGGTTCTTGCCAGTACTGTTGGTAGCTTCGCCATCATGACCACGTTGGGAATCCCCATGTACACCGTAACGATCATGGTCCCCGTAATGTTGATCGCAATAGGGGTAGCGTATGGAATTCACCTCTACAACCAGGCTGATTACTACGTTAAAAGCCATCCAGGATGCGACCGGGAAGCAATAGTGGAATCCGTTATCGAAACAATGTTTAGCCCTGTGTTGTATGCAGCACTGACAACAATCGCAGGTTTTGTGTCGCTAGTAACTTCGCAGGTATATCCCGTAAAATATTTTGGGATTTTTTCGGGTCTTGGAGTGGCAACCGAGTTTTTTCTGTCCATGCTCCTGATTCCAGCAGGAATTCTTGTCTTTGGCATGGGAAAAGTTCGCACGGGTCGGGATACCGAAACCGAAAAAATCTACTCCCTTACTTTTGGGGCTCGGATAGCGGATGGGGTACTTAAACACCCGAAACTAGTGATAGTTGGCACGATTCTGGTGATACTCCTTTCCGTATTCGGAATCACCCGAGTATGGATCAATACCAGCTTTCTAGACAACTTCGAAAAAGATAGCGATATCGTGAAAACCGATACGTTGGTGAACATGCGTTTTGGCGGAACTTCCACGATCAATGTGATCCTGGACTCCTCAAGAGAGGATACCTTCAAAGATCCTGCTGTGCTGGAGTTGATGTGGGAAGTTCAGAGGGGTTCGCTGGAATTAGAGAAGGTGGGGGACGCGATATCCCTTGTGGATTACTTAAAACGAATGAACCGTGTGATGCACGAGGACAGGGAAGAGTTCGATCGGATCCCAGAGAACTCCGATATGGTTGCTCAATACCTGCTTCTTTATGAGATGTCTGGAGATCCGGACAATTTATGGAAGGTAGTAGATTCGGACTATAAAGGAGCAAATCTAAAGATCCAACTGAAGAGTGATGATTCTCAGACGATCAAGCGAGTAGTCGCATATTTTGATACGTACAAGGATCGGTTCGCCCAACAAGGAATCGAAGTCCGATATGCGGGGTCTGGTTATAAAAGCATGGTGTTTGCGGATCTTATCCTAAGGGGGCAACTCAGCAGTCTTGCTCTTTCAATCCTCATTGTAATGGGACTTGTCACTCTAATGTTCCGGGATCTTCGATTAGGCTTTGTGGCAAGTATTCCTGTCTCGATTTCGATTCTGGTGAACTTTGGAATCATGGGGATCCTCGCAATTCCTCTCACTTCTTCTACAGCCCTCATCTCTAGCATAGCCGTAGGAATTGGGGTAGATTATGCGATTCATTTTATCGAACGGTATAAGGAAACATTGAGACAGACAGGCGATCCTGTTTGGGCAGGTCGATTTGCCATGGGCTTGACCGGAAGGGCAGTCTTCTTGAATGCCCTGATTGTGATTGCGGGATTCATGGTGCTTCTGTTTTCCGTGTTTCCCCCAAATCGACAAGTAGGCGCACTTGTGTCCCTCAACATGTTCACTTCGTTCGTTGGTACGATCACGATCATGTTCCTCGTCTTGAGGAAAACATATTTTGCCAGGAAGGAGAGTAGGAAATGAAACACAGAAGATTGGGTGTTCTTGTATGGGTTTTAACCATTGCTTTAATGGAAGGAATCGCGAATGCAGAACCGTCGGGTAGGGAAATTATGCAGGCTGTGTACGATAGGCCCCAAGGAAACGACATGTCGGGAACCCTGACCATGACTTTGTTCGACTCGAACGGAAAGGAGAGAGTCAGAGTGATAAAACAATGGATCGGCCGGTATGGCAGGGTAGACAAGAAGCTGATGATATTTCAAAGCCCTGCCGATGTACGGGGTACCTCATTCATGAACTGGAGCTATAAAGAAGAGGGCAAAGAGGACGATCAGTGGATCTATCTTCCGGCTCTTAAACGGGTAAAGAGGATCTCCGCTGAAGGAAAGGGAGATTATTTCATGGGATCCGATTTTACCTATGATGATCTTGGCGATAGGCATCCTTCTGAAGATAACCACACACTTGTGCGAACAGAGAGGATCAATGGAGAAGAATGCTGGGTAGTTGAAAGCATCCCGAAGGATCCTCGTTATATGTATTCTCGAACCGTGACCTGGGTTTCCAAAGAAAAAAGGGTTGGAGTAAAACGGGATTTCTTTGACCGTAGGGGTACACATTTGAAGACCTTGAATGTTCGTTCAGTGGAAAAGATCGAAGATATTTGGGTATTGATGGAGGTAGAAATGCACAATGTGCAAAAGAAAACTTCCACCCGCATGAGCTTCCAGAATGTATCGATAAATAGAGGCCTTCCAGAAAGTATCTTCTCTGAACGTACGATGGTAAGGGGGGTCGAATGAGGGAGCATCTCTACCGGTCATTCCTAGTGAGTCTTTTTATCCTTCTTGGCCTAACACTCCTAGTGGCAGAGGAGGGGTCAGATAGGGAAGGAGCCATAGTGAACGGATACGGACGCACGAAAGTTGGAGTGTTCTTAAAGAATGGAGACTATTTCCTTTCCGAAAATACCCTTGACTTGAGGTTCCGGTATAACACAAGGGGTGCAGCGTTCTATAGTAATGTAGTTCTGTATGAACGAACGGGAGAACTGGAAACGCCCCATCTAAGGGAACTCTATATGGATCTAAAAGATGATTCCATGGATCTGCGTATAGGGAAGCAACAAGTGATCTGGGGAAAGGGGGAGGGGGTTTTTATCACGGATATTGTATCACCCAAAGACCTAACCCAATTTCTCCTTCCTGACTTCGAGGAGATCCGTCGGAGTATCGTTGGAGTCCGGGGAGCTCTCTATGGGGAAAGCTCGACCCTGGAATTGGTTTGGGTGCCTTGGTTCACGGGAACTTTGCTACCCCGGAAGGATTCCCTGTGGGCGCCAAGACAGCCATTCCCAGTTGTGCCAACGATTCTCACCGAAGAATTGCCACAATTTTCTCTGGATAGTTCTTCTTTCTACGCTCGATATTCCTACTTGGGAGAATCCGTTGACATGTCCTTGATCGGAGGATGGTACTGGAACGATACACCGGCCTACACAGTTATGTCGAAGACAATAAGCCCTGGAGTGGGACTAATGGATCTAACCATTCAACCAGAGTACTATCGAGTCTACAGTATAGGTTTTGCCTTTGCAGGTACGTTTGGCCCTGCAATCGCAAAAGCCGAAGGAGCCTATGTGGGAGATAAGCGATACCAGGGGAATCCAATTGTGTACCCAAGAGGGTACGCTGAAAAGAATGGAATCCACTACATGATTGGAGCTGACTACTCGTTCAAAGGGGTTACGATGGGGGTTCAATACATTCAGGAGATCATTCTCGATTATGAGAAAGATCTTCTATCGGATCGCCTGAAAAATATGATGACTGTAGCCCTTTCCCGCACGTTTTTTCAGGATAAACTCAAAGTTGAGCTCTTCTCGTACATTGGGTTGGACAACAAGGACGCATTGGTAAAGCCAAAGCTCACATGGAATGGAATCGATTCAGTAGAGTTGTTCGTCGGTGCATACTTATTCATAAATAACACGGGAGATTTTGGCCAATACCATGACCGGAATGGAGTTTACACGGGAGGGAAGATGAGTTTTTAGTGACACCCTCCTAGCTCCCATTATCGTTTTACGCAAGTTGGATGGACACTAGAACTGAATTATGTTAGCTTACTGTAAAAATTAAGGAGAAAAGTAGAGGGTCACATGGTGAACTTTTCTATTTTATCCCCTATGCAGGTATATATAGGAAATGGAGAGATCGCTCGGATTCCGGAGATTCTTCTTCAAGCAAAGCCTACAAAGGGGAAAGTGCTTGTGCTTACCGATTTCGGTGTGTCTGCAACGGGCGTCCCGAAACGAATCTCGGAACTAGTGTCTTCTCAAGGATTTTCCGTGGACCTAATCGATACCGTACCCCGAGAACCTTATTCTGGAGAAGTGGACTTATTGGCTTCAGAAGCGAGGAATAAGGGCTTTGAATATATCATCGGGATAGGGGGAGGAAGTGTTTTAGATACAGCAAAACTACTCTCTATCCTATTAGTAAAACAGTCGGAAACGGTAGAATCCCTTCTAGAAAAAGGGATTCCGGGGGGTGGACTCCCCACGATTATGGTCCCGACTACGGCAGGAACCGGGTCAGAGGCCACTCCGATTGCGATTGTAGCCCTCAAAGAGAAAAAATTGAAAGTAGGAATAGTGAGTGCATTCATTGTTCCTAAATCCGTGATTCTCGATCCTTCTTGCACTGTAGGGCTCCCTCAGGAATGGACTGCTTGCACAGGAGTGGATGCGCTCTGTCATCTTTTAGAATGTTACATTTCTAAAAGGGCAAATCCTTATAGTGATCTTTTGGCATTGGAAGGGATGCGTTTGATCTTTTCGTCTCTTCAAAGGGCTTTCGAAAATGGGGCTGATCTAGATGCTAGGGCAGATATGCTTCTAGCGGCTTTCTATGGGGGCCGCTGTATTGCATCCTCTAGCACAACAGCTGTACATGCACTCTCCTACCCCTTAGGCGGTATGTATCGAATTCCCCATGGAGTAGCAAATGCCATGTTACTAACCCCTGTAATGGAGTTCAACCGGGATGCGGTAGTCGAAAAATTGAAACAAGCGGTCAGTAGAATCGGGATGTCTCCCATCCTGAGAGAATCGGATCCGTCTGTAGATTTTGTGTATTCTATTAGAAAACTTGTGGAATATCTGAAAATTCCCACTAGTTTGCGTGATTTCGGTATCAGTAAAAAAGATATCCCAAGTCTCACGGATCGGGCACTACAGGTAACCCGCTTGCTGTCTAACAACCCCAAACCCATGAGCAGGGAAGATGTGGAAGCCATCTATGAAAGGGTGCTGTAAGAAAAGTTATTTATTCCCTTAAATAATTTCTCGCCGGCAGGATTGATCCCTCCTTTCACTCTTTTCTAGGATTTAAATACAATTTTTATTTATATTTCACCTTATACTTATTGACGGAATGGAAAGTTGGTTATATTATGACTTATGTCATAAGTCATAGGAATGAATAGATGGCAGAATTTCGATCACTGAATGTACTTCCATTGAAGCAACTCGTAGTAAACGAATTGGAAGGCAAGATTCTAACAGGCCAAATTCCATGTGGTTCCAAGTTGCCATCAGAAGCAGAACTGGCAAAGACTCTTGGAGTAGGACGGAGAACGATCCGAGAAGCTCTACATATTCTTCAAGCAAGGGGGTTGGTAGAGATCCGACAAGGGAAGGGAGCCTTCGTAATCCGAAACGATTTTGATACCTATCTTGATGCGCTATCAGGGAATATTTCTGTCTATCTCCGGACTAACAAGGGGAAGATCGAAAATGTTCTAGAAATACGAGAAATTTTCGAAACGCATGCATTGAAAGCGATTATCGAAAAGAGGAACTCGACAGTCCTAGTACACCTTCGTGAAAACATAGAGGTGCAAAAACGTGCCTTTCTCACTAACGATTCGGCCCTCTATCATAAAACCCACTTAGATTTCCACACTCTCCTGATCCAGAGTTTAGCTAATCCAATCATTCAGATGGTGTACGAACAGATCATGAAACTGATCGAAGACATTATCCAATTCTATGCGCATGTACCAGAACAGATGGAACGCTCCATAAGAGAGCACGAGGACATAGTTGCCTCCATCGAAGCAGGGGATTTGGCTCAGAGCGTTAAGAAAATGATCTTACATCTTTCCCTAGCATACGAGAACTTCAAACGAAAAAAGAAAGAAGAAGAGGGTAGCTAATGCAGAGCTTTTTATTTCATTCTCCTATGCAAGTATTCTTTGGTAAAAGGGAAATCGCACGCATACCGGAGATACTTCTTAGAGAACAAGGAAATCATGGTAGGGTTCTCCTTCTAACCGATACTGGAGTCGCTGCTTCAGGTATTCCCCAACGAATCGTGGAACAAATTAAGGCTTGCGGCTTTTCTACTGAACTTATTGATACCGTTCCAAGGGAGCCCTACTCTACGGATGTCGATGAGCTTGTTGATAGCGTTAAAAATAAAAAGTTCGATTTCATTATAGGGGTAGGTGGCGGTAGCGTACTTGATACAGCCAAACTTCTTTCTGTTCTTTTGGTTTTAAAAACGGCTACCGTGGAATCTCTTTTAGAAAAAGGAGTATCCGAAAAAGGGATACCTTCAATCATGGTACCGACTACGGCAGGTACGGGTTCGGAGGCAACCCCTAATGCGATCATAGTCTTGAAGGATAAACAACTGAAAGTCGGTATAGTAAGTCCATTTCTTGTTCCTCCTTATGTGGTGTTAGATCCAGAAACTACTCTTGGACTTCCATCTTCTTTGACAGCTGCTACGGGGTTGGACGCCCTTTGCCATCTCCTCGAGTGTTATATCTCAAAAAGAGCAAATCCTCATAGTGATCTACTAGCATTGGAAGGAACGCGCTTGATCTTTACGTCTCTACATAAAGCGTTCATAGATGGTTCTGATGTTGAAGCGCGGTCGAACATGCTCCTCGCTTCCTTTTATGGAGGACTGTGTATCGCATCATCCAGCACGACAGCTGTTCATGCCCTCTCATATCCACTAGGTGGAGCGTACCGAATACCCCATGGAGTAGCGAATGCAATACTTCTTGCCCCAATTATGGAGTTCAATAGGGATGCAGTTGTTGAGAGGTTGATTCAAGCAGCTATTCGAATCGGTATTTCCCCTAAATTGGGGGATTCAGATCTATCTATTGCGTTTGTTCGAACGGTCAAGGAACTAGTACAGAGTCTTAAGATACCTTCCCGTTTGAGTGAGTTTGGAATTAAAAAAGAAAATATTCCAGAATTAACCGAACAGGCATTGAAGGTAAGCCGTTTGCTCTCTAACAATCCAAAACCAATGAGTTACGAAGACATTAAATCTATCTATGAAAGGATTCTATAAACCTATGTTTAAAGTCGCATTGACCCAACGCATTCATGATGATGGAATGGCGATCTTAAGAAGGGAGGCTGAGGTAACAATATTGAATTTGAAGTCACCAAAGATTCGAGCAGAGGACTTATTTGATAAGGAAGGACTGATCATAAGAATTGGAACACTGGATCGCGAGACGATTCTCGCTTCTTCCCGATTGAAAGTAATCGGACGGACAGGAGTAGGATACGATAATATCGACATAAAAACAGCCACAGAACGAGGAATCCCGGTAGTGATTACACCGAATGCGAATACGCTCTCGGTAGCAGAACATACGATTGCATTGATCCTAACTCTTTCAAAGGACGTTGTACGCAGTGATAAGGAACTGAGGAAAGGTAATTTTGATGTTCGAAATAGTTTCAAAGCATTCGAAGTGACAGGTAAGACTCTAGGAATAATTGGGTTTGGGAATATCGGAAAGGAAGTCGCCCGTTTAGCACGAGCATTGGGTATGCTGATTGGAGTCTATGATCCAGTTGTACAGGACTATGAAGTTAGAGCACAAGGGTATGAATACTTTCCGTCGTTACATCCTCTCCTTGAGGTCTCCGATATAATCACTCTCCATGTCCCACTCACGGCGTATACCCGGAATATGATAGGAAAACGAGAGTTGGCTATGATAAAGCAAGGAGCCCTTATAATTAATTGTGCTCGCGGTGGAGTAGTAGATGAAGAGGCTTTGTATGAAGCATTAGTCAGTGGGCATCTAGGTGGAGCTGGATTGGATGTATTCGGTCAGGAGCCACCAGGATCCCACAAATTGTTCAGTCTGGAAACTGTGGTTGTAACCCCCCACATGGCGGCTCAGACTAGGGAGGCAGCTTCCCGAATGGCCTGTATGGCCGCAGAAGGGGTGTTAGCAATTTTGAAAGGACAAAGATGGCCTCACGTTGTAAATCCGGAAGTGTTTAAATAAGGAGTTCGGAAATGATACAGCCACAAGGAATAATTACACCTCTGGTGACTCCAATGACATCTGACAACAAAATTAATCAGGAAGAATTACGAAGACAAGTGAATCGGCTAATTCAAGCGGGAGTGCATGGTTTGTTTCCTCTTGGGACAAATGGTGAGTTTTATGTGCTCGGAGAAAAAGAAAAATTAGAGGTCCTTCGTATTGTCATAGACGAAGCAAACGGTCGAGTGCCGATTTATGCAGGTACAGGATGTATCGGTACAGAGGAAACTATTCAACTTTCCAAGAAAGCTTTAAAATTGGGAGCTGATGCTCTGACTATAATCTCCCCTTATTTCGTAGCAGTTACTCAGGAAGATTTATACTACCATTTTAAAAAAATTGCTGAAGAGACAGATTTCCCTTTGATCATTTATAACATTCAAGGAAGAACATCTATAAATCTTGAGACCTCAACTTTAGCAGAATTGGCTAAACTTAAAAACATTGTTGGTGTTAAAGAAGCATCTGGCTCTTTATCACAAATGATAGATGTTATTGAAAAGTGTCCAAAAGAGTTTTCTGTGCTTTCTGGAGATGATAAATTGACTCTCCCTCTAATGGCTTGTGGTGGAACTGGGGTTGTCTCTGTTGCATCAAATGTTATTCCTAAAAGAATGGTGGATTTTGTTCAGAATGCTTTTGATCTTTAAGATAAGATGGCATTAGCGGACAATTGCCACCTTCAAGATTATTAACAATTTACCGGTTAGCTGTCAAGAAAATTGTTCAATTTGACTGATTCTCATTTCAGGTAAATAAAAATTGCCGC
>CAKZQO010000066.1 GCA_937140905.1 uncultured Spirochaeta sp.
TAAGCTCTTCAGCGCCGATGGTACTGCCTCAGGTGGAGGCGGGAGAGTAGGTCGTCGCCAGGCTTTTTTATTTTCTTATTGAAGCTATTCCAGGGAATATAAAAAGTTGCGCAACATGCAGTAATAAGAAAGAGTTATTACACACCTTCGTTGACGTAGCGGATCCCTCGAAGTACTATGGTAGTATGGATTCACAAAGACGCAAACTAGATGCGTACAGGAAGGTGATGGGAAAACCATCAACGGAAAAAGCTATCTCCTCAGATTTTTCTAAACAAGGATCGAAACAAAAAGAATTTCAGTTAAAAGAACCTTCAATTTCCTCTACTAATAAAGAAACAATCGATAGAATTGAAATCGATAGTCTTGAACAGGATTCACCGATTAAAAGTAAAAGAACAGCAGACGGGTTATTGAAAGTAGCAGGTAAAGAAAACTCCTTTCGAAAAGTGGCCAAGTTTCTCCTTCTAATAGGTAAAGATGAAGCAAGCAAAGTGTTGAGGCATTTCAATGACGAAGAAGTAGAGAAGATTACTCAGGAGATCGCTCAGATCAAAAAGGTAGATCCATTGGAAGCAGAGCAACTTCTGAAGGAATTCCACTATTTCAAGAAAAAAGTTCCCCAGCTAAAAGGAGGAATAGAGACAGCCCGTACTATCTTAATAAAAGCGTTTGGTGAAGAAATAGGAAGATCTATTTTAAACCGGAGCGTTCCCCTGGATGAACAAAAATTGTTCGCCTTCCTGCAGGATATGGAACCTTCCCAACTCTACTACCTATTGCGAACCGAGACTCCTGCAGTAGTTGCCGTTCTGGTTCCCTTCCTGAAACCGGAACAAGCATCCCGATTGATAGAATTGTTCGAGCCGGAGTTCCGTACCCAATTGATCAAGCGAATAGCTAGGAAGGAAAAGGTTTCCCGGGAGGTACTTCTGCGAATGGAGGATGCTCTTAGGGAAAAAGTTCGTAGAGTGTCGGAACCGACCCCAGAGGTAGAAATCGATGGAAAATCAATATTGGCGGATATCTTAAAGTACATGGAAGTAACTCAGGAACAGAAAATACTGGAACGGTTGGAGGAGGAAGCTCCCTTGGTAGCGGAAGAGCTGAAGGATCGGCTCTTTACCATCGATGTGCTGGAGGATATGGATGATCGGGATCTGCAGAAAGTGCTTCGTTCTCTCTCAGAAAAGGATATCGCGTTGCTTCTGAAAGGCAAATCAGAATCCATACGGGTACGGATCCTTTCGAATCTTTCCGAGCGGCGAAGAATGTTAGTATCCGAGGAATACCGCTTTCTTGGGGCAGTACCGAAGAAGGATGTGGATAAGGCTACAAAGGAGTTCCTGGAAACCCTGAAACGGATGGAGGCGGAGGGGAAAATCTTTATTCACCGTAAGGGTGAAATTGTATACTGATCCTTTTATCTTTACTCTATTGACAGGTGGGCCACGAGTCCTTAGTATCCCGAACTATGACAGCTAATGAACTACGACAAAAATACATAGATTTTTTTATTTCCAAAGGGCACAAGCAGATAGCTGGAAAATCTCTCGTTCCAGAAAATGATCCCACGGTCTTGTTTACTACAGCAGGAATGCATCCGTTGGTTCCCTATTTGTTAGGCGAACCCCACCCTGCGGGAAACCGTTTGGTAAACTATCAGAAGTGTATCCGCACGGGCGATATAGATGCTGTTGGGGATTCTAGCCATCTTACCTTCTTCGAAATGCTAGGGAACTGGTCGTTGGGAGACTATTTCAAGGAAGAGGCTATCCAGATGAGTTACGAGTTCCTTACCTCTTCCAAGTGGTTGGGGATCCCTCCAGATAAACTATCTGTAACGGTATTTGAAGGAGATGCGGAGGTTCCTCGAGACGAGGTTTCCGCTTCTGTTTGGAAGTCTTTGGGAATACCAGAGAGCCGGATCTACTATCTCCCTCGGGAAGATAACTGGTGGGGCCCCGCGGGTACTACAGGGCCCTGCGGACCCGATACGGAGATGTTCATCGATACGGGTAAAACACCCTGTTCTTCTTCCTGCAGACCCGGATGTTCCTGTGGTAAGTACTTCGAAATCTGGAACGACGTGTTCATGGAATACAACAAGAAGGCGGATGGAACGTACGAAAAGCTTAGCCGTAGATGCGTAGACACGGGGATGGGAATCGAACGAACCGTGGCGATCCTTCAGGGGAAAAAATCTGTCTATGATACCGAGGTGTTTCAGCCCATTATCCGGGCGATCGAAGACGTAACAGGAACTAAATACGGTATTCTCGAAGAAACGGATCGATCCATCCGGATCATTGCTGACCATGTCCGGGCGGCTACCTTCATTCTAGGGGATGAGAGGAGTGTGCGCCCTTCCAATGTGGGTCAGGGATACATCCTTAGACGGTTGATCCGTAGAGCCAGTAGACATGGAAGGAAACTGGGAAGGGAGGATGCCTTTCTCGCGGTTCCTGCTAGGGTAGTAATGGAAATGTATAGTCCCTATTACCCCTCTCTACAGACAGCAGGAGATACTGTTCTAGAAGAACTCACTAAAGAGGAAAAACGGTTCCTGGAAACCCTAAAGAAGGGAGAACACGAGTTCGAGAAACTATTACCGAACCTGCAGAAGGATCCCAGAAAATGGATCCCAGGCCGAATCGCTTTTCGATTGTACGATACGTACGGGTTTCCCATCGAAATCACTGAAGAGTTGGCCAGGGAGCATGGTCTCACAGTAGACCGGAAGGGGTTCGAAGAAGCCTTTGCCAAGCATCAAGAGCTTTCCAAGCAGGGATCGGAAAAGGTCTTCAAAGGAGGACTAGCCGACAATTCCGAAATGACCACCGCTCTCCACACTGCCACTCATCTTTTACATCAGGCTTTACGGATGGTATTGGGCGAGCATGTGCGCCAAATGGGCAGTAACATAACTGCAGAGCGTCTCCGGTTCGATTTTACTCATCCTTCTCCCATGACTCCTGAACAAATCAAACGGGTGGAGGAGATCGTGAACCAACAGATCCAAGCTGACCTTCCGGTAAAGATGGAAATCATGAGCTTGGAAGAAGCCCGAAAACAAGGGGCCTTAGCGTTTTTCAACGAGAAATACGAGGATACGGTGAAGGTTTACAGCGTTGGAAACTTTTCCAAGGAAGTATGCGGAGGTCCCCATGTGGACCGAACAGGGAAATTGGGTAAGTTTGTTATTCAGAAGGAACAGTCTTCCTCGGCAGGGGTGCGAAGGATCCGTGCGGTATTAATCCGGGAGTGAGCCCAATTGTCCGCACGCGCCGTACACCCCTCTTCCGCGAGGGAATCGTCGTACTGTAGGAATCTTTGCTGTCGTTAGGATTCGATAAAACAATTGGATAGTCTCGTCCTCTGCAGGTTCGTAAGGAAGGCCAGGAACGGGATTGTAAGGGATGAGATTTACCAATGGCTTTATGTCTTTTGCATAGTCTACAAGAAGGAGGGCATCTTCCAATGTGTCGTTCAATCCACGTATCAGGACGACAGCCAGGGTAGGTCTTTTCCGGGTTCGGGTTCGGTAGTAGAGGAGGGCTTCCTTGGTTTCAACGAGGGAGAAAGAAGAAACTCCAGGCATGAGGCTGCGTCGTACCTCTTCTTTCACGGAGAAAACCGAGAGAGTAAGGTAAACAGCTGGTCCTTCCTCCGCCAACTGATATATAGCTGGAACAATTCCTGCAGTGGATACCGTAATGTGCCTTAGAGCAGGGGCAGCTTCCTTCCGGCGTAGCAAAAGACGAATGGCCGTTTGCACCTCCGCTAAATTCGCTAAAGGTTCCCCCATTCCCATGAAGACTATATTTGGAGCAGGTCCCTCTTCTCGGGCCAGTACCTCGTACTGGGAAAGGATCTCTTCTGCACTCAAATTGCGTACCCATCCCAGGGTTCCTGTTTTACAGAATCTACATCCGAGGGCACACCCTAATTGAGTGGAAAGGCAAGCCGTACGCCTTCCCGAGGGAGTTTTCAGAAGCACCGCCTCAATGGGGAAAGGGCCTCCTAGATCGAGGGTTGCCTTTATTGTGCCGTCTATATCTTTCGATACGCGATACGATAGAGTCAAGGTTCTTTCACTTCCCGATGGAGTTTTTCGTATAGCTCTGTCAGGTGGGGATTGTGAATTCCCCCTTTGATCGCGGAACTTACCACATCCAGAGCCTTTTTCTTGTTGCCCATCAAGATGTAACAGTCGGCGATTTCCACATATAATCTAGCATTTCTAGGATCGGTTTTCTGGAACTCTTCAAGGGATGCAAGAGCCTCTTGATAGCGCCCTTTTTCTTTGGCGATGAGGGCTAATCCTAGTACAGCATACGCATCGAACTCTATGTTGAGAGCTTTTCGGTACAGTTCTTCGGCTTTTTCCAATTTTCCCATGGCTCGGTAGGAATCCCCGGCGCGAGTTAGGATCACTTTGTTGTTTGGATCGTTTGCTAGGATCCTGTTCCAGTAGGTTAGAGATTCCTCATGTTGGTTCAGTCCACGGTAACAGTCTGCTAATCCGAAGAGGGCGTAGAAATTGTCCTTTTCCCGCTCTAATGCGCGGGTGAAATATTCAATTCCCCTTCGGTAGGCTTTCAGTTTTCGGAAACAATTCCCAATTGAAGTCAGTAGGCGGATATCGATCGAATCCGGATGGGCCTGTATCATGCGTTCCCAATAATGGAGAGCTTTATCATACTCTTTAAAATCGAAAAATAAATGTCCCAACCCAATAAGGGCATACGGGTTGTCTTTTTCAATCGCTAAAACCTGCTCATACGTCTCTTTCGATTTCTGCAGATTCTTTATTTTACGATAGGCGTCCGCAATACGGGTAAGTACTGTTACATTCTTGGCATCGTGTTGGAGGTATTGCGACCAGAGTTCGATGGCTTTCCCATAGTTGTGGATCGCTTTGTAACAATCCGCCAAACCAAAGAGGGCATAACTATTCTGCGGGTGATAGGTAAGGCAGGTTTCATAGTATCGAATAGCCTCTTCATACTTTCCCTGTTTACGGATAGCATCACCGATCCCCACTAGAGCATAGTTGTTTTCAGGTTCGATTTGTAAGATTTTATAGAAGAAATCAAGGGCTTCCTCGTATTTCTTTTCTTTTAAACAGTGGTACCCTCGTTGGGATAGGTCGGTGATCTCTGGCCTGTCCTCCCTCTCGGTAGGCTCTTGTATATGTATTTCTCGAGTATCTTCGAAATCGTCCATACGTTATTCACCACCTGCACGAATCCATTCTCGAATTACTTGAGCCATTTTTTCTATCAACTTTTCGGACTTTACTTTTTCGTTGGCCATCCAGTACATGCGAAAGGCTTCCAAGTATTCATTCCGTTTGAAGTGATAGTCTCCAACCCGAATCAGTCCATCCCCATATCGCAGAGTGATGAAGATCCGTTTTGCCAATTCAACGTTCCCCTCGTTGAAAAGAGCATTCCCCTTACGGATCAATGCGGCCCTTTGGTTTGAAGGAAGCTCGGGAGCTGGTTTTGTTTTTAAGAAAAACCCTTCCTCCGATTTCCCTTCGAATAAAGAGCGAATATCCATCTGCTTTATAAGGTCCCTTTCGTCGACATCCCTTCTTTGGAACCTCCTACTGGTTGATACGCTTGGGCCAGGGCTTTCCCAAAAGCTTTGAATAAGCTTTCTGCCAGATGGTGGCAATTCTCACCATACCGAGCCAAGAGATGCAAGTTGATCCGCGCCCGGTGGCAGAAAGCATAGAAAAATTCTCTGAGAACACTGACAGGGAAGGATCCTGCTAACGGTTCGGGGTATTCTACCCTGTAGACGAGATACGGTCGTTCGCACACGTCCACTATCGCTTCACAGAGGGCGTCATCCATAGGGATAATACTATATCCGTATCGCATTACCTGGCCTGATGTTTCCAGCAGACGATGAAAACCATCCCCCAACACGAGACCTACATCTTCTACCGTATGATGGGGATCTACCATCAAATCCCCTATTGCCTCTAGGGTTAAGTCGAATCCGCCATGAAAGGCAAAGGAAGTCAGCAAATGGTCGAAGAACGGTAACCCTGTTTGCACGTGGATCTGTCTTGTCCCTTCCCGGCAAAGGGATAAAGAGATATTCGTTTCTTTCGTTTCCCGTTTGACCGTGATGGATTCGGTTTTCATTTTTTCAATCCTGCTATTCACCGTACTGTTTTCAGATAGTGTACTGTAAAGTAGGTAGGGTTTGCAAGAAGAATATACCGGAATTTTCGAGTTTTTCGATCTATCATACTTACGTTTTTAGACGCTAGGAACGGTAAAAGGAAACGATAGACCGCCCATATTCTCGTCGTTGTTCTAGGTTAAGACGACCTACCTGTTCCGGAAGGGGATCCTCCTTCGGATGGTGAATCAACACGAGGGAACCTGGATTGAGCATAGACGAACTATCGAGGAGTTTTAGGAGATCAAGACGAAATCGATACGGAAAGGGAGGGTCTAGGAATACCTGATGAAAAGGCCCTTCTTTCCCGAATTTGAGGTACCGTTCCACGGGCATTATATGGAGGATGCCCTTTCCCTCAAGGAGAGCTATGTTTTGCAAGAGGATAGACCGTTTTTTAGGATCCTTCTCTACGAACACCACCTTAGAGGCTCCTCTTGAATACGCTTCGATACCGATAATTCCCGAACCGCAGAACAAGTCTAGAAAAGAGGCTCCCGTCAACTCCGGTTGCAGTATGGCAAAAACCGATTCCCGCATGCGGTCCATCGCAGGACGGAGTTCTCCCCGAGGGCACTGAATCTTTCTACCTTTCAGGAATCCTCCGGTAATGCGCATAGGTTTAGGGGGCTACTCCGCTGCCAGTATTCTTGAACCGTAGATCCAGGATGAATCGAAGGCCTGAATGTTCTGGCCTAAGAAGGCCTGGGTCTT
>CAKZQO010000067.1 GCA_937140905.1 uncultured Spirochaeta sp.
CTCGAAATAGATATGCGGGGATATTCCCTCTGGGGAGGTTCTGCCGGAGCCCGGATGGCTGCCTGGCTTGGAAGTTACGGAACAGAAGGCTTTGGCGAGGCGCGATACCCCCGACCTGCGGTGGTCATTATGCAGTATACCGCCCTGGAGGAAGTGACGGGGCAGGAGCCGCCGACCTTTGCCTGCGTGGGTACTAGTGACGGAATCGCTCCCCCTACAGTGATGGAAGAGAGAATCAAGAGGATTAAAGCGAACGGTACCGACGCGGAGATCAGGATATATCCGGGACTTTCCCATGGATTTGGACTGGGAGAAGGGACCGTCGCAGAAGGATGGATTCAGGAGGCGCTAGGATTTTGGGAAAAACATACGCGCCGGGATTGAAACACTTTTCTTCCAAGGATAGGGGGTCAATCCATCTGCATCGCTCTTTCGAGATCGGCGAGGAACCGGTCAAAAGCATCATGGAAGGGTTGGAACTCTTCATCTAAAGAGGCCGCGATTTTCTGAACGAACAACACCTTCTCCGGTACCAAAGGCGTTTTATACAAATTGCGGAACACATGCCGGAACTTTCTCAACTCTTCGATCCTTAGGGCAAACTCGTGGTTGAACAGGGCAGGTCGAATCCCTTCGATTGAAAGGGTCATTCGTTCCACAAGGTCTTTATGCCATTCCACGGGATCTAGGGTATTTTCAAAAAATTTCGCTATCCTGTAAAAATACGATTCGAAAGAGTTGTATAGGTTGTGTAACGTATAGGATAGGGCCGCGAAGTCGAACTCATCGGGAGCCGGTGTACGGGACAGTCGTTCGTGCATCCGTTGGTTTTTCTGGTAGTTTTGGTGAATAAACTCTCGATCCTGGCGTAGTTCTGCTCTTAGCTGGGCAATGGCTTCAAAACTTTTCATAGAGCACTACCCCTTTTTTTAACACGTACTCTTGAAACTCTCGATTCTGCAGTTCTAATTCGATCAAAGAAACTTGAAACTCCGATGGAGGAATCAAGCCCATAAGATAGGACCAGTTTCCTCCCACAATCGCGAGATCGATATCCGAATCCAAACGGTAGTTGCGCCAACTCTCGAAGGTCGATCCAAACCCAATAATTTTACGTACGTTCTTGTCCGAAGCGCCCAAGGTTTTAGCCAAATGTTCCGCGAAACGTATGGCTCGTTCCCTCCGTTCGGCGCATTTCTGGTGGTGCCTCTCGTATCTCTCCTTTAAGTGCCGCGCGGCCGCTTGAATGTCGAAATTTTCAGGGTATGGCATCTTCTTTTACCTCACCTTTATGATAACACTTTTACTACCAGAGGTAAAAGGATCACTAAGGATGATTAAGAAGAACCGCTGCTAGATCTATCTCCCCTAAATCCTTGTATAGTGATTATTACTTCACCATAATATAGGGTATCATGTATGGCGACTTGCCTTATTCGTCCCTTCTTCCCATAGAATGTCTAGCCGCTTGTTTCAATGACGTGACCAATTCCTATAAATTCTACTGGTTTCTGGCCATCCTAGAGAATATACATAAAGGAACAGACTCTAGGATTTTCTTGAATGATCTTATCGCTGAGATGATAGCCAGCGTATGGTACCCGTCAAATTATTTTCGTCTTTCTTTTGGAAAACAAGACCGGCTCGGAAACCTTGCACTTCAACTAGCAACAAGCAACAACCTTTCCATGGATGCTCCCAAAAATAAGATAAAGGAAACTATTCTAAGGAACTTAAAGGCAAACACCCCTATCGGTCGTGAAATAAAGAAGCTGGGCGATTACGTGCCCTATCGTTTCCTTCGACCGTTTTTTCCCGAATTAAGGGGATTATTGGATAGTCAAGTTAATGCTAAGATCATGGCTCTCTCGGAAGAACGATTTACAAGTCCTAGTCCCTGTCTGTATCGTTTTGTGCGCCCAACACAAGAAAGCATTGAACTTCATCCCGATTGGATAGACTACCTGAAAAAGCACTTTGTTATTTTACGTGAGTTTTGTTTATGGAATCTACTTAATTACCTACAACGTAACAATCCAAATGTGCCGAATCTTGCATCGAAACTTTTTGAGCCTCAGGAGCGTGATCTAAATAAGGCCAGGATCTTCTGGCGCACAGCCCTGCAAGTATTGGGAAAAATAAAATGTATCTATTCCGGACAAGAAGTTCCCCATTCCGGATTTTCCCTCGACCATTTTCTGCCATGGCGCTTTGTGACCCATGATCTAATTTGGAACATTGTCCCTACGCTTCGGTCTGTAAATGCCGCCAAGAGTGATCAGATACCTGATTTAAATCGATATTTCGAAGGGTTCGCACACATCCAGTATGAAGCATTCCAAGCTGTTGCCGCTCAAGGCCGTGAAACATTATTGGAAGACTATGTCTTATTATTCCGAACATCGAACGTGGGCTTTCTGCGCTCGTGGTTACTAGCCGAGTTTAAGGAGAAGTTGTTTAGGGAAATTGCGCCTCAAGTGCAAATAGCTCGAAATATGGGATTCCAAACGGATTGGAGGTACCCAGCATGATTTTTCGATCTCCTCAAAATCCACACTCCCATCTTACCGTAAAGGATCGTCAAGGGCCTTCCTTTCCTGTGAAATACTTACTCCAGAAAGGTCTGATTCGTGGGGACGTGTTGGACTTTGGATGTGGAACAGGAGTAGATGTGAGTTTCCTTCAAAACAAAGGATTCTCCGTCAAAGGTTATGATCCTTATTACAAACCGAAATACCCAGAAGGCAAGTTCGATACCATCCTATGCTTCTATGTCTTGAACGTTCTACTTCCTGAGGAGCAATGTGTCGTCTTAATGGCAGTATCGGAACTCCTCAAACCAAATGGGAAAGCATTTTTTGCCGTACGTCGGGACATTAAACAGAGCGGATATCGAATTCACGTCAAGCACGGTGTTCCGGTTTTCCAGTGCGATGTTTTGCTTCCTTACCGTAGCATTCTAAGGGTACCTCATTGTGAAATTTACGAGTACCAACACTGGAATCAGCAGAGTCAATCCAAAGGCAGTTGCCCCTTTTGCTGTCCCAAACCAGAACAAGAACTGATAACTGAATCAGCAACTGCGTACGCCTTGCTGGACAGTTACCCAGTCTCCCCTGGTCACGCATTAATTATACCTAAACAACACATTCAAGATTATTTCGAATTACCCGAAAGAATAAAGACTGCTTGTTGGATGGTAGTAGGAAGGGTGAAATGGCTATTGGATTCACGGTATCATCCAGAAGGGTACAACGTAGGAGTGAATGTGGGAACCGCTGGCGGACAGACGATACCTCACGCTCATATCCATATAATCCCGCGTTACACAGGGGATGTAGAGAATCCTAGAGGGGGTATCCGGAACATGATTCCTGGGAAAGGGGATTACACGAATAAGCTTTAAATGGCGCCCTAAAAGACACCATCATGTTATTCTGCTTCCCAAACCTCCCCTCTTGGAGGTATCATACTTTCCATGCAAGGGATGAAAGCCTACCTAAACGGAGCGGTGGTGGTTACTACCGGAGACATCACCTCCTTTGATGTGGACGCCATCGTGAACGCGGCAAACTCGAGCCTCCTCGGAGGAGGCGGGGTGGATGGGGCGATCCACCGCTCAGGAGGTCCCGCGATCTTGGAGGAATGCCGGAAGATCCGCTCCACCCAGTACCCCGAAGGGCTTCCTACCGGAAAGGCGGTAGCAACCACGGGTGGCCGCCTCAAGGCAAAGCACGTGATCCACACCGTGGGGCCCGTATGGCATGGCGGAAAACAGGGGGAGGATATCCTATTACAGGACGCTTACCGGAACTCCCTCGCAGTTGCGGAATCGTTAGGCGCGAAGACTGTCGCCTTTCCCGCTATCTCCACGGGAGTGTACGGGTTTCCCAAGGACCGGGCGGCGAAACGGGTGGCGGAAGTGCTGAAGCAATACTTTTCCACGCCCCGTCCGATCCAAACCGTGTACCTTGTGTTTTTTAGCTCGCAGGACGCGGAGTTGTTCATCCGGGAAGCGGACCCTCTATTGAGTCCTTGATCCAAGACAGGACGCGACTGCATCGGGCCTGAGTCAGGAAGTGTAGATGTCCCTCAATTGGAAAGAAATCGATCTAGTCCTCCAGGAACTTCCCCTTTCCGGTAGCCGGATCCAGGAAATACGCCAGCCCGACTTCAAAAGCCTGGTGCTGGAACTGTACCACCCGAAAGGCCCCTGGAAACTGTACGTGAATCTAAGCGCCACCGCTTGCCGGCTGCACCGGCTGACACAAAAACCCCTCACTTCCGCCTAGCCCCAGAGGTTCATGGAACTCCTAAGGTCCCGTATTAGGGGGGGCAGGATTGTGGAGGCCACCCAACCTGGTGGGAACCGGATCGTGCGGATCGAGATCCTCCGGGGGGAAGAACGACTCATCCTCTGGATTCGACTGTGGGGACCCGCGTCCAACATCCTCCTCACCGACGAAATGGGAACTATCCTCGACGCCTTCTACCGGAGGCCCAAACAGAAGGAGGTGAGCGGAGAACTCTACGCCCCTGTTCTCCAGCCCGCGCGAAAAGAGTACGAGGTTCGCCCCTACCCCCCAGACAAGAGTTTTTCCGATTTCATCGAACAGTACTATCGAGACCTGGAAGAGGAAGAAAAGAGAAAGAAACTGGTCGCTGATCTAGAGAGACAACTCAACGCTCAGGAAACGAAACTCCACGCCCGGCTTTCCACCCTCATTAAAAAGAAAGAGGAATACTCGAACTACGAACAGTGGAAAACGCAGGGAGATTTGATTCTGTCCCATGTGGCAGAACTTCGTAAGGGAGACTCGCTTCTTTCCGTGTCCGACCCCCAAACCGGTAACTCCCTCATGATTCCCCTCTCTCCCTCCCTGTCGCCCGCGGAGAACGCGGAAACCTACTACCGGAAGTATAAGAAAGCGAAAGCGGGGCTACGGATGTTGGAAGAAGAAATCCGTTCAATCGAAGGAGAATTGAAAAAGGTAGAAAAAAAACGCGCTATCCTCAGGACCGAAAAGGATCTGAAAACCTTAGCTTCCCTTTTAGAGCGTCCTTCCTCGAAGAAACAGGAGAAATCTGCCGAACCCACCCCGGGACTTACCTTCACCTCCCAGGGTTTCACCCTTCTGGTCGGAAGAACCGCTCAGGAGAACGATGAGCTTTTACGCCG
>CAKZQO010000068.1 GCA_937140905.1 uncultured Spirochaeta sp.
GATGGTCCCGATCGTGATAGAGAGTATGGGTAACACTACTCCAGCCCAACGTCGGAAGGAAGCGTATAGGGTAAGTATCACCACTACCATCACGATGGGGATCAAGGCCCGTAGATCGGATCGCATGTTTTCGCTGATCAGTACCGAGACCGCGGGGGTGCCCGCCACGTGATACTCGAGGGATTTCCCTATGATCTCACGTAGGATCCGCATCGTATCGTGGTAGACCTGTTCCCGTTGTTCTTCGGAAAGTTTCCGCTCTAATACGACTAGGATTTGCACGGCGCTGAAGTCTCTAGATACCAGAGCTTGATCATACACGACCCAGGATCGTACCTTTTCTTTCAAGCTCTCGATTTCTGCCTCTGTTCCTGCAAAGGAGGCAGGATCGAGAAGAGGGGATACGGTGATTCCCTCGGCTGTCCCTTCGATGAAATCGGTAGTGGTAAGGGATGTTACATCGGACACGTTGGGGATATTCTTCAATGCTTCCGAGAGGGCTACGAGTTTGGTCAGGTTTCCTTTTGTGAAGAAATTGCCTGATGGATCCCTAAGTCCAATGGAGAGAGCTAGATCTTCTCCGAATAATTCATCCGTTCTCTCCTTTGCCAGGTAGGTAGGATGGTCCTTGGGAATGAAGGAAGCGGGGTCATTGTCGATCCGTAAATTGACTATTTGAAAGGCCAGAAATAGAGTAACGAATCCCGTGATACCAAGAACTATATTCGGATGAGATAGGATTTTTCGATACACGATCAAGCCTCCCTCGTCAAAGCATGTAAGAACAGGTCGAACATATAATCGAACAGTTCTTCTGCGGTATACCCATGGCCTTTAAGCACCAGAGTACCTCCTTGAGAAAGGTGGAGCATGAAGAGAAGGACAAGGTTCCCATAGGTCATGGCCGTTTTCCCTGGATCGATTTCGCTTCGGATGGATCCATCCTGAATCCCCTCTTGGAGGGCGCCCACGATACAGCCCATGATCTCCTGGATTTCCTTAAAACATCGTTCCGCGTAGGGGTGCTTGGGATGTTCTCCTTTAAAGTAGTACCCTAGTAAACGGTTTAAGTATTGCCGGTGGGGATTCTCCGATGGTTGAGCAGATTTTAAATAAAGATGATCCTTGTAGAATCGATAGTATGCACTTAGGATGGCTTGAATTTTATCGATCCCTCTTTGGGCCGATTGAGCAGCTTGCCGGATCATGTCTTTCAAGACCAGAAGGTTTTTGTGAAAGATGGCAAAGGCCAATTCCTCTTTGCTCTTGAAATACAGGTAAAGTGTTCCCTTGCTCAGCTCAGCTGCTTCGGCGATTTCATCCATCGGCGTTTCATTGAATCCTTTTTCCGCAAAGATCCTCTCTGCCGTGTTAAGAATAGTCTGCCTTCTCTGTTCCTTTTCCCGTAACCTTCGTTTTTCTGTACTCATGTTTAATTCCTGACTTTAAAATAATAAATGACTATGAGTCAGTAAAAGTAAGATACTCTTTTCCGATTTCCCTGGCAAGGGGGGGATCAAAGAAATGCTTGAAAAAAACTATATAGGGGAATATAAGGAAGATATGAAGAAAATACTAGTAATCGATGAATCCCCTCTATTGAGGGATTTCCTTAAAAAGAAACTGGAAGAACTAGGATTCGAAGTACTGACTTCCGCCAATGGGTTGGAAGGTTCTTTGAAGATCCGGAGCTTTCTTCCGGATCTGGTGATCATGGATTACTACCTTTCCCGGAAAAGCTCCATCGAGGTGTTAAAGGAAATGAAGGGAAACCCCAACACGACCCAAACGCCCGTGATCATGGCCTCCTCCAAGATCGACCGGGATTCTTTGATGGAGGTGGTAAAGTACAATGTAAAGAAATTCTTGACGAAACCCGTCAAGATGGACGCCCTGATCAAGAGCATATCGGAAATCTTGGGGGTAAATCTTCAGTTAGATTCCACACCTTGTATCATCGAAGCCCACGTAAACGAAGACATCCTCTTTATCGAGATTGCCCAGGGCCTCAACACGGAAAAGATAGAACTCTTGAAGTATAAAATCACTGAATTGATCGATCTGTATGAGATCCAAGTACCCAAGGTTCTCATCATCATGTCCAACCTTTCCATTAGTGGGGATGATTCCCTTAAACTCAACATGCTCCTCTCAACGATCTTGGAACATTCACAGGCAAAGCCGAAGTTTGTAAAGATCCTCACGACTTCAGATTTCGTCGCTTCCTTTGTAAAAGGAAAAAAAGAGTTCGCCGAAATCGAAGTTACTGCTAACCTAGAAAAAGCGATGGATGGATTACTGGGAAGAAAAGCGGGCGCATACCTAGATCAAGAGAATCTGGTGGTCCACCAAGAGCTACTCTCCGCTTCGGCGCCCAGAAAGGAAAAGTCCGAAACGATCCATCTGAGGTTCGAAGGGGAAAAACCTTCTACTCCCGATTTAACGAAATTGCAGGATGTGTTGACCTTTGCGGTAGTAGATGATGATTTTGTGATCCAGGAACTGATAAAGACTGCTTTCTCGGATGCCCGCTTCAAGATCGATACCTTCGACAACGGGGAAGAGTTCCTGAAGCAGTTAAAACCCGACGGGTACGATTTAGTGTTTCTCGACCTGATGATGCCCGTGATGGATGGGTTCCAAACCCTGGAAGAATTGAAGAAGCGAGGGAATACCATACCCATCATCGTACTCTCTGCCCTTTCTCAGCGGGAAACGGTGATCAAAGCGTTGAAATACGGTGTCAAGAGTTACCTCATCAAACCCTTGAAACCGGAGTGGATCCGGAAAAAGGCCACGGAAATACTAAGCATGAACTTCTGATGCTGTAGGGCTATTTTCTTTCCCCGCTTTCATTCAAGTATTGAGAAAGCGGTATTTAAGTTGGGATAGAGCGAAAGGAAGGTTGGGAGGTTAGAGGGAGTGAATTTCGGGAGACATTACCAAATCATCTTCGAACACTCACCTCTGGGAATCGTGATTTTGGATTTCCAAGGCCGCATTATCCTGTCCAATGAAGCCGCGCAGAAGATTTTTCAGAAATCAGCATCTGAACTACAGGGAATAACTATTTTTTCTCTTTGCAGTGAGGAATACCGGGATGAAGGTCCTGCAAAGATAGAACAGATTCTCCAGCAGAAGAACGTGGATGTGGAGCTGGAGTGCAGATTTCTGTTGGAGGGTACCGACAATCGCTGGGTGAAGATGCGACTCCACCATGTGGGAAGGGGAGATTTTTCGCCTTTTATCTTCGGAATCCTGGAAGATGTGACCAAGCACAAGCGAGGAGAGGAACGTCTTCTTCGGGAAAAGGAGGAAGCGGAGAAGGCAACCCAGATCAAGAGTGCTTTCCTGGCCAATATGAGTCATGAGATCCGTACCCCCATTCATACCATTACGGGAATGACGGAACTTCTCCTGGAAACCAAGCTGGATGAAGAACAGAAAGAGTATGCCACGCAAGTGAAATACTCTGCCGAAGTACTGTTGGGCTTGATCAACGATATTCTGGATTTCTCGAAAATCGAAGCGGGCAAACTGTCCCTCGAAATTATTCCCTGCGAACTGGTCTCCCTCATCGAGGAAGCCGTGGATATGGTAAGCTTACTGGCCCATAAGAAAGGCTTGGAGATCATCATCGATATAGCCAAGGACGTACCTACCTGGGTTCGAGGAGATCCGGTGAGGGTTCGTCAAATTCTCATAAACCTGATCAACAACGCGGTAAAGTTCACTCAAAAGGGAGAAGTGCTGGTTCGGGTACGGGTAGTAGAGAAGGCTAATGAGGTTTGGAAAGTAAAGTTTGAGGTAATCGACACGGGGATCGGAATCCCAGAAGACAAGGTGCCCATCTTGTTCGAAGCCTTTACCCAAGTAGATTCGTCTACCACTAGAAAGTTTGGAGGAACCGGATTGGGCCTTTCCATTTCCAAAAGCCTAGTCCAGATGATGAACGGCTCAATTGGGGTCCAGAGTACTGTTGGCGTGGGATCGAACTTCCATTTTACTTTACCCTTGCAGAGAGTATTGGACCATGAGGAAGAAGCGGAGTTCGTCATTGAAGAACCAGAATCCTTCCGACCTGTGCTCATCGTGGAGGACAACCCGCATGTATGGGAAATTTTATACTACCATCTCACTGACTGGTTTCGAAAGGTAGATTGGGCCCGTACCGGTCAAGAAGCCCTTCAATTGCTCCAACAAAGGAAAACCGATCCTTACCATCTGGTACTGGTAGACCAACACCTTCCGGGGATGGATGGATGGCAATTTGCCAGCGAAGTACGAAACGCTTCCCTCTCTTCTTCTCCCCGGATGATCCTCATGAGCCCCTTGGGATTTGGAACAGAAGCCAAGATGAAGCTCCTTGGATGGTTCGCCGGGTACATCGATAAGCCCATAAAACGGCGGGAGCTACTAGACTGTATCGTTTCTATCCTCTATGGAACAGGTGCGAAGGGCGTGGTAGAAGAGGTTAGGGAAACAGACAAAACCCTTGCTTGGGTAGGAAATAGAGTTTTGGTAGCGGAAGATCACCTAGTGAACCAACAGCTGTTCAAGACTATACTGGAGAAGTACGGGTTACAGGTCTTATTGGCAGAGAATGGCCTGGAGGCGGTCAATATCCTAGAAAAAGAACAGGTAGACCTCGTATTCATGGATGTACAAATGCCCGTAATGAACGGCTATGAAGCTAGCCTCAGGCTTCGGGAAAAGGGGTATACGGGACCTATCGTAGCGGTCACCGCCAATGCGGTAAAGGGTGAGAAGGAAAAATGCCTCGAAGCCGGAATGGACGATTATCTAACGAAACCGTTCAAGAGCGTGGATTTGATCCCCTTCCTTGAAAAGTATTTAGCCAAGGGTAAAGGGATGGAGAGGCTTCGGTTCAATGGACAGGAACAGGCTGGAAAGAAGCTAGGAGAAGGGGAGTTAGTAGGCGAGGAGATGGAGGAATTGGAAGAAGTGACGGAAGATACCCCATCGAAGGAGGTGTTCGATTATCCGGAAGCCTTACAGACCTTCATGGGAAAAGCTGATGTGGTGGAAAAGGTGGTAGAGGCTTTTCGAAAAAAGGTAATTGCCCAAATTCCTGAGATGCGAGAAGCTTTGGTTAAAGGACTTTGGGATTCCCTTCGGGTTACTTCCCATGGGATCAAAGGAGGATCCTGGAATCTCCAAGCTCGAAGGTTGGGGAATGCGGCGGCCGAGTTGGAGCAGGCTTCCAAGGAACAGGATACGCAAAAGGCCATGGATGCCTTACGTAAGGTCGAAGAAGAGTTTCGCATATTCGAACAGGCAGTAGAGGGATGGAAAGATAAAGGAATCAAACGTGTTCCAGCAAACTAGAATGAAACAATTGAAAAAGTTCGTTATTCTTCTTACCGATCCAAAGGTGCGTCCCTTCTATGTGTTCTTTGGTTTTCTGATCGCTTCAGCGGGAATCATGGTTTGGATCGAGCGGGAGGCGAACGATCAATTCCGAAATTTTTTCGATGGACTCTGGTGGTCCATCATTACCTTTAGCACAACCGGATACGGGGATAAAGTTCCCGCTTCGGTGACGGGGAAGATCCTTGCCATTTTTACCGTGTTCTTCGGTATTGGAGCGACTACACTGCTCTCTGGAACCTTGGCGTCGTTCCTGGTAGATCGCAATACCAAAGCCAGGAGGGGATTGATGGAGTATAAGAAATTAAAGAACCATTTAATCATATGTGGATGGAAAGAGGATATGGAGGACATCCTATTGGATATTCTCCGGGTTTCCCCTGAAACCGATGCGGAGAACATCGTAATCATATCCAATGTGGAACCCGAACGAGTAGAAGCCCTGAAAGATCGACCCCAATTGAAAGGTCTAAAGTTCGTGCGAGGTGACTACTTTGCTGAGACCTCCCTCCTACGAGCCAATATTAAGGCTGCCAAAAAGGTGCTTATTTTAGCGGATACTTTAGAGAGTGCTGCTCCCTCGGAAGTGGATTCCAAGACAGTGATGACTGTCCTCACGATCAAAGCTCTCAGCAAGGATGTGTATGTTTGCGCAGAAATCTTGGATAAAAAGTACGAATCCTACCTTCGACACGCCCAATGTGATGAAATTCTCTTTAGCCGAGAGTTTTCCCGTAGGGTACTGGCCAATACCTCTGCCACCAACGGGATGTCCCATATCATCTACGAGCTCCTCTCACAAGAAAAGAGCCGGTCCCGAATTGTAACTTATCCTATCCCCCCTGAGTATATTGGGAAGCCCTACGGAGAGTTCAAGCGTATTTTTCAGGGGGATCCCCAAAGGATCTTGATTGGAATTCTGGAAAATACCGGATCCCCCAACCGTATAAAAATGGAATCCCTAAGGGAGGCCCAGAAAACTTCCGATGTGTCCCAACTGATCATAAACCTTCAAAAGGTGAAGGAACTGGAAGTGAATCGACCATACCTACTGCCCGATGATTCGTATACGATCCAGAAATACAGTCTAGCGATCCTTCTGGAGAGGGTAGGGGCATGAAGCAGGAAGATATCCTCCAAAAACTCAGCCGAATCGCTATCTTCGATGAACTGAAGGAGCGGGAGGCTGATCTAAAACGATTGTTGGAGATCATAAGGATAAAAGCCTACCCCAAAGGGGCAGTAATCATCCGGGAAGGGGATATTGGCTCGGAAATGTTCATCGTATACAAGGGAAGCGTGGAGATACAAAAACAAACTCGAGCAGGGGATACGTACACCGTGGTGAAATTGAAGGCCGAGAACGATGTGTTCTTTGGTGAAATCGCTCTAGTGGATGATGATAAACGATCTGCCACAGTGATTGCCCTGGAAGATTCGGAGTTTCTCGTGCTGAACAAGGAAGATTTCCTGAACTTAGGGAAAACGAACCCGGAAATCGCTCTTCCCATAACCCGGGCAATTGCCCGGATTCTTGCCTCTCGGCTCCGGAAGACTACGATGGATATGCTTACGATCTTCGATGCCCTGGTAAACGAGATTCAAAGCTGAGCTTTGAAAGTGACTACCTCTTCCCAATCGTACACGGGTGCGATCTTTTGGCCTCTGGGTACAATTAGGAACTCTTCCGAATCCCATTCCCCATGGATGAGTTTGTGGATCAATCGAGGATCCCCCTCCACCCGTAGAAACCCTTTCCCCTCCCGTTGTGCCTCCCGTCGACATTTATCTTCCCATCCCAAGGACTCTGTGCCTGGCATGGCGATGTATACGATCATGGTATCGTCCTTGGTTTTTGGGGAAAGGGTTTCCATGATGTACTGGGCATTCTCCTCTCCGTACAGGGCAACATACTCATCGTACGATTTATCCAACCCAAGGAACTGTCGGGTGGACGTGGTTTGGAATGTGTCGGCGCTTCTTTCCATGTATCCGGGAGTAGCAAAGGGTCGGCTGGGATTTGAAGCAAAGAGTTCCTGGAACTTCTGTTTGGATCCCAAGAACAGGGTACAACAATCGTGTGCTCGGGGAAGAACGAGGGAGAATTTCGATGATCCTAGACCTACGGTTGCGTTTCCGCAAAGTCCATATCCGAGTAGGATCGCATCGTAGAGTTTTCCGCTTTCTTCCGCCTTTTGAATTTCCCCCTCAATGATCGCTCGAAGTCGATCGCTTTTTTCGTGATCTCCTTTTTCCGTGAAATACAGATCGAAGGTATGAGGAGAAGTAGCCACTTCCCGATATATTTCACGGAGGAGCACGTTACAGGCAATCAACTTCAGGTACATGGGGAAACCCTACCATAATTGACCCGGCTCAGTAAAGAAGATAGGATTTTGATATGGGGAATCGAGAAAATAGCCTCGAATATTGGAGACAAGTGGAAGAGGAACTGGGGGAACGAATCCTGGGGTATGCGCTAGGACAGTTACAAACTTCCTTAGAGACGATTCCTTCCCATTCCTACTGCCTCTTCTTCCTGACGAATACCCGACTCTTTATCCGCTACATACCCCCAGAGCGGAAAATCCTATCGTTGCCGATAGGAAGCTCTTCTAGTAGGCTCAAAGTCCAAACGATCTCGATCTCCCGGGAAGAGATCCGAAAAACCATCGTGCAATTTCCCCAACCTAAGCTGTGGAATTGGCTTTCCCCTCCCCTTGCGTCTGTAAGGATCTCCCTTATCCGACCCGACGGGGTAGAATCGGAGATACAATTTACAATGGAATCTAAAAAGAATGATTTCCTTCGAAACTTCTACTCTAAAGATCTTCCTTGAAGAGACCTATCAAAGGTTCCATTGGGAAGAGTTCATAGATCCGGATCCTCTTTCCCGGGTGCGGAGGTATTTAAGCTTACAGGACCGAGAAGTGGCCGCTTTTATCTGTGCTTCCCTCGCGTTGGGCAGGGTGGGGGGTATCCTTCAAGCCTGTGATGCGGTTTTGGCACCCTTTGGGAGTCACTTGAAGGATCATCTGTTAGCAGCCTCAGAAAGGGATTTGGATTACTGGTTTAAGGATTTCAAGTATCGTTTCTTTGGGAGGAAGGAGATCGTATCTTTCCTTTCAGCGCTGAAGAAGGTGCTTCGAAGGTATGGAACGTTGGAGGCATGCTTCATGATAAGGTGCGATGGATTGGTGGAAGACCCCAATCAAGGGATCGAGAACCTCTTTTATAAAATGATAGAGCATAGAAAAGACTCATGGGGGATCCTCTTGTCTGATCCTTTGAAAGGAGGAGGGATGAAACGGTGGCATCTGTTTCTCCGATGGATGGTACGAAAGGACCGGATAGATCCAGGTGGCTGGAGTTGCATGAAAACCGCTTCTTTACGGGTACCGGTGGATACCCACCTGTATCGATGGAGTTTTAGTCATGGTCTTACCAAACGCAGGGGAATCGATCGTTCCACCGTAGAGGAAATTACGGAGGCCTTCCGAACGGTCGATCCGGAGGATCCGGTGAGATTCGATTTTTCTTTAAGCCGGTTAGGAATCCATCCGAAAGCTCGAGAAGTTGATCAAAAAAATCTGGTAAAATGATAGAAAATCTGTCATAATGAAACCAACACAACTTATTAAAGTAAAATCATTATTTACAGGAGGCTAGGGTATGAAAAGTGTCAAAGGCACACAGACAGAGAAGAATCTTCTAACCGCGTTTGCGGGTGAATCTCAAGCAAGGAACCGCTATACCTACTTCGCTTCCAAGGCCCGGGAAGAGGGGTATATTCAGATTTCCAAGATCTTCGAGGAAACGGCGGACCAAGAAAAGGAACATGCCAAACGATTCTTCAAGTTCCTGGAAGGTGGAGAGGTAGAGATTTCTGCAGCCTTCCCCGCCGGTGTAATTGGAACTACCGCGGAAAACCTGAAAGCCGCAGCCATGGGGGAAAACTACGAATGGACCACCATGTATAAAGAGTTCGCAGAGGTAGCACGGAAAGAAGGGTTCGAAGCGATCGCCGCTGTATTTGATGCTATCCGGGTAGCGGAGAAACAGCACGAGAAACGGTACAACGATCTACGGGCCAACATTGAAGCGGGTCGGGTATTCAAGCGAGACAAGAAGGTTGTATGGAGGTGTTTGAATTGCGGGTACCTTTACGAAGGAACGGAAGCGCCTAAAGCGTGTCCTGCTTGCGCGCATCCTCAAGCGTATTTCGAACTCTTGGGAGAGAACTGGTAATCCGATCCGGTAAACATGGACAGGAAGGTAGAATGAGGGGAGGTTCACATGACGGCAAAAGCTCAAATCTATAAGTGTGATCTGTGTGGAAACATCGTGGAAGTTTTAGATGCGGGGAAGGGGGAACTGGTCTGCTGTGGGAAACCGATGAAACTCATCGAGGAAAAGACAGCGGACAAGAGCACGGAGAAGCACGTTCCCGTGATCGAAAAGACGGCGAACGGGTATAAGGTAACGGTGGGAAGCACTCTTCACCCGATGGAGGAAAAGCACTATATTGAGTGGATAGAACTGACGGCCGATGGGGTGCGGTATAAGAAATTCTTGAAACCCGGAGATGCTCCGAAGGCAGAGTTCTGTCTCGATGCCAAGACAGTATCGGCGCGGGAATACTGTAACATCCACGGTCTGTGGAAAAGTTGAAGGAAAGGGGAAGAGCATGAAGAAGTACGTATGTAATGTATGTGGGTATATCTATGATCCCGCGGAGGGGGATCCGGACAATGGAGTAAAACCCGGTACCCCCTTCGAATCTTTACCGGACGATTGGGTGTGCCCCATGTGCGGAGCTGCGAAGAGCGATTTTTCTCCGATGGATTAAAGATTCTTTCACCTACTCGCACCAGCCCCTATGGTTCCCTGGGGACATCCCGGGGAACCGTCTTGAATTTCCTACAAGCTTTGGACAGTCATGAAAGTTCTCATCATTGAGGATGAAAAAGCTCTTGCCCGCCTGTTAGAAGTTGAGCTTTCCCTTCAAGGGAAGGAAGTCGAGGTTCGGTATGATGGGAAGAGTGGACTTATTGCCGCCTTAGAGGGAGGGGTAGATCTGGTACTACTGGACTGGATGCTTCCCGATTTGGAGGGCATAGAAGTATGTCGTATTCTGCGAAGCAAGGGATGCATGGTCCCCATCATCATGATCACGGCAAAACAGGGGGTTTCCTACGAGGTAGAAGGGTTACACGTAGGGGCAGATGATTACATCACCAAACCCTTCGATATGGAGCAACTTCTAGCGAGGATGGAGGCTGTCCTGCGAAGGACTCTACGGATGGAGCAGGGGACTACCAAGATGGTGCATGGTCAACTCGTGGTGGATACGGAAGAACGACGAGTTTCTGTGGAAGGTAAACAGGTACATCTCACAAGAAAAGAGTACGATATCCTATTGCTTCTTCTCCAACATAGGGGAAAAATCGTCACAAAAGAACAGATCTTGGAAAAGGTGTGGGGACCGAACGTGCACCTGGAGGAGGGGGTTCTTTCGGTTCATATCGCTTCTATTCGTAGCAAGCTGAAAGGATCGTACATAGAGAATGTACGAGGAATTGGGTACATGATTCCCCGGTACGATGAAACGTAGATTTCTTCTATTCCTTCTTTTCCTGGCCTCTATCGCTTCTCTCCTTTCGATCTTGATTTCTGGTGTGGCTGTACATAGAGCCATAGAGAGGTTAGTTCTCAGACAGGCAAAGGAGAGACTGGATCTCATCGTCTGGGGATATAGCGCACCTTCCTCCACGATCGATATTTACTCCCTGGTGGATTTCGATACTGAAGTACTGGCGGTAGAGAAAGACGGAATGCTGGTGTTCCAATACGGCACGGCGAGGTTGGACCTGAACTCCCAAGCTCTGACCGCGTTTAAACGACAGACAGGTTCTTTTCATTTCACCCTCTATGTGGACAAGGAAGGAGCAAAAGAATCCTACTTTGCCTTTGCCAACCGAACGATCAACATTACCGTTGTGATCTTCGCTCTATGCTTTGTTCTATTTGGAGTATTCCTCCTACGGAATACGGTAGACCCTGTGTCGGAACTTGCTCGGATGATGGTTTCCATCACTTCTCAAAACTTGAGGGTTCGTCTCCCCATTCCCAAGCGGAAGGACGAAATAGGGCAATTGATCCAAGCCTTCAATACGATGATGGAAGAAATCAGTACGGCCTATGAAAAGCGCCTGCAGTATGTGGAAGACGTGATCCATGATATTGTGACCCCTGTACAGATCCTGGAAGGGTACCGGCAATTGATCGAACGACATGGAAGAAAGCGCGAATGGGTGGACGAGTTTTTAGAGGTATCGAAGGTAGAGTTGTCCAAACTTCGGGACATGGCTCTTTCCTTAAAAGAGACTCAACAAACGGAGCGAAAGAAATCAATTCCTAGTGCTGAAGCTTCACAGATCACTCTTCGAATCGCGCAAGCTTATGAAGAATTGCACCCTTCCATTGTGTTCCATCGGGACATTACCCCCGAAGTATTGCTTCCCCTGGATCCCATTGATCTGGAACGCATCCTCCATATTCTGTTGGACAACGCGGTGAAGTATGGAGGAAAGGAAGTCTGGATCCGTTTGGGGAATCATGAACTATCCGTGGAAGATCGAGGGCCGGGAATTGAACGGGAGGAGAAGGACCGGATCTTCCAGAGATACTACCGTTCGAAAAAGGTTCTATCTACCACAAGAGGAGCGGGGTTAGGACTTTCCATCCTTCGGAGATTCTCAGAAGAGTATGGGTTTCGCATACAGGTGGAAACAGCCAACCCTACAGGTTCCCTATTCCGGCTCTTGTTTTCTGCCGACTCCTCAAAAACACAGAAAATTTAGAATCGTTGGAGTAGATCGAGGGCTGAGACGTACGGTTCTTCCCCTATGGCGAGATGGAATTCCTCGCGAGCTTTCTCGATCCAAACAGGTTGTTCCAATAGATCCCATGTGGTCCCCGCAAGGACCTTAGCCGCGTACAGCATTCCTTTCATTCCAAGGGAAGAGCCGGAACTAGCGGTTGCTTGCCAGGTGTGAGATCCAATTCCCACAGGATACGTGGCGGTATTGATCTGTGCCGTCGGGACGATATGAGACACATCCCCCACATCGGTAGAAGCGGGAATGGTCCACCCCTTGCCCCAGTACCCAATGTCCCGATGAATGGGCTGGGCAAGGAGCTGATCAGCCGTTTGGGCATCCAAGCCCAAACCGAGAAGGGTATTTCGTTTTTGGTCCTCCGTGAGGGTTGAAGCGAGGGAACGGGCGAACTCGATTTCTTCGGCCGTGTAATCAGGAAGAGGGATTTCACCCATATTCTGGTACAGTAGATCGGACAGAATAGAATTGGGAATAACATCGTAGCAGCCCCGTAAGGTATGATAGGAAACTTCTGTCCCTGTCATGAGAGCCGCACCTTTGGCTACGTCGATCACCCGTTTCAATAGGGGAAGAAGATCTTTCATTCGGGGAGATCGTACCTGGAACGCTCCGGATGCTTGGGCGGGGACAATGTTGGGACGTTCCCCTCCGGAAGTATAGATGTAGTGGACCCTAGCCGTTGGAGGCATGTGTTCCCGAAGGAACTCCACCCCAATCCCCGTAAGGGTCAATGCGTCGAGGGCGGATCGGCCTAAATGAGGGACCTGTGCGGCATGGGCAGGGATACCGGTGAATCGGAAGGTCAGTTCGATACTGGCATTGGTGCTGTAGGCTGCAACAGTATTGATATCTGCTGGATGCCAGAAGAGGGCTACATCGAGATCGGAGAAAACTCCGGAACGGGCTAGGATCGGTTTCCCCAATTGCTCCTCTGCGGGGCAACCATAGTACCGGACCGTTCCCTTCAATCGACCTTTCTCCAATGCCTGTTTGAGGGCGGTAGCCGCGGCTAGCGAAGCAGTCCCCAAAAGGTTGTGTCCGCAACCGTGCCCAGCTCCTCCTGGCACGATGGGGTCTTGTTGAGGAGAGACCTTCTGGGAAAGTCCCGGAAGGGCATCGAACTCTCCTAAAATGCCGATGATCGGTTTTCCCTTTCCTGCCTCTGCGATGAAGGCATACCGTTGGATGGAATCCAACTCTTGAACCCGAAAACCCATTTCTACACAGTAAGATTTCTGTAATCGAGAGGACTTTTCTTCCTGGTAGGAAATTTCAGGTTCTCTCCACAACGTTTCTGCCATGCGAATAAAATCTGAACGGTTTTCCTGAATCCAGGTAAACAATGCTTCTTTTCGATCCATTTTGCTCCCCTATAGCTTACCCATAGTACCATGGGAAGAAGCGTATACCAACGATCTTAAGGAAAACTTAAGGTAAATTTTAATCTTTCTTAAGGATTCAGAAGGGAAAAGGTATCGTAAAATACAATCAATCTATATCAAGGAGGAATTAGGATGAAAAACAAAGTTTTCATGATCCTTGGGATCCTCCTGACTCTGATCCTAGTGGTGTCCTGTGGAGCAAAGAAACCCACAGAGATCGTCATAACCGTAGGTCAGAGTACGGATCCCATCATTCTCGATCCACCCATGTATTCGGATACTCCCACCCACAACATCAACCTGATTCTCTACAATCGATTGTACGATCTAACCAGTTCGGGAAAAATCGAACCCGATCTAGCGGTGGACCTTCCCAAGATCGAAGAGAACGGGACCCTCTACACGATCAAGATCAAGGAAGGAATCAAGTTTCACAATGGGAATCCTTTGACGATAGATGATGTGCTGTACTCCTTCAACCGGGGCGCCTTCCATGAAAAATCCCAGATGAAATCCATCTTTGCCATGATGTACGACGTGAAGAAAGTGGATGATTACACCTTCCAGTTCCGCACCGGCAGATTCGACGCGAAAAAGGCTCCTCAGGGAATGACGGATGCGGACCTCAAGAGTTTCGATGCCCGGGCCAAGTACTACACCCCTGTTTCCTTCGGGTCTCAGTTGAACCAGCTCACCTGGTTAGGGGCCTCTATCCTGGATCAGGAGACGATGAAAAAGGCTGAGTCGGATGGAACCATCAAAGACTACGGGATCACCTGGGCCGTGGGAACCGGACCCTACAAGTTCGAATCCTGGAAGCAGGGGGATAGCGTTACCTTGGTGAAGAACAAAGACTACTTCGACAAGAATATCAAGGCTAACGCGGATAAAATCGTGTTCAAGACGATCAAGGATCCCTCCGCGTTGAAGACCGCCTTCCTCAACAAGGAGGTGGACCTGATCATGAACGTCGTACCCCTCGATGCTCGGGAAATCGAGAAACAGGGGGGGAAGATCCTTACCACTAATGGGTACTTTGGGTATCACTATCTGGCCTTCAACATGAAATCCCCTAAGGTTGGACAGGTGAACAAGGACGGAACACCCGATCTCGATGGGGAGTACGACCTTTCTGCAAACTCTGCCAAACTCCGTTTCGCTATCCTGTACTCTATCAACCCAGCCGATATCGTGAACTCTCCCGACATCATGGATAAGCGGGGTATCGTTACCCTACAGTATGTGGAGAGTCTTCCCTTTGGGCATATCGACGATCCCAAAGGGACCCGATTGGAGGAGGGAAACAAGGAAACGGGGTATTACAACCCCCAAAAGGCAAAACAGCTCTTCGACTCTCTTCCCGCTTCCTTCAAACAGCCGGGGTCCCTCAAATGCACCGCCCTATCGGGTAGCGTCCATGTGAAGGAAGCTCTCGTGGTGAAAGACCAGGTAAAGAAGGCGTTGGGCGTGGATCTGATTACTATAGAACAGGTGGCTCTTTCGGAACTCGCTACCCGAAGGAGGGAATCGGATCCCAAGGTGTGGGACCTCCTGGTAAACTGGACCCAAACGGACGATAGTTACTATATTTTCGTGGCCTTCGATGGCTTCAATACTTCCCTCCTGCACGATACCAAGTACTATTCCAAGGATGCGCAGGAGTGGATCGCCAAGGGAAACTCCCTACCCAATGGCCCGGAACGGCACGTGGCCTATCAGAATGCCCAGAAAGCCATTTTGAAGGCTATGCCTAGAGTACCCCTTGTGGCGATCA
>CAKZQO010000069.1 GCA_937140905.1 uncultured Spirochaeta sp.
CGCGAATTAGAGCTTTTACAAGCAGGAGCAACCGAACGGGAAGCGTCCCTCAAGGTTCGGTTAGAGGAAGCCAAAGGAGTATCTACAGAGACAGGGCGAAAGATCGCGCTAGAGTTGGTGAAGCTATACCTGTACGAAATGGGTGGCAAGAAAGCAGAGGAGGAAGCAGAACGATGGTTGAAAGAACTCCTCGCACAGGGCGAACAGAAAGAATCGGCAGAGACGAAATACTTGCTAGGGGATCTATCCCGAATGCGGGGAAATCTGCTCGAAGCTGCTACATACTATGGGGAAGCAGCCTCTTCCCCTTTCGCCGACACAGATCTCATGAGCCGGGCGCTGTATCAAGCATTGAAAGCGTTGACATTGGCTGGAAAACGTGAGGAAGCACGTAAATACTTCGAGGTACTGCAAAAAAGATTCCCAGAATCGCCCTGGACCCAAGAGGGCGGAAAGGTGTTGGGGCTCCCATGAAGATCTTCCATTCTATTGGTAGGATTGTAACCCTAGTCCTCTTTCTCCTCGTATGTCCATTGAGGTTATTCGCCCAAACCCTAAAGCCTACTGAGGTTCCGGAATCCCCCGAAGTTCTCTTACCCACCATGGTGGTGGAGGCAGAAGGCCGGGAAGACCTATTCCTTGTCCCTCTTCCCCTCTTCGCTGAGCCACGAATGGAACTGCCCTCACCCTTAAAAGAGTTCGAAGTACCCCTCACCTTTCCTCCGGATTTTCTTTCCGTTTCGATTTTACCTCCCGAGCCTAGCTCAACACCTAAAGAGAGGGCGTCTCTCTATACAGAAGGGACCTTGGGTGTGGGAACGATGGCTAGTTTAGAAGGAGCCCTTTCCCTGTTTCATAGAGGAGAGGATAGCAAGCTAAATCTCAAATTTTCCCATCAATCGAGGGATGGATACCAGTTTCACAAGCCTGGTAGCGGGTACTTTGATCGACAGGATCAGATTAGAGGAGATGGGGGGTGGAAACTGTCTAGGCAGACAGAAGTTGGAATGATTGGAAGCATCGAAGAGCGAGAAATAGGATTACAGGGGATCTCGGCATCCTACTCGAATCTGTA
>CAKZQO010000070.1 GCA_937140905.1 uncultured Spirochaeta sp.
CCAACTGAATATCCTACCCCTCCTTCTCTATAGCAAGATCAGTGACGCGGGTTCCGATTTTCCGTTGGCGGCAGCCCTGTCAGTGGTACTTTTAGCCGTGGGGACCCTCGTGATGTCAGCCGGGGAACTGTTCGCTTCCCACCGGAAGGAGGCGCATCGATGATTCTATTCTTGTACCTCGTGTACCTTCTCCTGCCCATAGCCCTCTTGTTCCTTGGTTCCTTTGGGGAAAAGTGGACCAATACTCTCCTTCCTCAAGGATTTACCTTTCACTGGTACCTGGAGGTAGCCTCGGATCCCAGTTTTCAGCGGGCCTTCTTCGTGAGTTTGTTCGTGGCGGTGGCCACCTGCGCGATCGTGGTAGTGATCGGCCTCCCCATGGCATACGGGATGGAACGAGGCACGTTTAAACGCACTCAGTTTTTCACCCGCTTACTCCAACTGATGCCCATTGCCGCTCCTCCCATGGTAGTGGCCTTCGGATACATCATCCTGTTCTCCTCCGACGCCTTCCCCTACCTGGGAACCACTTGGCTACTGATAATCGGACACGTGGTGTCTACCCTACCCTATATGGTACAGACCTTGATCGGAGATATCCGCCATTTAGGGTTGGTCCAACTGGAACAAGCGGCCGATTCTCTGGGAGCCAGTTTCCGGCAACGGTTCCTTCACGTAGTAGTGCCGACCTTACGGCACAGTATTCTTTCGGGCCTGTTCACCGTTGGGGCCCTGTCCATCGGAGAGTTCCAGTTGAGTAACCTCATCGCCGGATTCCTCAACCGCACATACCCCATCGTGCTTCTCCAATCTTTCTATAACGCCTCCGGATTCGCCTGCTCCGCCACCGTGGTACTATTGGCCCTTTCCATCGTGGCGTCCCTACTTGGAACGGGAGCCCCCACCGGCACCTTCAGCGAAAGGAAGAACGTTCTATGAAGATCAGCCTGCAGCAGATCAGTTTCACCTATCCCCATACCCCCTATGGCGTGTTCGATATAGACTTGGAGATCCAGGAAGGGGAACTCCTCGCCGTGATCGGTTCTTCGGGATCGGGCAAAACCACGATCCTAAAGCTGATCGCCGGGTTCGAACATCCCCAAAAAGGGACTCTCCTTCTAGGTGACCGTCCCGTTCAGGACTTACCTCCCTCGAAACGAAACTTAGGGGTGGTCTTCCAATCCTACGCCCTCTTTCCCCTGATGACGGCACTGGAAAACGTGGCCTATCCCTTGAAAGTGCGCGGAGTGCAAAAGGAGGATCGTTTGTCGCGGGCTCTGGAGATGCTCCGCCGGGTAGGCCTAGAGGCTTTCGCGGACCGATATCCGGCTACCCTGAGTGGAGGTCAACAGCAACGGGTAGCCCTAGCCAGAGCTCTCGTGTTCCAGCCCAACGCCCTTCTATTGGATGAACCCCTTTCCGCCTTGGATGCCAAACTACGGATCGAGATGCGGGACGAAATCCGGAACCTGCAACGCCAGAATGGGATTACCACAATCCACGTGACCCACGATCAGGAAGAGGCCCTGTCCATCGCGGACCGGGTGGCGTTCCTGAAGGACGGCCGGCTGGTGCAGGTGGATACTCCGAAGAATCTGTACGATCATCCCAAGACGATCGAAGTAGCCAAGTTCGTGGGTAGGTCGAACCTCATTCCCGTCCGAGTGGTGGAACCGGACCGTATCGAGACCCCTTTTGGGATTCTGCCCTGTAGCACCAAAGGGTTTACCCCTGGATCTTCCGGCACCGCCTTGATACGCCCCGAAGCGATCCTTCTCTACCCTTCAACCGAAGCAGCGCAGCCGCAGCACGGGACTACCGTGTTTCCCTGCAAGGTCATCCGGGACCGTTTCTTAGGTCCCGTCCGTCGGGTGGATGTGGAGGTGAAGGGGTATATCCTGGAAGCGGAAACCATGTGGCGGGGCGAGATCGGGGTGTGCGGCACCAAGCAAGACTCGATCTCCCTGTTCACCCAAACGGAGTGATTCTTGGGACCTCGTCCTTTGTCCCTTGTCCTAAAGCGAATTATCGCGATTTTTCTTTTCCCCGTACTGGGTATTTCCTGTCCCGTTCTAGGCTATAGCCAAACCTCTTCGCCCCCATTGTACACGATCCGAGGGGAAGTTCTATTCCAGGGGCAAGGGTCCGTGTACGTGGCATTGGTGGACAAAAACAGTTTCTTCGAGCCCGAAAAAGG
>CAKZQO010000071.1 GCA_937140905.1 uncultured Spirochaeta sp.
GTTGTTTTTTTGTCATACCTTCCTCCCATGAATAGTTACTTTATACGCAATAATTCTGGCAATGTCAATTCATTCTTTTGAATAATAAGGTTAAAATATACACTATTTATATTATTTTATTCTTATCTATAATATTTTAACGAATTAACGAGCGAAATTTATGAAAAAATTACCATTCTCCTAATTTCCTGCTAGCAAGAATGGTATAAAATACTAGCTTGGAAAAACAGGTAGAATCGATTAAGATATGTCATGCTTACTTATCTATCGGAAAAGAAATCCCAGATCAAGGATCTTCTTGGATCTTTTCTGTCACCCCTCAGACAAGATGCAAGTAGGATCAATGCCTGGGGCCCCGATTCCTTGGATCGACTGCAGGAATACTTGTACCGAGGCAAAATGATTCGAGGAGCCCTTGTTTCGTTTGGCCACGAAATGTGTGGGGGAATGAAAACCCCACAAGCCCTACAAATCGGAGCAGCGATGGAACTGTTTCAAGCTGCTTTTCTCATCCATGACGATATCATGGACCGGGACCTGTTTCGAAGGGGTAAACCCTCTATCCATGCCCAGTATAGAGATCTATTAAAATCCAGATTCGAAACATCGATAAACCCGCAACTGGATCATCTAGCCGATAGTTTAGGAATCTGCGTGGGAGATGTGGCCCTTTTTCTTGCCTTCGAATTGCTGGGTTCCATCGATGCCTCCTTATCTATCCTCCAATCATTACTGAAACTATTTACCCGAGAACTCCTGTACGTTGGGTTCGCTCAAATGGAGGACGTGTACTATGGAGGTATAGAGGATTCTCCCGAAGAGGAACAGATCCTTTCCCTATATAAATATAAAACCGGACGTTACACCTTCTCCCTCCCCCTCATGGCGGGTGGAATCCTTGCGGAAGCTCCCGCTTCCATTCTGAACACACTATCGTATTTGGGTGAACGGATGGGAATCCTGTTCCAGTTGAAGGATGACGAGCTAGGCCTTTTTGGCGATACAGAAGAGTTAGGCAAGCCTATCGGTTCCGATGTGATCTCCGACAAAAAAACCCTCTACCGGTATTATCTGTTCCAGACAGTGAAAGGTGAGGACCGAAAACAAGTAGAGGAACTCTTCGGTGCCGCATACCTACAAAAGGAGGATCTTCTGTTCCTTCGCTCATTGGTAAAAGAAACGAAGGTTCACGAGAGAATTGGAGGGTTGATGGATCAAATGGAACAGGATGCGCGGAACATCATACAACAGTTGGATGTAGATCCTATTTGGAAAGAAAGGTTGCTAGAACTAGTGGAGTACAACCGGAACCGGGTGAAATAGGCATAAAAAAGAATCTTCAAAGGGATTCTAGATACGACACGATCTCTCTCTCCACGAAAGCAGGTGTGGAAGAGGAAGAAACTACCTGTACGGTGCTCCATTTAGAGTAATCCAGTCCCAACGCTTTCAAATCTTCCAGGGTACTGATGAAATACACCCAGGGTGTCTGAGAGCGTAAGGTGTTGTAGAGTTTCGTGGCATTGGAAGAAAGCTTGTCCCCCACTACAAAGGTAACATCCACTTTTTCCAGGTTCTTGAGGGCTTCTCGTTCCCGCAAAGCGGTGATGGAACAGATGGAATCATGGACCTCTATAGTCCAACCATGTATTAGACTCGCTTCCTTTAACGCTTTGATGGTAGATTCGAAGAGGGATCGATCCCCCGTAGTTTGAGAGATAATGAGAATCGAGAGGTTCGGTTCCTTTTCCAGTTGTTGGATCAAGGTTTGTATCTGAGACTCTTTCTCGATCACGGTAAACTTCTTTGCGTAACTTACCAACCCCTGAACTTCGGGATGCTCCTGTTTCCCGGTAATCACGATGAAGTACCCTTTTTGAGAGTAAGACTGAATGATCTTCTGTACTTTTTTCACCTTTGGGCAGGTGAGGTCCACGAGGGAGTATCGTTCCTTTAGTCTCTCTTCCAAGTTGTGATCGATCCCATGGGTCCGTACCACGAGGAGACTTCCTGGTTTGACGGATTCCAGATCCTGTACGGTTTCTATCCCCAACGAGGATAGGTAATCTATGTATATTTGATTGTGGATCAGGTAACCATACAC
>CAKZQO010000072.1 GCA_937140905.1 uncultured Spirochaeta sp.
GAGGTGGGGATAAAGAGAAAACTTTTCTGCTCCCCTACATAAACGATCTCTTTGTACCGATACTCCACTGAGGGGAGCTCTAGAATCGCGTGGATTCTAGCAGAAAGCTCTTCCGCTGGGGGGAAGGGAAACCGGTTGCAACCCGCACATAAAAGGACGAACAGGGTCGTCAAACCGAAGAATAGGCGTCTCATCGAGGCGTACCGTATTTACAAGTATAGAAAGACAGGGTAGAGTTTGCAAATCTTATGAAACATCGACAGTGGCTTTTTCTTCTTTGGGCAGTTCTTTGTGTGTTGGAAGGCTTCCTCTTTCCGCTTGTTGCCGAGGAGCCTGCTTCCCTTTCTGGAAAGAATCTCCAGAATCCCCAAGCGCAACCCGCACCCCTCTTCCCCTTAGCCATGCGGGACTTCCTTTCGCAAAACCATATCGTAGCCTTCTATGGGCACCCCAACTCGAAGAAGATGGGTATCCTGGGAGAGTTCGATACTCTTCCTGCCATGGTGGAGGAATTGAGGCGGTACACTCGGGAGTACGACGAGGTGAACGGAGACCGGGGAGTGATCCCCGCGTTTCATATCATCTTTGCCACCGTGCTTCCAGAAGGTGAACTAGCATACCTTAATCGGTCCCGCCTGCAACAGTACCTTTCCTACGCGGAAGAACAGGGGATCCTCGTATTCCTGGATCATCAGATCGGGAAGTATCCGGTTACTGAGGCCATGAAGATCCTTTTACCCTATCTAAAGTATCCTCACGTGCACTTGGCCCTGGATCCAGAATGGGCAACGGATAAACCCGGAAAAGAAATCGGGTCTGTGCGGGCCGAGGATCTCAATACCGCGCAACAGATGATGCAGCAGTACCTGGAACAGGAAAAGATTACGGGAGAAAAGATCCTGGTGGTGCATCAGTTCAACTGGAAGATGATTTCCCGGCTGAAAGAGGTGCGGAGCGATTTTCCCCAGGTAGTGGTGATCCACAATGCGGACGGGTTTGGCACTCCAGAGGAGAAGCAGAAAACATGGGCCTACATCCGGGAGGCCCGGAACCTGCCTATTAAAGGGTTGAAACTGTTTCTCCCCAAATCGTGGCGGAAAGGAGGGTTTGATGTGCCCCTCTATTCACCGAAGGAAGTCCTGTCCTTTGATCCAGAACCAAAACTGATCATGTACCAGTAGGACAGTTGTCTTTGCCTAAAACGGACATTTTTTATATCTTTTAGCTATACGGTAAAAATCTACTGAATCAAGAATCCGACAAAGAGGAGAACTGTCCATGGCTAAACATTCCTTTCAAACGGAAGTGAACCAGCTACTTCATTTGATCATCCACTCCCTCTATTCCCATAAGGAAATCTTCCTTCGGGAATTGATTTCCAACGCTTCCGATGCGCTGGATAAACTGAAATACCTTACCCTGGTAGACGAGACCTACAAGGGGCTCCCCTTCAATCCCCGAATCGACATTCGGATGGACGAGAAAGATCACAAATGGCTCTCCGTTTCCGATACAGGTATTGGAATGAACGATCAGGACTTGGTGGAAAACCTGGGCACCATCGCGCGTTCCGGTACACGGATCTTCCTGAACCAGATGACAGGGGACGCGAAGAAGGATTCCAACCTGATCGGGCAGTTTGGGGTAGGATTCTATAGCTCCTTCATGGTGGCGGATCGAGTGGAGGTGTTGACCCGGAAAGCAGGGGAGTCGAAAGCCTGGCGATGGGAAAGCGATGGAAAGGGAGAGTACGAAATAAAGGAAGCGGAACGGGATTCCTTTGGCACTACCGTCACCCTGTTCCTCAACGAGGAAGGAAAAGAGTTCGCTTCCCGATGGAGAATCGAAGAGATCATCCGTAAGTATTCCAACCATGTTCCCTTTCCCATCTTCCTCCACTTCGAGAAGACAGAGTACGACGATAAGGGGAAAGATAAGGAAAAGAAACAGGTGGAGGAACAGATCAACAGTGCCTCCGCTCTATGGAAACGGCCCAAGTCAGAGCTGAAGGAGGAAGATTACCACGAGTTCTACAAGACCCTTTCCCATGACACGGAAGATCCCCTCCTGTACATCCATACCCGGGCCGAGGGAACCCTGGAATACACCACCCTGTTCTATGTTCCCAAGAAGGCGCCGTTCGACATGTACCAGGTGGACTATCGGCCAGGGGTAAAGCTGTACGTGAAGCGGGTTTTCATCACCGATGACGACAAGGAGCTGATGCCTACCTACCTTCGGTTCCTCCGGGGTATCATCGATTCGGAGGACCTCCCCCTCAACGTGAGCCGGGAGATTCTCCAGCAGAACCGGATCATGGTGAATATTCGGAACGCTTCGGTAAAGAAAGTGTTGGGCGAGTTCCAGCGTCTAGCGTTGGAAGACAAAGAAAAGTACAGCCAGTTTATCTCGCAGTACAACCGTCCCTTGAAGGAAGGGTTGTACACGGATTACGGGAACCGGGAGATCTTGCTGGAACTGGTACGGTTCAAATCCACCAAGGTGGAAGGGTATACCAGCCTCGAGGAGTACGTGCACCGAATGCTACCCGATCAGAAGGCGATCTACTACATCACGGGGGATAACGAAGTCACCTTGCGGAACTCTCCTCTTTTGGAAGCCTACAAGAAGAAGGATATCGAAATACTCATCATGGATGATGAGATCGACGAAATCGTGATTCCTGCCATCGGGAAATACAAGGACTACGAATTAAAGCCGGTGAACCGGAGTGACGCGGGGGAAGACCTAAAATCCGAAGAGGATAAGCCGGCAGTGGAAAAGATCAAACGGGCCCTGGGGGACCGGGTAAAGGATGTGCGAGTCTCGGTCCGCTTATCCGACTCTCCGTCCTGTATCGTCACGGACGAGAACGACCCAAGCTACAAAGTGGCGGCCATGCTGAAGGCGATGGGGCACAAGGACCTGCCGGAAGTGAAACCGATCCTTGAGGTAAATCCCAATCACGAAATTGTGCAGCGGTTGAACCGAATCGATGATCCTCTCCTGATCGATGATATCAGTGTCCTGCTTCTGGATCAGGCCCTGTTAGTGGAAGGAGTCCCCGTGAAGGATCCCGCGGACTTCGTGAAGCGCTTGAACCGGATCCTGACCAAGGCGGTGTAATGTATGATTACGGCATTGGAACATACTGCGTTGAGCGTGTCCAACCTGGAACGCTCGCTGGCCTTCTACCGGGATCTTCTGGGATTCACCGTGGAGAGGATTCTAGAACCTTCTCCCGAGCGGGATTTAGGGCGGATCAATGGAATGCCGGGAAGCTCTGCCCGGATTGCCCATCTTCGCTTGGGTCCCTGCATGCTGGAACTTTTCGAATACCTGGATCCCCGGGGTCGTCCTCAACCAAAGGATCGTACCCAAGCGGATATCGGGTTCATTCACATGGGACTCACCTCTACGGATGTTCGATCCGATTACAAACGATTGAAAGAGCGGGGAGTGGAGTTCTACGGGGAGCCCGTGGAGTTCCGGCCCGGGGTGTGGGTGGTGTACTTCCGGGGACCCGATGGGGAAACTGCCGAACTTCGGCAGACGAGCTAAAACCCTTGATAGGAGGGAAGCCCTGCGGAGGGAAGCC
>CAKZQO010000073.1 GCA_937140905.1 uncultured Spirochaeta sp.
ACCCCATGGTGATCCTCCGCCGGTACCACTGTACCGGCAAGGAGTGTCTCAGGGTTAGATTTTTGGATGAGGCATTATCTTCATTTGGGTTAGAATTTCGATGAGGCAACGCGTCCTCTTGACAGTTCGTTTCGATTCCAGTATTGTATAACCATGAACGTTTCTATAAATAGAAACATCGCGACTAAAACAAGAAGCTCGCAAGTCTCTATATTCGCAGGTTGGTGGTGGCACAATTCTCCGATACCTCGTATGGCGCCCCGTTAACAGATAGGGCGACGCCGTCGGTATCGGACTAAAAAGCCACCGGCGGCGGGATGGAAAAAACAGAACCGCACCGGAAGGTGCGGTTTTTTATTGCGCGCGGTCTAAACGAGGGCGCGTTCTTAAGGACGCGCTTGCGGGCGAAAGCCCATAGACCTACCACTACTTAGTTCCGGCGGGTCTAGGGGCTCGCACGGGAAAATGAATGGTTGGAGGAGATAGGATGGAAAAACAGGAAAGTATCGTGAAGATCATTCCGGGGGAACGATTCACTCCCGTCACCCTGGCTAAAAAGTTAGGAGCGTTGGCGTTGCTGGAATCTTCGTCCTTCGTGAAAGGGAAGGAACGGTACTCCTTACTACTGGTTCGGAAGGGCTTCCAGTTGGAACAGCGGGATGGGGTGGTCTACTACGTAGATGAAACAAAGCGAGCGAAGATGTCCGCTAGTTACCGGGACATTCTCGATTCCTGTGAATACTTCGCGGAGCAGCACCATCCGCCCGCTCAAGACTTTCCCTTCCCTTCTGGAGGAGTGGGGTTCCTGAGCTACGAGTTCGCTAAGTACTGTGACAAGATCCGATTCCGGGATCGTCCCGATCCCTTAGGGTTACCTGAAGCTTCTTTCCTCTTTGGTCATGTGTTTGTCGTGTTCGATCACTATACGGATCTTCTTTACCTGATCGGATTGAACTACGCGGAGCACAAGATCGATCTAGAACGGGCGCTTTTAGAAACAGAAGAGACGATCCGGGATTTCAACTTCAACTATTTACAGGAACCTAAAACAGAATACCCGGCACGGATCGAGGAGGATCCCTTCGATCGGAAACGCTTCCTCCAGGGTGTGGAAACCTTGCGACAGGAGATTATCGCGGGGAACCTTCTGCAAGCCGTCCTCTCCCGACGAATCACCGTCTCTACTCCCCTTCCCGCTTTCGAAGCGTACCGGAACCTCCGCAGAGTCAATCCATCTCCCTATCAGTTCTACCTCGATTTTGGAGAATACCAGTTGTTCGGCGCATCTCCAGAGATGCAGGTGAAAGTGAAGGATGGGAAGGCGGTGATCCATCCTATCGCGGGAACTCGAAGGAGGGGGAAGAGTGAAAAAGAAGACCGATCGCTAGAGGCGGAACTTCGTGACGATCCCAAGGAAAAGGCGGAACATCTGATGCTGGTGGATCTGGCACGGAACGATTTGGGTAGGATCTGCGAACCTGGTTCCGTACGGGTTACCACCTTCATGGGGGTGGAACGGTACTCGCATGTGATGCATCTGGTGTCGGAAGTGGAAGGGATCGTACGGAAAGGGAATGGATCTGATACTCAAGGGGAAGTTCGCACTGCGGATGTGATCCGGGCAACCTTTCCCGCGGGCACTGTGTCGGGCGCTCCCAAGATCCGCGCGGTGGAAACGTTGGATCGGATCGAGCCAGTGCCGAGAAGTTTCTACGCGGGACTGGTAGGATACTTCGAGGCGGGGGGAGGATTCGACTCCTGCATCACGATCCGTAGCGCCCTGAAGCGGGGGAACCGGATGGTGCTCCAGGCGGGAGCTGGAGTGGTGTACGACTCGACTCCAGAGAGGGAATACGAGGAAACGCAGGAAAAGCTCGGTGCCCTCGAGGAAGCTATAGGATTGTT
>CAKZQO010000074.1 GCA_937140905.1 uncultured Spirochaeta sp.
CTCTACACGCTGCTCGGGTCTCGGAGACCAGAAAACTGTGCGTTGGTGCGGGTGGCCGGGGATAGCATGGCGGATATAGGGCTTTTCAATGGTGACTACGTTCTGTTTGATCGTTCGGATACGGGAGGGGACGGAATCTTTGTGATCAGCCTGTTCGGGGAGACGAGGGTGAAGAGGCTCCAGTACCGATTGGCAGACCAGAAGATCTTCATTGCAAGCGAGAACGCCAAGCGGTACCCGGAACCGGAGGTGGTGCCGATGAGTTATATCCAAGAAGGGCACCTGCTGATTCACGGCCGGGTGTTTGCATGGCTACACCGGCATCCGTATTGAGGGAAATCTAAAACACATGTATACTTAGGCTTGATGGGTACGCCTGAGAAATTATGGAATATCACTAACCGTCCCTCTACGCGAACAAAGCTTGATCTTTTGGATAAGATTGTTGGTGTATGGATGATGATTTGGAATAAACAATCCTGGGCGGAAAAAGAGTGGTATATTTTTGATCTATTTGCTGGAAGAGGAATGTATTATGATGGGAACGAGAGGGTTGAAGGCTCCCCTCTTGTTTTTCTTAGAAAGATTGCTGAGAAGAAGCCATATCTTGATCCCGATGTGCGGATACGTCTCTATCTTATCGAAAAAGATCGAGTAAATTATTCTCATCTTGAACAAACAGTCGGTGATTTTATCCATAAAAACGGACTAATAAACATAGTTACGATACACCCATTCAATGCGGACTGCAATGAAGTTATTTCCGAAATACTCCCTTTTATCGATAGTGCGAAGAAGCCTCTTTTCATGCTGATTGACCCCACAGGTCTCCAGATCAAGAAGTCAACTATTGAATCTATTGTGAGGCTTAAAAATCCCAAAGATATTCTACTCAATTTCATTATGGAGGGTGTGAAGCGGACGTCCGGCATAGCTAGAAAGGAATCGAGGGGTGAGGGGGTTAGTAAAAGAGAACTCAAAACGATCCAAACGTTGAAGGAGTTCGTTGGTCATGATGTGGATGTGATAAGCAAAAGATGGATAGAGATTCTGGAAAGTTATGTGGAAGTGTTTACTTCCAGGGGGATGAAGATTGTCGGGTATGACGTAAAATATCCGAACAGGGAGGATGTTCTTTACTACCTGCTTTTTGCAGTACGAAAAACAGAAGTGGCGGATGTCGTAGCAGATATTTATGTGAAGCAGAAAACAAAAGAATCGGGATCTACTCTATTCAATGATAAAGAGTTTTATATCGACTCCATTCTAAGAATCGCGCCTACAGTTCACAAGATACAACGGAAGTCCTTGCTCTACCAGTCGAAAGTGGAGTATGGAAGTTGGACCATCAATCACGTTACGGGCTGCACCCATGGGTGCGCTTTCCCCTGTTATGCGATGATGATGGCAAAACGGTTCGGTTGGGTAAAGGATGAAGCAGATTGGAGGATTCCGAGAATTGCAGAGAATGCGCTGGATATTCTAGAGGCGGAAATCCTAAAATATCGCCCGTCGCTTGACTTTGTGCACCTCTGCTTCATGACCGATCCGTTTATGTATGATTTCCCTAAACGAAGACTAATACCGGAAATTAAACAATTGACACTAAAGATAATCGAACGGCTCAACAGGGAAGGGATCAAGGTAACCACCCTTACCAAAGGGGTCTGCCCCAAGGAGTTGTTAGACACTGAAAGGTTTCTCCATGCGAATGAATATGGGATCACGCTGGTTTCTTTGAATAATGAGTTTAAAGACCGTTTTGAGCGGTATTCTGCCCCGTATGAAGACCGAATTGAATCTTTACAAAGGCTTGCAGAAGCGGGCCTGAACACGTGGGTCAGCATGGAGCCGTACCCGATTCCGGAATTAGATCCTACTGCTAAAGATATCGAGCGGATTCTTGAGCGTATCGGGTTTGTAAAAAAAATTATCTTTGGAAAACTCAATTATAATAAGATAGTCCCCTATGGGGGGGAGGCGGTTTCGCAGTGGAAGAATAATCGTGAGTTCTATGAGCATATGAGTCAGCGAGTCCGTGTCTTCTGCGAAGCGAACGGAATTACCTATCATATTAAAACCGGCACTCCCGGAGCGGGGGGTAATTCCCGAAATTTGTTTCGGGACAATCGTCTGTAGGGACAGGTCTCTCCATATCCCCGATTCCAGCACTTTTTTCTAGAAAACGTTACCCTGATCTCATGAGCGAACTGAAGGGCAAGCCTTTGACCTTGACGGCCAAGGTGTTTGGGTCAGTGATTGCAGTCGTCGGGTTAGCGCTGAAGGCGACGGTGAATCCGGCACTGGACATTGATGCGGTTCTGAAGGTAGCGGGTTTCATCGTGGTGGTCTTTGCTCCGGTGGATCTGTCGTTGATCCTGGAGAAGGTGTTCAAGGGGGGGCGGGTATGAACGTGGTAGGAGTGGTTCTGTGGGTTCTGTTCCTTCTGTTGTTCCTGCTGGTGATGGGAGGGGCCGTTCTGTTAGGGCTGGAACGCAGTAATCGCCGCTATGCGGCAAAGAGCAAGGAACAGGAGGGGTCTGTGGAGGCGTTTGTGCGGAAGGAGGAAGGACTTGCGGAGAGGGATGCTGCTTCTATTATGCGGGATGCTCCTCGTGCAGGGGAGCGTCGCAGACGATCTGACGAGCTTGCGGAAGGAGCCCGCAAGCGAATACGGCATCGAGCTCGATCGGTGTTATCCGGGGATTCAGGTGCTGGAGGCGCTGCAGGCGGTTGAGGAAGAGGCGGCCGCTGCTGTACAGGAAGCGTTTACGGAAGGGTATAAGGCGGGGCGAGTGGATGCAGCGGAGCTGTGGAAGCCTGTCTTGCGGGTCGAGCAGGAGCGGGCTGAACGGGCGGAGCAGGCGCTGGAAAGAACAGAGCGGAAGGTGCTGTACGGTGTACTGGTAGGGTTCCTAACTGGGCTTTCGAGCGCGTGGGTTGCAATCCAGCTTACGGGGCGGTAAGGAAAAATGGAAACGCTCGTGCTACAGGTCTTGCAGTACGGGACCACGCCGGCTTTGATTGCTCTGGCCTTTGCAGTGGGGTTCTTGGCGAAGAAGATCGAGGAGAATGGTCGTAAGGACGAGGAACGCTCCCGGAGGATCACCGAGACGCTGAGTGAGCGGATCGATGGGCTGGAAAGTCGGTTCGAAGAGCGGTTTGCCGTACATGCCCGCAAGATCGATGAGTTGAACAACCGTGTTGCTTGTGTGGAAAGGGACTACCTGCCCCGGGAGGATCACTATAAAGACACTGCCGGATGGAGGGCGGAGTTGAATCGTATATTTGATGTAATAATCCGGCAATTGGAGAAGAGTCGATGATCAAAGATACGCCGCTACGAGGAGCGATCCTACAGTTTTTGAAGGACATTTATCCGGAAGGGGCCGAGAAACGAACGATCCTTTCGGTGTTCTACCAGTACCATCGCTATGAAGCAATTGGACAGAGCCTGGAGTACCTGGTGGATAAGGAGTACGTAACGCGCAAGGATGTGCCGCACCCGTATCGAGGGGGGGATACGATCAGTATCTATCGGATTGGACCGAAGGGGATTGATCTGTTGGACGGAATAGTGGCGGATCCTGCGGTGCTGGTGCCTCGGGAGGGATGAGGTGGGCCGGCGAAGCAAGATCGAGATCCAGGCGCTGACCGAGCGGGTGGTAAGGCTTTACCAGGAGGGGAAGACCATTGCGCAGATTGCAGCCATTCTCCGATCCGAAGGCTATGACACGAGCCGGGAGGGGGTGCGGCGGGCGGTGAAGAATGCCCGGCAGTTGGCAGTGGAGTTGAAGAAGGCCACCGAGGAGGCCCGGGTGATGATGGAAGCGGTGCGGAACAGTCCGAATACAGATCTGGCCGAGGCAGTGTTGACCCGTTTTGCGAGCCTGCTGTTACAGGAATCCAGTGCCATCGAGGAACTTGGCAGTGACGATCCGCTAGCCTATATAGATGCGATCAGCAAGGTGGCGAATGCGCAGGCGAAGCTGGGTTCGGTGCGGATGAAGTACCAGAACGGGTTTGAGGCGGCCAAACAGGCGGTGCTGGAGGCGCTCAGAAAAGAACTTAAACAGCACCCAGACCTCCTGGAACGGCTGGAAACTCTGGTAGTGGGCCTGGAGGTGCCGGCGGCATGAGGGAGGTGGTAGCCTCCCTGGTCGGGGAGGTAGAGGCGGTCCGGCAGGATCGGGAACGGAACCGGCGGGTAGAGCGCTCGAAGAAGGATTTTGGCTTCTTCTGCCGCACCTACCTCGCCGACTACTTTTTTACCGAACCTGCGGACTACCAGAAGCTTCTCTACCAGGTGGCGGACACCCAGTCGCTACCCCGTGAACTGGTGGATGCGCTGAAACCTTTTGTGCGCGAAAAGTACTGGCCTCTGTTGAAACCGACCGAGCACCTTGCGGGAGCCCTATTCATCGAGCCCCGGGAACATGGCAAGACGGTACGGTGGAGCTTTGCCTATCCGCTGTGGCGGGTGCTCACCGGCCGAAGCCGGTATGTTCTCCTGATCGGATCAAGCCAGATTGCCGCGCAGGAGAACCTCATCAATATTCGTACGGAGATAGAAGAGAACGAACTGCTTCTGGAAGATTTCGGGGACCAGCGGGGGGAGCGGTGGAGCGATGCCCGTCTTGAGATGAGGAACGGCACCTGTATCCAGGCGAAAGGGTCCGGGGCGAGCATGCGGGGTACGCGCTACCGGCAGTACCGGCCGGACCTGATCATCCTGGACGATATTCTCAAGGACGATGCGGTGGAGTCTCCTACCACCCGAGCAAAGATCCACCGCTGGCTGAAGCGGGTGGTGTTTAACCTGGGAAAAACGGCCTTTATCGTGTGGGTGAACACCATCTTTCACAGTGACGATCCGGCAAGCCGTCTTATGCGGGAGCTGGAAGAGGGGACGCTGAAGAGGTGGGCTGCGGTGCGGCTTTCCTGTTTTCGTCCGGATGGGAAGCCGATCTGGCTGGAGAGCTGGACAACGGAGGTGCTGGAGGAGAAGCGGCAGGTGTTGGGAACGGATGTGTTCAGCACCGAGTACGAGAACGAGCCTCTGTCTGACGAGGAGCGGATCATAAAACCGGAGTGGATACACGCCCATGCGTATGTGCCAGCGGAGCTTCCGCCGGGGCTACGGTTCTTTGCGGGG
>CAKZQO010000075.1 GCA_937140905.1 uncultured Spirochaeta sp.
GGGTCCGGGGCCGGGTGCATGGGGTCCTCAGAACCGTCCGGTTCCCCCTGCCTATACCCAGACACAAGCAGAAGTGGTAAAGGTGGATGGAACGTTGAGTCTGATCAACGGACGGATTGGCCTGAAGTCCGGAGGGAAGACCTACTATGTTCCCATGCTAGGTAGGTATGCGGGCTTCATCGAAGGGTTAAAGGAAGGGGCGTACGTGAAGCTGGAAGGATATGAGTTCCCCTATCCCATTGCACCGGAATACTCGATGCTTCGGGTTACCAAACTCACCGTGGGAGGCAAAGACTACGACTTCAGCCAGCTTGGCTATGGGCCCCGCGGAGGAATGATGAGAAGTGGTATGATGGGACGCCGGTGGTAGGATAGAAGTGCGCTTAATGAGCGAGCCGAATCCCAATTGGCAGCAAGGCCCGCACCAGCGGGCCGCTGCTAAGAGAAGCTTCTGTTCAAGCCTTAGGTAAAATAATAAAAGCGGATCAGATAAATCTCTGGTCCGCTTTTTTTGCGTGCAATAAACGGTAAGTAGGCGGTATCGGAGGTCATCGTATTTTGGGATCGAAGGCGGCCCGAAGGCCATCCCCAAAGATGTTAAAGGCTAACACGGTAAGGAAAATTGCGATACCAGGGAAAATAGTCAGATGATCCGCTACCCCTATATAGTCACGGCTTTCTGCTAGCATGGCTCCCCATTCCGGTGTGGGGGGCTGGGCCCCTAAGCCTAGAAAACTCAAGGAGGAGGCTGTTAGGATAGAGGTGCCGATTCTCAAGGTGAAGTACACGATCGCCCCGCCCAGGGTGCCTGGCATGATGTGGACGAACATGATCCGATTGTTGGAGGCCCCCATGCTCCGGGCAGCCCGTACATAGAGGCTTTCCTTGATGGCAAGGGTGTTCCCTCGGACGATCCGGGCAAAGGTGGGAATACTGAAGATAGCAACGGCGAAAACGACGTTGACTAAACCTGGGCCGAGGATGGCCACGACCGCGATCGCTAGAAGGATCCCGGGAAAAGCGAAGAGAACGTCGGAAGTGCGCATGATCAGCTCATCGAGGAAGCCCCCAAAGAACCCACTCAAGAGCCCGAGGGTTACTCCCACGATCGCGCCAATCGCAACGGATGAAAGCCCAACAGCCAACGAGATCCGTGCACCATAGAGGATTCGGCTTAAAATGTCCCTGCCAAACACATCCGTACCTGCCCAATGTTCCTTACTGGGAGGCATCATGGCCTGGCTATAATCCGTTGCGTAGGGATCATAGGGGGCAAGGAACGGGGCAAAGATGGCTGCCAGTACAAGGAGAAGAATGAAGATCCCCGCTACAAGTGCGGATTTTTGTCTTTTAAACTTATGCCAGAAGATTAGGAAAGGTGTTACTGTCTTGTCTGCCATGGAGCTATCCTACTTATACCGGATTTCTGGATTGATTACCGCGTAGAGCATGTCTACCAATAGGTTGATCACCACGAACTGGAAGGAATACAGGAGTAACAGGGCCTGCAACACGGGGTAATCCCGCACGCTGACGGATTCGATCATGTACCTACCCAGACCAGGCCAAGCGAACACTGTCTCTACCACGACGGACCCACCTAAAAGAAAACCGAACTGGAGTCCCACCATGGTAACCACCGGGATGAGGGCGTTCCGGAAAGCATGTTTCCACATTACTACCCGTTCCAGAAGGCCCTTTGCCCGGGCGGTGTTGATATACTCTTCCTGGAGCACGTCAAGGAAGGAAGAGAGGGTGAACCGGGCTATGATGGCAGCAACGGTAGCTCCCAGGGTAAGGGAAGGAAGGACCAACTCTTTCCATTTTCCCGTGAACCCGGTTACGGGAAACCAGCCTAGATGCACGGCAAATAACTGGATCAGAAGGAGTCCCAGCCAGAACTGGGGCATCGAGATACCGGAAACGGCAACGACCATGGCGGTATAGTCCTGCCATTTCCCCCGGTGCATCGCTGCGTAAGCACCAAAGAAAACTCCAAAGAGAATCGACCATGCCATACTAGCCGCTGCCAGGTACAGGGTAGGGGGGTATCGTAGGGCAATTTCCTGCGCCACGGGTAGCTTGCTCCGTAAACTTTTCCCAAGATCGCCCCTGAACAGGCGGCCCATGTAGGTCAGGTACTGTTCAGGGAACGATTTATCGAGTCCAAGTTCGATACGAACCTGCCGGATGGTCGCCTCATCCGCGTCGGGGCCTGCCACAATACGGGCAGGATCCCCTGGCAAAAGATGCACGAAGAGGAACACCAGGATCGAAACCACCAGCAGGACCGGAATGATTGAAATGCATCTTCGAAGAAAGTACTGCAACATGGCTTACTGTACGAGTTCCGCCTCTTCCACGGTGAACGCGCCATCCGGCATCGGATAGATCCCTTTCAGGTTCTTTGACTTGGCGGCAATGAGAGTGTCAACGAAGAGGTATCCCCAGGGAGCCTTTGACCACACGTAGTCCTGCAATTCCGCGTACGCTTTTGCCCGCACCTTGGGATCCGCACTGGTCAATCCCGCTTTGATCAACCTGTCCACGTTCGGATCCTGGAAGAACCCATAGTTGGACATATTGGGTGGGAAAGCTTCGGTAGAAAGAAGGGGTCGGGTAGCCCAATCCGCGTCTCCGGTAGAGGAAGACCATCCCCCAAAGGCGATGAAGGGGGTTTCGCCTACCGTTTCCTTCTTGTTTTTGCTGAGCTTGTCGTAGAAACTGGCTACGTCCATCGATTGGATCTCGCCGGTAATTCCAATGGCCTTCAACTGCTGCATGGCCATTTCCGTTGCTCTGAGTCGAGCGGTGGCATTGGGGGTAAGGAACACAACTTTAAACCCGTTCTCGTATCCCGCTTCTTTCATCAAAGCTTTTGCTTTTGCCACGTCGTACGGCCAGGGTCCCTGCTTTTTATAGAAGGGAAGAGAAGAGGGAAAGACCGAATCGGCCGGGGTAGCGGCTCCTCCCCAAGCGATATTGATGATGGCCTGCTTGTCCAGGGCATAATTGATGGCTTGTCTAACCCGTTCATCGGAAAGAGGCTTGGATTTGGTATTGAGGATCAGGTACCGTTCTATGATGGACGGTTGTTTGATCACCTCGATCTTGGGATCGTTTTCCACTAGTTTCAAGAGTTCCGCGGGCATCGGATAGATGTAGTGTGCCTGTCCTGCCCGTAGCATGGCCACGCGGGATCCGTTCTCGGGAACCGGAACAAACTTAATGGAGTCTACTTTTACTTTTCCTCTCCAGTAGTTGGGGTTCTTTTTAATCAGCACGTAACTTCCCGATACCCATTCGCTGAAGATGAAGGGACCGGTTCCTACCGGATGGATTCGGACGTCATCCCCGTACTTCTCTAGGGCAGCAGGGCTCAACATCAAGGCGCCGGGATGGGCAAGGGCGTTGAGGAAAGCGCCGAAAGGTTCCTTTAAAATGAATTTCACCGTGTAGTCGTCGATGATCTGAAGTTCCTTCACGGGAGCCATCAGACTGCTCCGTACATACTTCCCGGTCCGTAGTCTGTCGATGTTTACCTTCACAGCCTTCGCATTGAAAGGAGCTCCATCGTGAAACGTGATTCCCTTGCGGAGTTTGAAGGTGTACTCCGTGGCAGTCTCATTGTACGAATAGGATTCTGCCAACAGAGGGATGATATTGAGATTCTTGTCAAATCCCAGAAGTCCCTGGCAGATGGCCCGTTCGATGGCGCCCGAATACGTGTCGGACGTGTTGTGCGGATCCAGCGTGTTGGTGGTGGAATCCGACGCGTAGATGATGTCCTTTCCCTGCGCGAACAGGGGCGCTGTGGAGATCAAAAGGATCGCCAGCAGCACGAGCATCCAGTGTCTTGTCTTCATTGTTTTCCTCCTAGAAAAATTTTGTATAGTCTCCCGGTGTGCCTTTTTAGGGGTATCCACCGAGGCTATTTCGCTCCAAGTCCAAGGCTGATTCCTTCCTCCGTCTTTGCGATGAAGTGTCCTGGTTCTACCTCGAGGTAGGAGACTTTAGGAATGGGATCTTCCACCCGTCGAATGGTGCTGGGAACTTCTCCGCTCAACATTCCAAAGTTCGATCTTTTATTCGGATCCGGCACAGGGATTGCGGAGAGGAGCTTCTTCGTATAGGGATGCTGAGGATTCTCGAACACCTGCATCCGAGAACCAGACTCTACCACCTGACCGAGATACATCACCAGCACACGGTTACTGACCCGTTCGATCACGGCCATGTTGTGAGAAATAAACAGGTATGACAGCTTAAACTCCTTCTGCAGCTCGAGCATCAGGTTCAGTACCGTGGCCTGGATCGAAACATCGAGGGAAGAGACGGCTTCGTCGGCCACGATCACTTTGGGTTGGGTGGCGAGCGCCCGAGCAATGGCGATCCGTTGTCGCTGTCCACCTGAGAACTCATGGGGATACCGGTTGCGATGACTGGGAGGAATCCCTACGCATTCGAGTAAGTAATCCACCCGTTTCCTCCGCTCCTCTGCGGTTCCAATCCCATGGATGATAAGGGGTTCTTCGATGGCATCGCCAATCCGGATGCGGGGATTCAACGAAGCATAAGGGTCCTGGAAAACGAACTGGATGTTCCGGCGGTACGTTTTTAACTGCGCTTCGGGCAGCTCTAGGATATTCTGCCCATCGAACAGTACCTTTCCCTCGGCGGGCACAAGTCTGAGGATCGAGTACCCAATGGTGGATTTCCCACACCCCGATTCTCCCACCACTCCCAAGGTTTCCCCTTCATAGAGGTCGAAGTTGACATCCTGCACCGCCCTGACGACATGGGTCGTCCGGCCAAAGAAGGTCTTCTCTGCCACGAAATGGGTGGTAAGATTCCGTACCTGGAGGAGAGGAGGTTTCGCGTAGTTGGCTGTTTCGATCGTCTCCTCTTCAGGGTCAGCGTCCTGTGGATCTCGATTCAATTCCTTCGACATTTCCAGCACGGGAAGAGTGGCGGGAAAGGGTCGCCCTGTCATGGATCCGAGTTTTGGAACCGCTTTGAGCAGGGCACGGGTATAGGGGTGGGAAGGTAAGGAGAACAAAGTGTACACATCGTTTTCTTCCACCACTCGTCCCTGGTACATCACTACCACGCGATCCGCGATTTCCGCCACAACCCCCATGTCATGGGTGATGAAGACGACGGAAATATGGAGACGCTCCTGTAGACTCTTGATGAGGGCCAGTATCTGGGCTTGTATCGTTACATCGAGGGCTGTGGTCGGTTCATCGGCGATGAGGATCTGCGGGTTACAGGCAAGGGCCATGGCGATCATCACCCGCTGTCGCATCCCGCCGGAAAGCTGGAAAGGATAGTCGTTCACCCGCCGTTTCCTGTCAGGAATCCGGACCAGTTCCAATAGCTCCATCACCTTCTTCATCGCTTCGGATCTGGAAATCTGTTGATGAGCCAGAATGGCCTCAAGCAGTTGGTCCCCAATGGTGAATACGGGGTTGAGGGAGGTCATCGGTTCCTGGAAGATCATGGATAGATCCGTTCCCCGAATCTCCGTTGCCTGCCGGTGGGTAATATGGGTGATATCCATGATCTGGCCGTTCCGTTTCCTTAAAAGGATCTGGCCAGAATCGGTTCGCACATTGGGTAGAAGCTGGATCACCCTTCGCATGGTGACCGTCTTCCCGGAACCAGATTCCCCGACGATGGCGAGGGTTTCCCCCTTTTTCACCGTGAAGGAAACGTTGTGCAGGACCTGCGTGTACCCGTGGTAGGCAGGAAAACTGAGGGATAGATCTTTAATGGAGAGGATTTCATCCTCGGTCATGTTCGAAATATCCTTTCTTTTCGACGATACCGTTTTGTACGACCCAATCCCCATTAGCGAGGACATCTCGAATGGTGAATGTGGAAGGATCCAGGAGGATGAGATCCGCATCCTTACCCACGTCGACCGTTCCTTTACGTTGGTCCAACCGGTAGATCCGGGCGGGAGTCGTAGTCAAGGGTAGAAGAGCCTGCTCGAGGGGAACATTTTTCTTGTTCACCAGGAGTTCCAGTTCGAACAGGAGGGAAGATGGCGTTCCTACTCCCATCCCAATGATCCGACTCCTGTCCTGATTCCAGATAGGCATGGACCCACCCGCGTCACTACTGAAGGATACCTGTTCCAGAAGGCCGTTCTCTTTGGCTTTAAGAGCAAAGTCCGCAGCGTTCATCCAGGATGCGGTCGAGGAAGAGACTTCCGCGTGGCAGGTGGCATCCACCACGCATCCTTTCTCTGCCAGCATCAAGGCTTGGGAGGTGAGTTTTTCGTTCTTCCGGTTCACGTGGGTAGGCACGAAAATGCTGGGTCGTATTTCAAACCGTTCGACTATCTCAAAGATCAGATCGAGGGTCTGGGACCTTACGCCGGTATGAACCGTGATGATTCCAGGTTTGTTGGCCACTAGGCCGGCCACTTGCACGTCCGAGGCAAGGGAAGCGAGGTCCCGGGCTTCTAGGTGAGGGCCGCGGGAATCAGCCAAAGCCAGTTTCAACCCGATTACCGGTTGTAGGTATACAATGTCCCGTGCCACCGATCCGGTGAGGGTGGGAGACGGATGCCAGTACGAACCAGTGAGCATGAAGGCGGTTAAGCCCTCCGCGTTGAACGCTTGAGTCTTGGCGTATAGGTTCTCGATGGATCGGGTCAGGGAATCGGTTCCTAATAGACCTACCGCGGTCGTGACGCCGTGACGGAAGTTCATGGAAACGGTGAGTTCCGGAACTCGGGTATGGAATCCCCCTTCTCCTCCCCCACCGGTAAAATGCTGGTGCCCGTCGATGAATCCGGGAATGAGGAGCATGCCAGAGGCATCGATCTGCTCTGTAATCCCAGGGATCCCGGCGGGGTTTATCCTTTTTTCCATGGCCAGGATCTTTCCCCCTCCGATGAGGATGTCCATCTTACCCCGGGGACTGGGAGAAAACACCGTTGCCTGTTGAATGAGAATCATGATCAACCTTCCTTATCTTTGAGGATGGAGTATCCCATTCTCTCTAGTTCGAAACCGATCCGAACATTCTTGCCTTTATCTTCCCATGATAGGAGGAGCATGTGCATGAATACATGGATCAAGGATACGAGCCCGACGAAGGAGTTCGTCATCACGAGAGAATGGGTAACGCACTTCACTACGATATCCGCATAGGAATATACGGGACAATTTGCCGAGTCGGTGAATAAATATAGGGTCCCCGTACGTTCCTTCACGACTCTGGCCACATGGTTCACTTCAGCCGAATAGGGTGGAAAGGTCAAGAGGAATAGGACGTCTTCGGATCCAAAGCGTTTAAGGATTTGCGAGTACTCGGAGACAGAACCACTCACCACGTAGGTGTCCATTTCCGTTGTAGCCAGAAAAGCAGCATGGAGAATACGGGCAAAATGCTGAGTGATCCCAAACCCGGCCACGAAGATACGCCGTGCTTTTTTAACCTGCTGGATCATCCGTTCCAGGTCTTCCAGTTTGAGGCTGTTCAGGGTCCTGCGAAGGTTGTTGTGTTCGTTTTGGATCAGTTTCCGTAATCGCTTGTCCTCTGGAAGGGAGCCCAATTTGGAGATGCCTACCTTATCGTCGGGTTGCAGTCGTTGCCGGATCTCGTTCTGAAGGTCTCGCCTGAAGCTCTGGTACCCGCTATACCCAAGGCTTTGCGCGAACCGTACCAAAGTTGCCGTACTAGTCTGTATCGATTTCCCAAGGGTGTGGATAGAAGTAAAGGGAACACTCGTTTCATGATCCAGTATGTAGGAGGCAATCTTTCGGAAGTTGGGAGACATGTTTGGTAACGCCTCTTTGATCTTTTCCAGAACCATCCTGTTTCTGTCTCCCAACCCTGTTCATCGAGCGGTGTAATATTTGTTTCATGATTATTGAACAATAAAACAAAGGTGTCAAGATAAGAACAGAACACACAGAAACCGCTCTCTTTCGCTTTCAGTAGTTGGTTACAATTGGGGAGTTAGCAGAACAGATAGCAACCGTCATCCTCTAAATTAAAACCGAGAACAATACACCTCGGTTCCGGGAATCTTCCCGCTCAAACCA
>CAKZQO010000076.1 GCA_937140905.1 uncultured Spirochaeta sp.
GACTCCTGGCCCGCCTTAGTTCCTCCAAACAGCAGATCATGGGAAACATGATCTGAAGTTTCCCATGGACGGAAGCCCGGAACAGGGCTCGCAACTGGGTCCGAAATATGTTCACTCTGGAAAGACAGAATCGAATGGCTCGCCAACCCAGGAGGGGATTCTTTTCGTTCGCATCTACCAGATCTGGAATGACCTTGTCACCCCCTAGGTCAAGGGTACGGATAGTGACGGTCTTTCCTTCCATCGCTTCCAGTACCCTACGGTACGCTTCATATTGCATCTGCTCACTGGGAAGTCTTCCAGGATTGAGGAAAAGGAACTCCGAACGGTACAACCCTATGCCCTCTGCTCCATGCCCTTTCAGCGCCTCCACCTCCTCGGGTACCTCGATATTTCCCATGAGGGAAATGAGTTTCCCATCCTTGGTCTCCGCGGGAAGTTCGTTGAGGCTCAGGAGTTCTACTTCCTTCTTTGTGCGAGCCTCAAGGGTTTTCATGTAGTATGTTTTTGTGGCCTCATCGGGTTTGAGGATTACGATTCCACGGTTGCCATCGATAAGTATCTCGTCCCCCGTATGAACATGCTTGGTGATTTCCCTCAAGCCTAGCACGGCGGGAATTTCGAAGGCCCGGGCAAGGATGGCGGTATGGGAAGTTTTTCCGCCCTCGTCTAGGGCAATGCCGAGGATCATCCGTTTGTTCATGGCAATCGCTTCGGATGGCAAGAGATCCTTCCCTACCAAAATCACCTCTTCCCCAATATCTGATAGAGAAATCCTCTCCCGATGAAGAAGATGGTTCAGCACGCGACGAGTTACATCGTTGATATCCGCGGTTCGTTCGCGAAGGTACGGGTCAGATGTATCGTTCAGTTTCTCCAGATACGATTGGATCGTCATGTGAATGACCCACTCGATGTTCTTCTTTTGGGTGTGAAGGGCTTCTACGATCCTCTCCCGCACTTCTGGATCCTGAAGCAGCATGAGGTGGGAGTCCAGCACTCCCATTGTCTCTTCCGACATTTCACTATCGGTTCGCTGTTTTAATAACTCAAGCTCCCGTATGGCCTTGCGTTGAGCTTCCTCGAATCGTTCGAGCTCCAGGGGAATGATAGATGGAGAAATATCGTACTTGGGTATGGGGGGATTGTCGTCGAGATATAGAAAAGCCTTTCCGGTAACGATTCCCGGAGAGGCAGGAATCCCTTTCAACTCCATCATAGGGGAAACTATACGTGCTTTTCTTTTCACTGTCAAATCCGATTCTTTTTCCGCCGAAATTAACCATGTATGGGGAAAGAGAAAAAACCCTCCTTTGGTGTAGTTTTTTGGATTGCTCTACTTTGTTTCATCGCGGTACTGTACATTGGATCAAGAGTACAGTTTCCCAAGTGGATCGCGGAACACTTCGGTGGGGACTATCGCAAAGGCATTTCATTCGCCCCAAGCCCTGTAACTCCGCACCCTACACCTGAAGCCCCCGCGAAAAGTGAAAAGCCTGCTCCAACTGAGAAAATTACCGACGTTTCTGAAGAATCCCCTTCTACAGGGAAGGATGGAAGTACTCCTGCGACAGAAAAATCTTTACCATCCCCCCCTGTGCAACCCTCCACATCCCAGGAATCCCAGGGAGGAGCGCCATCAAAACCTTATGCCCTACCCACCCTTAACCGTATTTCAAAATTATACTTTGTTCGGATTTCCGAAACCGGAAAACCAGAACTTATTCCCGTAGAACGTAGAATTTCCTACCGTACAGCACCTCTTACGGAAACTCTGAAAGAACTTTTGCATGGGCCTACACCCGCAGAAAAGGAAAGGGGGATTTCCAGTCTCATTCCTTTAGGCACTGAAATCAAATCGGTCAATATTCGGGATGGGATCGTCCATATTGATCTAGGGGAATCCTTTCGCTTCAACCCTTTGGGTGCAGAAGGGTACCATGCCCAGGTACGTCAGATTGTCTTTACGGTAACCGAGTTTCCGGGGATCCAGGGAGTACAATTCTTAGTGGAAGGCAGAAAATTAGACTACTTAAGTCCCGAAGGGGTGTACATCGGAAAACCGTTGTCCCGGGAATCTCTTGCTTCTCGCACAAGATAAAAGAAGAACTCTCGATTCCCCTTTCTTCCTCGAATGGGAGATTCTAAGACCTTCCTTGTATGGACACCCTCTTTTTTTAAATCCTCTTGAAGGGATTCGAGGATTCTAACAAGAGCCTCCTCTGAACGAACCACACCCGCAAAGCCTGGAAGATCTCCCCCCCCTTCGAACTGCGGTTTTACCAGTGCCACTAACCAGTTCTCTAGGGTAAGGGAAAGAATATGGGAAGCTGCCCCTCGGAGGGAGCGGAAGGAAAGATCGCATACCGCACCGTGAGGAGCAGGTGTTAGGACTTGGATATCCAGGATGTTGGTTCCTTCCATTACGGTAACCCGAGGGTCCTTCCTGAACTTCGGATGGATTTGATTGTATCCCACATCGATGGCATGCACATGGATAGCCCCAAACTGAAGTAGACAATCTGTGAAACCGCCCGTGGAAGCTCCCGCATCCAGTAACACTTTTCCAAATACTGGGATATTCCACGTTTTCAGAGCATAATCCAGTTTGATCCCCCCCCTAGACACATACCGAATAGGATGGATTTCTATCGTCACGTCTGGACAAACCATCCTCCCCGGCTCCCTCACGGTTTCCCCTTGGACCACTACCTCTCCACAGAGGATGAAAGCAAGGCACTGATCCCTATTCCATTGAGGATACCTCTCCATCAAGAGATCGAGAAGTTTACGGCTTTTCCTCTTCATGACCTACACAGGAGAGACTGTTCGAATCCGTTGAATGGAAAGGGCTTTTCCTGAGGTTACGTCCAGACTCACTACGATCCCATGGATCGCCGCGGGCCCTTCTTCCGCTTCCATCTTGATGGGAAGCTGGGTGAGGGAACGTTCCAACGCAATGGAGGTTTTGAAACCGATGACGCTATCGTCGGTACCGATCATTCCAATGTCTGTAATATAGGCAGTGCCCTTATGTTGGATCCTTTCATCCGCGGTTTGCACATGGGTATGAGTTCCATACACCACGCTTACTTCCCCATCCAGATACATAGCCAAAGCTTCTTTCTCTTCTGGATCTTCCGCATGAAAATCCACTAGGATCAATCTCGTTTCTTTTTCCAACTTCCGGGCAGCTTCCTTCCCCACGAGGAAGGGACAAAGGATATTGTTCATCCTCACCCGGCCTTGTAGGTTTACCACTGCCACTTTGGTTCCTCGAATTTCCACGATACAGGAACCATGACCCGGTACCCCCTTGGGATAATTCAAAGGCCTTAAAAGGCGATCTTCCTGGTCCAAGAAAGGAACCACCTCTTTCTGTTGCCAGATATGGTTTCCGGAGGTAATTACATGAACCCCGGCCGTGAGGAACTTCTCTACCATATCGGGTAGGATGCCAAAACCCGAAGCAGCATTTTCGCCATTTACCACTACTAGATCGGCGTTATATTCCTTTACCAATCCCGGTAGAAGGAGGAGTAGAGCCCTACACCCGGCTTGTCCTACAACATCTCCTAGGATCAACGCCCGTAGATTCTTATCGGGCATACTCCACCACTCGGGTTTCCCGGATTACCGTTACCTTGATTCGGCCGGGATACCGCAAATCGGTTTCGATCTTCTTGGCGATCTGCTTTGCCGTTTCCTTGGCCTGTTCTTCCGAAACTCGGTCAGTATTCACTAGGATCCGCAACTCCCTACCCGCCTGAATCGCGTAGGCTTTCTCCACTCCCTCGAAATCATTAGCGATCTTTTCTAAATTCTCTAGCCTTTTGATATAGGTGTCGAGAGTTTCCCGCCTTGCGCCAGGCCGAGCGGCGGAAATGGAATCGGCAATCTGCACGATTACCGCTTCAAGGCAGGTAAACTCTGAGTCTCCATGGTGGGCGGCTATGGCATTGATGACTCGCTGATCTTCTCCTAGTTTCTTCGCCAGTTCGATTCCTAGTTCCACATGGGTGGAATCTCCCTCGCTTTCCACCCCTTTGCCAATGTCGTGGAGCAGGGCACCTCGTTTGGCAATATCCCGGTCCGCACCCAACTCACCGGCCAGCATGCCAGCCAGAATGGCCACTTCTTTCGAGTGAGCCAGTACGTTCTGGCCATAACTGGTACGGAAATGTAACCTGCCCAGAGCGCGGATTCCCTCGGGAGGAAAGTTATGGATCCCCAATTCGAAGAGCACCTTCTCTCCTTCCTCGTAGATGATCTGGGTAATTTCCTTGGTAGTTTTTTGAACCATCTCTTCGATCCGCGCAGGATGGATTCGACCATCGGAGATTAGTTTTTCCAACGTGCGACGGGCGATTTCCTTTCGAATAGGATCGAAACAGGATATGACTACCGCCTCGGGGGTGTCGTCGATGATGATGTCTACTCCGGTGAGGGTTTCCAGGGTTCGAATGTTTCGTCCTTCCCGTCCAATGATCCTTCCCTTCATTTCATCGTTGGGAAGACTCACCGTTGTGACAGTGACCTCCGAGGTAACATCAGTAGCGATCCGCTGCATCGTAGCGATGAGGATCTCGCGGGCTTTCTTCTCCGCGGCTAGATTCATCTCCTGTTCGATCTTGTTCAGGATTACCTGAGCGTCGTGACGGGCCTCATTCTCTAGGGTCGATATGATGAGACGTTTCGCTTCTTCCGCGCTCAAACCAGAAACTCGTTCCAGTTCCTTGATCCATCGCTCTTCCTGCTGTCCTAAATACTCTTCTTTCTCCGCTAATGTCCTCTCACGGGCTAGTAAGGTTTGGGCTTGTTTGTCTACCTGAGCCAACTTTCGCTCTAAGGTCTCCTCTCGCTGAAGCAGTCTGCGTTCGAACCTCTGAAGTTCATTCCTCCGTTCACGAATTTCCCGTTCCTGCTGTGTCCTTTCCCTAAGAAGCTGATCCCTTGTTTCAAGGATAAGCTCTTTTTTCTTAGCTTCTGCTTCTTTAACCGCATCCTGCTTGATTCTTTCAGCTTTTTGCTCCAAAGATGAAAGTTGAAATCTGGCATACAACCATCTAACAATCCAACCTAAAACAAAACCAGTAAGAGGAAGGAGAACCAGTAACCAATATGGCATTGGATTCCTCCCACTTTACCTTTTTTGTGAATTATATAGGTATTATCTGCTTTGTCAAGGAAAACTTATAACTTTAAGTCCTAGCAAGGATTATGTTTTTTCCTCTAATTCTTTTAGTTTCTCCTTTCCTTTCACTATCCCTTTTACGAACCGGGCCGTAATAATGGTTTTCGAAGAGAGCCTCCTCCCTGCGGAACGAACATTCTTTACCGGGAACTTTTTTAAGGGGAACGTCTCTTCTTCTATCTTGGACCGAGGAGTTTTTTCGTACTTCACATAAACGAAAGCATCTTCCTTCGTGGTAAGATGTAAGGCCTCCCCTTCCGGAGGTACCACTTCGTAGGCTTTGTCGAGAATATATCCCTCTATTCGAAAGCGTTTGATGAAGGCTTGACCGGAATCTTTCATCCGGTAAAGGACTGAAAACACTTTTTGCGACAACCGTTCCTTATCAGCTTCCCCGCAATAAAGGAGATGCTTGTCCACGAACAATTTTTCGGGGACATTCTGCACGGAAAACACTCCCGAACCTCGCACGATAAGGACTCGGTCGAAGGGGGAGACTTCGAAAAGAACTGTTCCACTGGTAATTCCGTACCCAAGATACCCGGATTCCTCATCGTAACGGAGTTTTAAATTCTTTACTGCCACCTCCCGAGCATCTATCTTCTTAAAGCTCTTGATCGTCGTTCGCCTAGGAAAGCGTTTCCCGTATCGATCGATGATTCCATCCAGAAAGGACACCGCATAATCCACCAGATGGGATAGATGATACTTGATCTCTTTCAACCTCGCCTTGATCTCCTCCATCTCTTTCTTGTTCTTCTGCATGTCATAGAGAGAGATCCTCCGTATGGGAATTTTCAAGAGTTTGTCCACGTCCTCCTCCGTAACAGGGCGAAAGAGCTGCTTGGAGAAGGGTTTGAATCCATCGATTACCGCTTTCACTACCGTTTCAGCAGTCCGCTTTTCCTCGATCTTCTTATAGATTCGTTCCTCCACAAAAATCTGCTCCAGAGTACGGATGTGCAGGCGATCTAGCAAGGTCTTTTGTTCCAGTACAAGTTCCTGTTTAAGGATCTCTGTAAGGCGTCCAGCGTGATAGTCGATTACCTCCCCTACCGTCATCTGGATAGGAGTTTTGTCCTTGATCACCAATAGGTTCACTGGAATGGACACTTCGCAATCCGTAAAAGCGTAGAGGGAGTCCACCACATCCTTCGAGTAGGTTCCTCGGGCGAGTTTGATCTCGATCTCCACCTCTTCCGTGGTAAAATCATTGATGCTGGCGATCTTTAATACTCCCTTGCGAGCGGCCGCTTCAATAGAGGCGATTAGACTTTCGGTAGTACATCCGTAGGGTAGTTCTCGAATCACGATCCGCTTGGGATCGCTCGTATCTAGTTTTGCCCGGACTCGAACTTTCCCATTGCCATCTTGATAATCCGTAACATCCAGAATCCCCCCAGTGGGGAAATCGGGGTATAGGGTTGCCTTTTTTCCCCTCAAGCGAGCTTTCAACGCTTCCATTACTTCGACGGGATTGTGAGGAAGGATCCGGGTAGACATCCCTACAGCGATCCCTTCAGCCCCTAAAATGAGGACCAAGGGAATCTTGGCCGGAAAAGTAACGGGCTCCTTGTTTCGGCCATCGTAACTATCTTCGTACTGGGTGAGTTCCGGGTTGTAGAGGATCTCTTTGGCTAAGGGCAATACTCGGCATTCGATGTACCGCGCGGCCGATGGGGCATCTCCCGTAAAGATATTACCAAAGTTCCCCTGCTTTTCGATGAGAAGTTCCTTATTGGCCAGATTCACCAGGGCTTCATAGATGGACGCGTCCCCATGGGGATGGTACTTCATGCAGTGACCCACCACATTGGCCACTTTGTGGAACTTTCCGTCATCCATTTCAAACAGGGAATGAAGGATTCGCCGTTGAACTGGTTTTAATCCATCGTCCAGATGCGGAATGGCTCGATCCTTTATTACGTAGGATGCGTATTCGAGAAAATTCGTTTGGTAGAGGTTGGTGATATAGGTCATACTAGATCAGGTTCTCCATGATGAAATCCCGACGTTCAGGGGTGTTCTTTCCCATGTAGAACTCCAGTGTATCGGGGATAGTCTTTACGGACTTTACGTTCACTTCCACCAACCGCATATTGGGGCCTATAAACTGGCCAAACTCCTTGGGAGAGATTTCCCCCAATCCCTTGAACCGGGTCACTTCACACCCCGCTAGTTCCTTCATCGCCTGGTCCCGTTCCCGGATGGAATAACAGTACCGGGTTTCCTGTTTGTTCCGAACCCGAAAGAGGGGTGTCTCCAGAATGAACAACCTCCCCGCAAGAACCAATTCCTCAAAATAGTTCAAGAAAAAGGTAAGAAGCAGGTTCCGAATGTGGTATCCATCGTGGTCGGCATCGGTGGCGAGGATCACCTTACCGTATCTAAGATCTTCCACCGAATGCTCGATTCCCAATGCTGTCATCAGGTTATAGAGTTCCTCATTTTGATAGATTGCAGTGCGCCTGCGACCGTACATGTTCTGGGGCTTCCCTCGGAGGGAGAAGATCGCCTGATGGTACACGTCCCGGGCAGAGACCATCGAACCCGATGCGGACTGTCCCTCGGTGAGGAAAATCATCGATTTCTCTCCTTCCTCCCCATCCTCTCCCCTATGGTATTTACAGTCCTTTAGGTTGGGAATCTTGAGGGCAATCTTCTTGGCAGCCTCCTTGGCTTCTTTCTGTACGAGGGTGAGTTCCTTCCGGAGGGCTTCGTTTTGAAGAATCTTACCTTCTAACACCTTACTCAGCTTTTTATTTCTATGGAGGGCATCCACGATGGCAGACTTCACCTCTCCCACAATCCAGGGTCGAATCTCCGTATTCCCCAACTTGTTTTTGGTCTGGCTTTCGAAGATAGGATTTTTCAGTTTGATGGCGATGGCACCCACGAATCCCTCCCGCACATCTGAACCATTGAAGCTTTTCTGAAAGTATTCACAGATTCCCTTCAAAACTCCTTCCCGAAAGGCAGAAAGATGGGTGCCCCCATCGACAGTATGTTGCCCATTGACAAAAGAGAAGTACGTCTCCCCATAGTTCTCTGTATGGGTGAAAGCAAACTCCAGGGAAGGGCCGGAAAAATAGAGAGGATCGTACAACCCGTTACTGCCGATTTCGGAGGCTAGGAGGTCTTCCAACCCCCGATCCGAATGAAACTCCTTTCCATTGTAAGTAAGGGTTAAACCCTTGTTCAGGTATGCGTACGTCCACAGTCGTTTTTCCACGAACTCCTGGTTGAAAGCATACTCGCCAAACAGCTCGGGATCAGGTTCGAACTCCACCAGGGTTCCGTTCTTTTCCTTTGTGCGTTTTCCCGATTCTTGGGACAGGAGTTTCCCTTGGGAGAAACGAACTTCTGCCCATTGTCCGTCCCGGTAGGACACCACCCGGAAGAACGAAGAAAGGGCATTGACCGCCTTTGTGCCAACGCCGTTCAACCCCACACTGAACTGGAACACATCATCGTTGTACTTAGCCCCTGTGTTGATAACAGAGACACACTCTAACAATTTCCCAAGAGGGATCCCCCGCCCATAATCCCGAACCCGGATCCTAGTGCCCTCTTGAGTCACCTCGATCCGGCTGCCGTACCCCATTATGAACTCATCCACGCTGTTGTCGATTACTTCCTTCAGGAGGACATAGATCCCATCATCGAAACTACTCCCATCCCCTAACCGGCCAATGTACATTCCCGTGCGGAGACGGATATGTTCTAAGGAACTGAGAGTAATAATTTTGCTTTCGTCATATACAGGAGCTTCTTGTATCGGCATCGTTCCCCTCCCAAACGTATGCTACGATACTTAAACCTTAGCACTTTTTTCGAGGATTGCAAAGATCAGACTAGATGAAAATCACCGTAAAGCTCAAAACATAAATAAAAAAGCCGGAACTCACTTCCGGCTTTTAGAAGTCCGAAAAGGTGTCTTACTCTTCGTGACCTCACATTCATACAAACTGTGCCTAAAAAGGCACGCTGCATCATACCAGTCTATGTCTTCCAAATGCCGGCTCCTCACCGGCCTTTCCCCTTCGGTGGAGTAGTCATTCCGACCTCCTTCCCTATCACTAAATATACTCCCTTTTCCTGAAAAATGCAAACAGAAAAAACATTGTAAA
>CAKZQO010000077.1 GCA_937140905.1 uncultured Spirochaeta sp.
TCTAATTCATTCCCTATTCTACCCAGATCCGTTGGATCTGCGTAGGTCCAGGGGGTACCTTCTCTTTTAACACTCCAACAATAATTTCATTATAGGTTGTTTAGTTTCGGCAAAATAGGGTACCATGGCTACCATGCAGGATGAACACCATACGCCAACTCCTTTTCCCTTCTCGATCACGATTACCACCCTGCCCGGGTTAGAGACGGTCTTGGCGGATGAATTGCTTCAGTTAGGAATCAAACCGATTCAGGTAGGTTCCAGGGCAGTGAGATGTTCGGGTGACCTGTCGGTCGTGTACCGCTTGAATCTCGTGGTTCGAACCGGTCTTCGGGTACTATGGGAAGTACATCGAGCTATCGTCTCCAGCAACCAAGATTTGTACCGGGAAGCAAAGGGAATCCCCTGGGAATCCTTCATTGATCCCAGAAACACTGTCTCCGTTGCCTTCACCTCCTCCCATCTCGATTGGATCAGCCCCAAGTACGCTCCCCTTTTGGTAAAAGATGCCCTAGTAGATCGATTCTCCCAACGATTCGGAAAACGTCCCTCCGTAGATACCCGATCACCTACCCTACGAATCCATCTGCATATAGAGGGGAACGAAGCAACGTTCTCGGTAGACACTTCTGGTGAATCTCTCCACCGGAGGGGGTATCGAACGGAAAAAACCGAAGCACCTTTGAGCGAAGTGCTAGCGGCGGGAATTCTAAAGCTAACCGGATGGCATCCGGGAGTTCCCCTCTACGATCCCATGTGTGGATCTGGCACCTTCCTCGTCGAAGCAGGGCTTTTGGCCCTGGGTACCCCCCCTGGATTTGCCCGTCCCATTTTTCCTTTTCAGAAATGGAAAAACTTCGATCCAAAACTCTATGAGAGGATCCATAGAGAAGAGGAAAGGAGAAGCCTTTCTACGGCAGGGAATTCGAAATCTTTCGAGATCTACGGGAGCGACAAGGATCCTCATGCTATACACATTGCTCGCAGGAACCTTGAACGGGCGGGTTTAGGCGACACTGTAACTCTTCGGGTCGCTGAGTTTGGACAGTATATCCCAACAGGGTTTACGGAAAAAGGAGGATTCTTAGTGATGAATCCCCCGTATGGAAAGAGATTACAGGATCCTTCCATTACAGCCCTCTATCGAAGTATCGGGGATACCCTGAAACAACGATACCCAGGCTCCCAAGCTTGGATCTTTAGCGCCAATCCCGAAGCGTTGAAGCAGATCGGACTTCGACCCTTCAAGAAATATGCGTTGAAAAATGGTCCTCTGGATTGCAAGCTCGTTGGGTTCAACCTGGTTAGCGGCGCCTATAGGTCACGCTCTTAGGGCGTGTACTCTTCCCCTCGGGCCATTAGGACTTTACCCGTTCGCATGGTCTCAATGATCCCGTAGGGTTCAAAAATTTTATTCACCGCATCGATTTTTTCAGTCTTTCCCGCTACCTGGAGGATCACTGTCTTTTCCGATAAGTCTAAAATCTTGCAGTCGAAAGCCCGAGCGATCTGGAGGATATCCGTGCGCACTTCCGGAGCGCACCGGACTTTGATGAGGGCCAGTTCCCGCTGGATGATGTCTTCGTCCGTTCGGTCTCGAGCATGAATCACGTCCACCAATTTGTTGAGCTGCTTGAGAATCTGTTCGAGAGTCTTGGCATCACCCGTGGCAGATATATTCATCGTGGAGAACGCAGGGTCAGGGGATTCAGAAACCACAAGGCTATCGATATTGTACCCTCTTCGGGCGAATACCAGCGCGATCCGGATCAGTACTCCCGGTTTGTTGCTCACTAAAAGACTGATTGTGTGCTTTTTGACATTGTTGGTTGTAGCAACGGCTTCCATCTTACGTTCCTCCTACCGGTTTTGCCAATTTTGTAGCTTTGGGTGGTTCCAGAATCATATCCCCCAACCCAGCTCCTGCAGGAATCATGGGAAACACGTTGGTTTCCTTTTCCACTTCCGCGTCTATCACGCAGGGCCCATCGTTGTATTCTAGGGCAGCCGTAAGGACCTTTCGCACATCAGCACTCCGTTTGATCCGGAACCCTTTGCACCCGTAACTTTCCGCAAGTTTCACGAAGTTAGGGTTACCTTCCAGGTCCACCCCAGACAAACGGTTGTCGTAGAACAGGTGCTGCCATTGTCGAACCATACCCAAATACTTATTGTTGATGATGAGGATTTTAATGGGCAACTTATGGATTACGGCTGTGGCTAGCTCATACTGGGTCATCTGAAATCCCCCATCCCCCACGATGGCAACAACCATTTTTTCCGGTTCCGCAAACTGCGCGCCTATAGCGGCGGGCAAGCCGAACCCCATGGTACCCGCTCCACCCGAAGTAACCCAATGTCGGGGGTTAGAGACCAGATAGTACTGGGCAGCCCACATTTGATGTTGCCCCACATCGGTTACCACAATCGCTTTGCCTTGGGTGAGATTGTAGAGCTCCTCGATCACATGTTCTGCCTTCAGCTTACCTTCTTTCTTGTACTTGAGAGGATACAGTTTCTTCCATTTAGCGATTTGTTTGAGCCAGGGTTCTGTTTTCCCTCGGTTCAGGTATCCGATCATTTCCTCCAACACGAGCTTTGCGTCCCCCACGATCGCTACATCGGCCTTCACTACCTTGTTGATCTCCGCTGGATCGATGTCGATATGGATTTTCTTCGCATTGACGCAGAACTTCTTGATGTCCCCCACAATGCGATCGTCCCATCGGGAACCCACGGCCATCACCAGATCACAGTTGTTCAACGCCATGTTTGCATAGGCGGTTCCATGCATCCCGGGCATCCCCAAGCTGAGTTCATGGGTTTCCGGAATGGCCCCCTTCGCTAGTAGCGTGTTGGTTACGGGTATTCGCATCTTTTCGACCAAGTGTAACAAAGCTCGTTCGGCTCCCGAAATCACTATCCCATGACCGGCAAGGATAACGGGACGTTCCGCTTTTTCCAGGAGTCGGGCCGCTTCTTCGATCAAGGTGCTATCCCCCCCCTTTGCCACTTTGTACCCCGGTAGATGGAACTCTTCCGTAAAGGAGGGTTCGATCAGAGCGCTGGACACGTTCTTGGGAACGTCGATCACCACAGGTCCGGGTCGACCACTGTTGGAGAGATAGAAAGCTTCCCGAACAATTCGGGGAATATCGTTTGGGTTTTTTATCAGGTAACTATGCTTTACGATGGGAGAGGAAATACCAAAGATATCCGCTTCCTGGAACGCATCTAGCCCAAGATTCGCAGTAACCTGTTGACCACAGATCACCACCAATGGAACCGAATCCAT
>CAKZQO010000078.1 GCA_937140905.1 uncultured Spirochaeta sp.
CCCGCAAGTATGCCAATTCTACCCTTCTCCGGTACATGGCCCAAGGAGCCGTGGCGCTAGCCAAAGATCTTGGATACCCCATTCCTATTGTACTCCACTTAGACCACGGGGACAGTTTCGAGCTTTGTAAATCCTGTGTGGAAAATGGTTTTTCTTCCGTTATGATCGATGGGTCCCATCTTCCCTACGAAGAAAACGTCGCTCTCACGAAAAAAGTGGTGGATTTTGCCCATCAGTACGATGTGTCCGTAGAGGGGGAGTTGGGGGTACTCGCAGGTATTGAAGACGAAGTTTCGGCAGAAAAATCTCACTACACGAAACCGGAAGAAGTGGAAGACTTCGTGGCAAAGACCGGAGTAGATTCCCTGGCAATTTCCATTGGGACCTCCCATGGCGCAACCAAATTCAAACCAGAACAATGCACCCGGACACCAGACGGCGTCCTCATTCCTCCTCCTCTTCGGTTCGACATTCTCGAAGAAATCGAAAAGAAACTCCCTGGTTTCCCCATAGTACTCCATGGCTCATCCTCAGTGCCTATCGAATACGTGCGAATGATCAATCAGTATGGAGGAAACATCAAAGATGCGGTAGGGATTCCAGAGGATCAGTTACGGAGGGCAGCTCGTTCCGCTGTTTGCAAGATAAACATCGACTCGGATGGAAGACTCGCCATGACCGCAATGATTCGCAAAGTGTTAGCGGAAAAGCCCTCCGAGTTCGATCCACGAAAATATCTAGGTCCCGCACGAGATGCCTTGAAGGAGCTGTATAAACACAAGAATATCAATGTGTTGGGATCGGCGAATCAGGCCTAAGGAAGTAAAAGCATAAGACACAGTTATGGACTCCCCGCACGGGGAGTCTTTTTTTTTACTATCAGAGACTACCCTCGATGGAATAGATCGCCGGGTACGTTTCTAGAAGTTTCTGACCTTGTCCATCAGCTTAGGGAAAATAAGGACATTCCCCACGAAGCTTCCCAGTATAAGGATCCAAGAGATGAACCGGATATTGACCCGGTATAGGTAACTGAACCATCCCAAAAGGAACATCCATAGAATTCCAGCACCTAATACCAATACCCGTTCCCACCGAACAGTGGAAAACCAAACTCCAACGCATAGGGCGCCTAGATACAGTATTTGGATCCATAGGAAGGGTATCAAGAGGTACTGCAACCCTTCTTCCCATCCCTGAAAGGATAAATGAGCTTGAAGGGCAATAGGGACCAGCCCCCCCGCTCCAAAGGTTAAAAACCTCAATACCTGTGAAGGGAGAGGAACCACGATTCTCTTACGATGCCACCATACATACCCGCTAAGGATGTATAGCACTGGAAAGAACAAATCGAGTAGAATCCCCTTGGCGAACAATTTCCAACCCTCTGCGGAAATAGGGAATAGACTACGAAAGATCCCATGAATGATAAGGAAAGGAAGAACGAGAAGGACTCCAGACAGGAAGGTGTGGATCCCTTCTCTTCTATCCCAGTCAGGCATGTGGGTCTCTAGGTAGTACCAGACGAACAAGGTTGGACCGAATAGCAAAAACAAAGCCATGGGTACAACCTACCACAGGAAATCCCTCGAACGCAAGGCGATGGTTTCTGAGGTCTTATACGGATCCATTTCGCACTTTTTTCCCTTCCGTGACTCATACAGATCTTCTTGACAGGGAAGGAAGGAATCCTTAGTATCTTCCTAGGGATTCACGAAAGGATAGCATGGGAAACAGAACCACACAGGTAGGATCCGTAGGAATCGTTGTTCCCAAAGAGTTTACCTTTGGTACTTCTACTGATCCTCTTACGCTTGAAAGTGGAAGAAATCTCTACCCTATAACCGTACGGTACGAAACGTATGGAACACTCAATAGAGAAAAATCCAATGCCATTCTGATTCTTCATGCCTTCTCGGGAGATGCCCACGTGGCTGGGTATAAAACAGAACAGGACCGTTATCCCGGCTGGTGGGATCCCATGGTAGGTCCAGGCAAACCCTTCGATACGAACAAATACTTCGTCATTTGTTCCAACGTTCTTGGGGGATGCCAGGGAACCACGGGCCCTTCCTCAATAAATCCAGCCACTGGGAATCCCTATGGTCTTTCCTTTCCTCTTATCACCATCGGTGACATGGTGAAGGTACAGCGCTACTTGATCGATCATTTAGGAATCGAACGCCTATTGACCGTTGTGGGAGGTTCAATGGGGGGGATGCAAGCGCTGGAATGGGCCATCACATACCCAGATCGGGTTCGATCTGCCATTGTCATTGCCGCTACACCTCGGTTGACAGCCCAAGGGATCGCCTTCAATGCCGTAGGAAGAAATGCCATCACTTCCGATCCAAATTGGAACGGGGGGAACTATTATGGCAAAGACATTCCATCCCGAGGGCTATCCATCGCTAGGATGGTCGGCCATATTACATACCTTTCTGAACAATCGATGCACGACAAATTCGGAAGGAGACTCCAGAACCGGGAGCAGTATGGGTTCGACTTCAACGATCAGTTTGCCGTGGAAAGCTATTTGGAATACCAAGGGGATAAGTTCGTGGAAAGGTTCGATGCCAATTCGTACATCTATATCTCCCGAGCAATGGACTATTTCAACCTGGATGAAAAGTATGGATCCCTAGAGGCTGCGTTCCGGAGAACACGGGCGAAGTTCCTGATCGTGTCCTTCACTTCCGATTGGTTGTATCCTCCCAAACAATCGAAGGAGATGGTATTCGCTCTAATGAAAGAGGGAAAAGACGTGTCCTATGCAGAGCTAGATTGCCCCTATGGGCATGATTCCTTTCTCATAGAGACAGAACGACAGGGAAAGTTGTATTCATCTTTTCTGGAGAATCTCTATGCACACTAACCTTTCCGAACGAGTGTTCCAAGAAATTGCCCAACTTGTTCCTATAGGAAGTAGAGTATTGGACCTCGGTTGTGCTGAGGGTGACCTACTAGATTACCTATCTCGAACTAAACAGGTGAAGGGAATGGGAGTGGATATCGATGAAAAGATGGTTCTCCAATGTGTTGCCCGGGGCATTTCCGTATTCCAAGGGAACCTCGATGAGGGGCTTCGAGATTACCAGACGGCCAGTTATGATTATGTGATTCTTAGTCGAACCCTTCAGGTGGTGCATAAACCAGTCCTCATCCTCAAAGAGATGGTGAGGGTAGGAAAACATGCAATCGTCAACTTTCCCAACTTTGGGTACCTTCCCATTCGGCTGCAACTTCTGCTGAAAGGGCAGATGCCTGTAACCTCATCCCTACCCTTCCAATGGTACGATACTCCCAATATCCATCTCTGCACAAAAAAGGACTTTCGAAACCTCTGCAAAGAATTAGGGATTCCCATACTAAAAGAAATCGATCTTTGGAACAGCAAACGAATCCCCCCATTCGTGGGGAATCTTTTTGCCACGGAGGTATGCTTCCTATTACAAGGTAGTAGCAATGGGAAAACTTAGGTAGAAAGCATCGATTCCAGATCCAACCGATCCTGGAGAATCTGGATATGGCGTCTGGTTTGTTCCACTAGGGAATGCAATGGAATCGTTTCATGTTCCCGATGCGCCGAACGCAAGAGCAGTTCAAGCAATTCCTGAACCAATCGCTCCCTCTGCAGAATGGTTCTGAGAGAATCACAGAAAGAAGTGTATCCGTCGAATGAGACAGGTAAATCAAATATGGAGAGATCTACAGGGTCGGACGGTTTGAACCTTTCCTCTAGGGGTGTCGGGTCTGCTTCGATAGAGTCTATAACCCGTGCAATTTCCTTGGTTTTTTCCATGTTGCTGGTTAGGATCTTTCGAATCCCTAGGTGGGAACTCATGTGCAAGTATACATCATAGAGAAGGAGGTTTTCTTGTAAGACATGATGCATCACCTGTAAGATTTGGTGAATAGTGCCCACATCTAAACGATACCATACATTTAAAGGATCTGTCAAAACCAATAAGGATCTGGACATACAGGATCGTTCTTGGTATAGTCTTCGTGTAATTATGTCAAACTAAGGCAAACCAAGGAGGTCGATTGTCTTCAAAAGATTTACGGATCAATGAAGCGATCCGAGTTCGTGAGGTTCGGTTAATCGATGCAAACGGAGTACAGCGAGGGATTGTACCTACCATCGAGGCTATCC
>CAKZQO010000079.1 GCA_937140905.1 uncultured Spirochaeta sp.
TGCCGTCCGATTTCACGATGGTGCTAGCATAGGCATTGGGGAAAGCAGGATCCAGTGTTCCGTCATTGTCCCGATCGGAACTTGCAGTAGGTTCTATTCCTTCCACATAGACCCCATTCTTGTACGCGTAGACTGTTGCTGTTGCAGGAGCGGTTCCGAGAATCCATCCCGCTTCGTTCTCCACGATGGACCGGATCGCCGGCTTCAGGATGTACTGGTTGTTCCCGGTTTTCACGATGGATCTAGACACATCGAAGTCCAACACGATACTGATACTTCCCGACAGGGGAACCTGAAAGGCGTTGACGATCTTCACGGAGTTACTTGGCACGGTGAGATTCACATAGGTAGCCCCGTTGTCGAGACTTACTTGGGCGGAATCCACCACGAACCGAATCTGGTTGATCTGGGTTCCTCCGCTGATCTCGAGTTGCCCGAGATTTGCCGTTACTCCATTGGCCAAGGTCAGTAGATCTACCTCCTTAGCGGGATTGAGGGTTAGGATCTTCCAACTTCCTCCCTCTCCGTCCGCTGCATCCTTCGATTCGTTCACCTTGATCTGCGACACCGTTACTTTCACGTTCGTGATCCCCGACGTGTCGGGAGCGTCGGTTAATTTGAACGCTATGGCCGAGGTGTCGTCCGATGTGGAGCAGGATACCGCTAGCAGCGCGGCGGCTCCTACCATTAGCAGGATGGTGAGCCATCGACTTGCTTTTGATTGATTGTTTTTTCTTTTCATGTTCTTCCTCCAAACTTAGGATTTTTTGTTTCACTCATTGATACTCTCGGGCTAGAGGTTTGGTTGCATCGGTTGATTCGATTTTATGGATTTAATTCCCTGGGAGTTCAGGTTGTCGTTTTCTCCTACAGGGGATATAGTACTTCCACGTGATCGATCAGAAAGAGGATGAAGAAGATGTCCGTCTCGTGCACCGAGTGCTGACAGGGGATCTAACCGCGTTCGAGACCCTGGTGAAGCGGCATCAGAAAGGAGTGTACTATTTTTGTCTCGCCCACCTTAAACATCCCGAGGAGGCGGAGGACGCGGCACAAGAAGTGTTTCTCCGGGCCTACCGATCCCTAAAGACTTTCAGTCTGGATAAACGATTCAAGACCTGGCTCTACGCCATCGCGGTGAATCATCTGAAAACTCGATGGAAGAAACAGAAGAAGGGGCTATTGGATCGAATAAAGGAAGTATTTCAAGCTGAAACTGAACCAGAGGAAAAGAACCCTGAAACCCTCGCGATGGAGGATTTAGAAGGCGAACGGATCCGAGAAGCGGTACGGGGGCTACCGGAGAGCTTACGGACGGTAGTCGTGTTATACTATTTCGAAGAGCTTTCCGTTTCCGAGGTAGCCACCACCCTTGGGATAGGAGAGGAAGGGGTGAAGAGTCGCCTGTTCCGGGCGCGTAAACTGTTAAGACAGGCCTTGGAAGGTGGGTAAGTTGGGAATGGGTGCAACGGAAGAGGATAAAGAGGAGTATACTTACAGAGAGGATGTGGGGCATCGGATGGTTAATCAGAGTCCGAATGGAGATGGAGGAATCCAGTGGATTGTAGGGAAGTAAAAGCATTGGTAGACCGCTGGGAAAAGGGAATAGACTTGCGTCTCCCCGAGAAGGAATCATTATCCACTCACCTCCAGGGATGCGAATCGTGCCAAAAACGGTACCGAACTCTTCTACCCTTTCTGCTGGAAGGGGAAGGGATTCACCCTGTGTTCTCGGAACCCGTACCCGATATCGCGACACCGGTGTTGGCAAAGATTCGACAACTTGAAGAAGAAGAAAAAACCCAAAAAGCCGGGTGGCGGAGGTTCTTTTCTTCCTTTACCGAGTCATTTTCCTTTTCCTCCGCGCCGTTATCGATGGGGGTTCGAAGGCTCATTCCTGTCGCCGCGTTGGGATTGGTCCTGCTCATCGGGGGGGGCGTCTTCTTTCGCCTTGTTCCAGGAGTCTTTGTTAGGAGTCCTTCCGATGAGGTAACGGTACGGTTCACATTAGAGCACGTGAACGCCCGTTCGGTGAGTCTGGTAGGAGATTTTTCCGATTGGAAGAGTTATCCCTTAGAGAGGGTTGGAGATAAATGGGAAATCAAGATCAAGCTGAAAAAAGGACGGGTGTACACGTACAATTTCGTGGTGGATGGGGAACACTGGGTTCCGGATCCCAAAGTTCCCTTCCGCGTGGAGGATGGGTTTGGGGGTGAAGCGACGTTGTTACAACTGTAACCCTGGGGCTTATGTTGACGGCCGTTATAGCTATAGGAGGGGCTGGCAATGGTAGGAACAAGATCTCATTATCGAATGAAAATGGCAGGAATGCTCATCTTTCTTTGGATAGGCCTTTTTTCTGTACGGGAGGCTTCTGGACAAGGGATGAATAGGCAGGAGTGGCAGTCTCGGTTCGAGGAATCCTTCCGCAAAGAGATAGAGCAAGAAAAGATACCCGCCTTCGTCAGGCAACGGATGGCGCAAACTCTCACCCTCATGGAGCAGGAAGGGTGGAACCGAGGGATGGATCCCGCGCGAGTTGCCCGGGAAGCGGCTGCTTTAGCTCGGAATTTCGACGAGGATCTTCGTCGGGGGGTATCCCCGGTACAGGCCGGACTTCTCTATCGCCAGATGTCGCGACATGTTATGAAAGAAACTGAAAAGGAAGGCGGTAAAGGAGACCGAAGCGCTGCCATCGAAAGATTGCGGGAGCGGGTAAAGAACCGATCCTTGGGCAAAGACAAGATGCGACTATGGAAGTCGAGTGAGAAATCCAGAATCCCCCACATGCCGGAAGAAGGCCCTTCCGATGGTTCGGGTGGAACAGGCTTAGGGGGTGGATCCGGTGGTTCCAGTGGATCCGGAACAGGCGGACAGCAGGATGGGAAGTAGAAAAGGATAAGGGTTTGAGGAACGGTCTGTGAAACAAGGTATTAGAAGCGCGCCATTAGGTATCGTATGTTTTTTCTTGCTGTTGCCTCTAGTGTCAGTGTTTCCTCAAGGGATAACACCAGATACCATCCAGACCTGGCTTCAATCAGAACCTATTGCCATGCCCTACCGGGAGGTAGCTCCATCGATTCTACAGGAGTTCAACTCTGCATCTGCCGAAAGACTTCCTCTCGAACTCCTTTTCGACAAGTTAAAGGAGGGAGTGGCAAAGAAAGTACCCCCCGCCAGACTCAAGGCTGTTCTGGAAGGAGAAGTGAGTCGGTTGCTGAAGGTCCGAAAGATCCTGCAAGATGGGTTTGGGAAAGAGGTGGAGAGGGATCCATTTTTTCTTCAAGGGATGAAAGTAGGTTCTCTGGCTCTACTTAGCGGGTTTCCCGAAGAAGGACTTAAACTGGTCTGTTCACCTCAAATTGGAATGGAAAAAATGGTAAGTCTGGTACCCCCCCTGGTAGAGATGCATCGGATCGATTCCCTACCCTTACAACCCCTCGCGTACTTCGTGCAGGCGGTATCGGCTAGTACTATCCCTTCTGCTCAATATGGATCCTTCGTTTCCCTGTATTTGAAAGCTTCGGCTAGCCGAATTCCCCCCGCTGAAACTCTAAGAATCATGGGGGATATACTGAAAACCGGAGGAGGGATCCTCCAAATCGAACGGGAATTGGCAAGGAGAACAAGACGGTGATGAGGAGCACGAATCGACTGAGGGAAAAAGCGCGCTATTTGGGGTTCCTTTTTAGCGCGGGATTTTGGATATTGTGGTTCGTATGCCCTCCCATCCTTTGGAGTGATGTAAGGATAGGTATGGAGGGGACGATCGAAAAGAGAGAGAATGGAGACCGGGTATACCTTCCCCAGGGCTGGGTAGATGTTTCGGTATCCCACTTCGTCTCCGAGTCTTTCAGCTTGTTTGGAGACTTTTCTGCGAAGGGAGGATGGGACACGGGGATGAAAGATGTCCCCTACGATGTATCGGGCTCCCTTTCGGGAACCCTTCGGGGAGAATCCTTTTTCTTCGGGCTAGAAGGGGGACTGCGGGGGGTAAGAAGGTACGATACGGCCCGACAACTGGAGGCTTACCTCTCGTCAAACTTTTCCTACACGATGGCGGAAAGCTCTCTGTTCCTGAAACCCTTCCTGCAGACTGTTCTAGGGCCTACCGATTCTACTACTATCGCACTGGAGCCTGGA
>CAKZQO010000080.1 GCA_937140905.1 uncultured Spirochaeta sp.
ATATCCGCCATGCTATCCCCGGCCACCCGCACCAACGCACAGTTTTCTGGTCTCCGAGACCCGAGCAGCGTGTAGAGCACCGGTATGCTCCGCTCTGTCTCCTGTAGCTGGATAGGAGGCTGACCGGGTCCGGCCGCTGAGGGCTGGCTGAATAGGGGTAGCAGCACCGCCCCCTCTGGATCTGGCTCCCGCACCTCCACCGGTACCGGCTTCCCCCGTAGAAACCGGTACACCACGATTTCTCGGGGATTGGCGATCTCCCCTCCCGGAACACTGACGGGGAACGACGGGTAAGGGGTTATCGTCCCTCCATCGGTACCTGGGGGTATTAAATACGACACAGTGTCGTATTTGGCGTTTTCGGTATTTTTTGTGTCATTTTGTCCTTCAGTGGTTGTGTCTTTTTGATCCATAATCCTGGTCGGCAGAAACATGTCACCTTCGCCCGTAAACAGCCAATTTGCATTCAATCTATACCTATCCAAAAGTCTTTTCACTAATTCCCTTGATAATTCTTTCGTTCCTCTTTCAATACCGCTAATAAAACTTGGAGCAAAATTTAGTTCTCTTGCCAACTGCGATTGATTAACACCTATAGTCTCTCTAAACTGTTTCAATCTTTCACCTATTGTCATATAACCTCTCATTTAGCACATTAGGTATTGACGAAATACACCGATGGTGTTATTATCGTCACTACCCCCCGTAATCTTAACGGGGGTAAAAAAGGGGACGGCGCCGCACACAACCGTCCCCAAACCCAACGCCCCGTAGGGGCAAGGAGGTTGATTTTATTATGATTCGAATCAAACGAAAACGCAAGTTCCCCGCCGAGTGGGACCGGGAACTCGGCCTCTGGATCACCTACCAGCTCAGGCGAGTAGGCCAGTCGAAAAAATCGCTCGCCCACACCCTACACGTGAGAAGAGAAGCGATTGTGGGAGTGTCGTACAAACGCATAACCTCTCGGCGTATCCAGGTCGCTATAGCAAACGCTTTAGGCTACCAAAGCTGGGACGAACTGCTCGATGCCTTTTACAGCCGAAAGGAGGGTGCAGCATGATCCGCGCACTTTTACGGCTGTTCCCCTACGTGCGGAAGCTGGAGCGGGAGGTGGAACAGCTTTCGAATATGACCGAGTCCATGCAGCGCTATATCGAAGCGCTGGAACTACTGAAGAAATCCCACGAGGAGCAAATCAAAGAACTGGAAGGGCATCTACGGGGGAATTGGCCATGCTGACGGTTTCCACAAAGACGATCTGTAAAAAGATCTCTTTGAGCCGGTCTGCTCTGTATGAGCGGGCCGAAAAGGAAGGCTGGATACAGGCGCAGGGACGGTGGGTGGTTGGGAGCCTGCCGAAAGACATCCAAATCCGGCTTGTGGCCGGAACCAGCCAGCCGGATCAGGAATCGAAGCCCGTGTTGTTCAAAACGGCTACAGAAAAAAGCCGGGAGGAGGCGCGGCTACGGGCCGCTCTCCTTTCCCTTTACCACTCCACAGGCCTTGCGGCCGAGGAATTCCTCTTAGCGTACAACACCGGGGAGCTCTCCAGGCCCCTCTTTGAAAAACTGGGAAAAGTATCGGTAGCTACTTTCTACCGGTGGCTGAAAGGGTTCAAGGAGTCGGGCGTGGACGGGATTGTCCCCAAGTGGGGGGCTACACCGAAGGGTTCCTCTACCCTTACGGAGATAGAGAAAAGCTACCTGGAGCATTGGTTCCTGAGCCCTGAGAGGAGGACCGCAAGCCACTGCTGGAGACTCCTGCGGACAACGCTTCCCTCCTCGCAGGCAACCTATTCGGCCTGCCTGCGGTACCTACACTCCCTTCCCCGGGCCGTGGTCGACTACTATCGGCTTGGCAAGCGGAAGTTCGAAGCTCTCTACCAGCCGTACATCGATCGGGACCCGTCCCTCTACCAAGCCATGGAACAGGTGGTTTCCGACCACCACAACTTCGACTTCCTAGTGGTCCGGGATGGGAAGATCTTCCGGCCCTGGGTCACAGTTTTCCAGGACTACCGGTCTTCCAAGATCTTAGGGTTTTGCCCCTCGATCTACCCTTCCTCCCTCTCTATCCTGGTTGCTTTGTACCAGATGGTGGTCCTCTATGGGGCCCCTGATATCTTGCACGTGGACAACGGGATGGACTACCGGAGCCGGATTCTGTGCGGGGACACGATGAAAGTGCGTACCGTGAACGAGCAGGGGATCGAGGAAGAGGAACTAGTACACATCCAGGGAGGATGTGCACTGTTGGGGATCGAGGTAGTATTCTGTCGCCCCTACCATGGACAGAGCAAGGGGCGAACGGAGCGCACCTTTGGCACCTTCTGTGAGTACTTCGCCAAAAACACCGGAACCTATGTGGGATCCAACACGGTGAGTCGGCCGGAGGACACAGCGCTATTCTACCGCAAGCTGAACAAGCAGGCCAAGCGATCGGATCTGTACGCCTGGGAAGAGTTTGTGCAGGGGCTGGAAGCCTTCGTGAACTGGTGGAATGCAAACTGGAGGGGAACGGGGAAGGGTATGGAGGGAATGACACCGGACGAAGTGTTTGCCTCGGGAACCCGACCCCCGCGGAGGGTTGATCCAGAAACCCTGGCTCTGGCCCTCACCCGGCCGTACGTACGGACCGTGCAGAAGAACGGTGTCCGCGTGGCGGGGGTAGACTACTGGGCAGAAGAGCTGATCCGCTACGCTCGACAGGAGGTGTTGGTGCGGGTGTCCCTCGCGAACCCCGAGGAAGCAATTATCCAGGATCCAAAAGGATCCTATCTCTGTACGGCCCGGGCAAACTGGTTTGCAGAAACCCGTGACCTGGGACTGGACAACCGAAAGATCTCCGAAGCACGAAAGGCCAACTTGCGCTGGATCCGCCAGCACGGGTTAAAACAGGGGGCAGCCCCCCCATCCTTCCTCCCCTTGGCCGCAGGAGCGGAACACCAGGCCGTAAAGCCGTTGGTACAGCCCGTTACCAACGGTGAACAACCGGCTGTCGAACGCCGGTTCCAAATCCCCTTAAAAAACCCATTAGACCTATAGGAGGTGCAGTATGAGTTTTAGAGAAGAGTTCCGAGATTTCCTGGACAAGTACCGAATCAGCCAAAACAAGGCGGCAGAGGCGGCTGGCTACACGGGATCCGTTGTAAGTCAGTGGCTGGCAGGATCGTATAAAGGGGACGCGGAGGCCGTAGAAGCGGCGCTCCGCGCCTGGATGGAACGGGAGAAGAACCGCCGAGCCAGACGGATCGTTCCCGTTACCGAAACGGAAACCCTGCGGCGCATCCTGAACGCCCTCACCATTGCCCACGAGGAGAGGGACATCGCCGTAATCGTGGGCCCCGCAGGAAGCGGCAAGACTACCGCTCTTAAACAGTATGTAGAAAAAAACCCCGCATCGTCAATCCTCATCGAGGTGGACGAATCCATGACCAAGGTAAGCCTCCTGCAGGATTTGGCCGAAAAGCTGGGGCTAGACCGCCGGGGGCCACAGCCGGAACTGGTTCGCAGAATCAGTAATACCCTCGCCGAGCGGGACATCCTGGTCATCATCGATGAGGCAGACTATCTCTCGGACGGTTCGCTGGAGCTGATCCGCCGCATCGTGAACGACAAGGGGCAGAGCGGCCTGGTACTGGTAGGACTTCCCCGTCTGGTATTCCGGCTCAAGAACCTGAAGAACGACCACCAGCAGCTGGCAAGCCGCGTGGGGGTGCTTTTGGAAGTTGAACCCATGAAAAACCCGGATTCGGTGAAGATCCTTAAGGCCGTGTGGCCGGATCTGGAGAAAGAGACGGAGGAGCTGTTCGTAAAAACGGCTGCGGGGAGTGTCCGCACTCTGGCGAAATTGATCGATCGAGCGCATAGAACGGCGGTAGCGAATGACCTGCCGAGACCATCTGTGGATGCGGTTCGCCTGGCCGGATCGCTTATTTTCAAGTAACAGGAGGAAAGGATGGGAGGACCTCGAGAACTAGTGAAGATCGAGGAGATCTCGGTCGACCAAATGCGGGAAGAGTACCGGGTGGAAAGCCTCTCCCGAACAGAGAAGGAACTGCGGGAGCTGAAGGACAAACTCACCACTACGGCCAAGGTGGGGTTGGTGATCGCCTACGAGATTGGCCGCCGCCTAGCCGCGGTAAAGAAAACCCTGGACCATGGCCAGTTCCTACCCTGGCTGGAACAGAACTTCGGGTTCACGGATAGAACAGCTCAGAGGTATATCCGTATCTACGACTACTTCCGAGACAAGCCCCAGCAGGTGCTGGAGGAACTCACTCTGCAGGAGGCCTATGCCCTGGCTGGAGTGAACCGGGTCATGCGTAAGCCGCCGCAGGAATCTAAAGTGAAGATCTTCCACAAACCCCGGGATCCCGAGGCAGAACGGGCCAAAATGGTATGGATCTTCGAACAACCTACCGTGTCGGGAAAGCTTCTCAAAAAGCACCGGGTGGAAAACATCAACGGCTCCATCTACGTATACCGCAAGGATGTGGGCGCTACGATCCATGCAGCCGATATCTATTTACCCAAACCCTTTGGCATGCCTGAGATCGATTGGCGGGATGCCATGCAGAGCTTTGTGATCGCCATGGAGTTGTACCTGCTAAAGATCGAACAGTACGAGGAACAGGGCAGGATCAGCCCGCCGGAGGACAACCGAATCCTGTCCGTAGTAGAACGGATTGAAAGCACGAGATCCCGGCGGCGTCGGCCGGAGGAAGAAGTAGGATAGGAGGTAACAATGAAGGTAGAAACAACGTTAACAGCGCTGGAAGAGCTTTCCAGCCGTCTAGACTCTCTACAGGAGAAAGTGCTTTTAGGCATTCTACGACTGGATAAAGCAGACAAAACCCTGAAGGAAGTTCGTTCCCAGCTCATCGAGATACGACAGATCATTCGGAACGAATTCGCTCTAAATCCCGCACCGGAGGAGACAAGCCCTGATCCCGATGCGGCTTAACTCTTATACAAAGGAGAATCTCTATGGCACGGTATAAACCAAACGTAGCCCTGAAAAACCTGGACGATGTGGACAAGGTTCTACAGGAACTCTGTACGCTGGAAAGCAAGATCGAACAGATCGATGCGGAAGGGGACGCCCAGATTGCAAAAATCAAAGAGGATATGGCCAAGCAGGGAAAACCCCTTCGGGAACGGGTAAAAGAACTTACCGGAGCCCTCAAAGCCTTTGCCGACTACCATAAACAAGAACTGTTTAAGGATCGCAAAAGCATCGAACGCGCTTTCGGGGTAATCGGCTACCGGAAAACCCCTCCCTCTATCAGTGTCTCCAAACACACCATAGAACTCATGGAGCGGTTGGGGCTTCAATCTTACATCCGGGTTCGCAAAGAACCAGACAAAGAGGCAATGCTGGAACTGGATGATGAGACGTTAGCCCAGGTGGAGGCGGTTCGCAAAAGCCGAGAAGAGTTCTTTGTCCAACCAAAAAGGGAACAGGTGAACAAAGAACTGTTGGCAAGTGCATAAAAGGGGGATCGGCCCTGGACGTCCGATCCCCACGGGGCAACTCGCCCCGCATGGAGCCGCAGACTGGCGGCCGCGGCGCCTCCTACGCGGTGAGGGTTCAAGCCCCTCCGGCTCTAGATGAATCGCATATATAAAAACAACAACATTACTTCGCCCCAATCACCCCTAGGCGGTTCAACCGCATACACCCTCGAACACCGTAGGAGGCGGTGGATAAAGATGATCCACACAGCAAAAAATGCCCTGGGGCTAGATGAGGAAGCCTACCGTGCCATCCTGGAAGGAGAGGGCCTCTCGTCATCAAAAGAGATTACTTCTCCCCAGCAGTTCAAGAACATTATGGACGCTTTCCGCATCCTGGGCTTCACTCCCCCATCTACCAAAAATCTATGCATCACCCCTAGGAACAGCGGATACCTCTGCACCCGCAGACAACTGTATTACATCCTCGGTCTATGGGAATTAGCAAGTCGCCGTAAAGACGAACAGAGTTTACGGAACCTGATCAAGCGAGTTGCGCATGTGGATGACCTACGCTTTCTCACTAAAGAAAAGGCATCCGCCGTAATCCTTGCCCTTCGAGATATCGCTGAAAAAGCAGGATTCGATCCGGACAACCCATGAGATTAGATACGCTGTTTTTAACCCCTAAAGAAGTCGCAGAACATTTAGGAATATCTGTTAAACATGTCTACTACCTGCTCTATATGGGCAGAATTGAGGGGTGCAAAATCCGTAAATTATGGCGTGTATTCGTATCTTCTATACAGGAGTTACATGCTGCGGCCTGAGTTAGAAAAGCAAATAAAAAGCATGCTCCCCTCTATTCTGTCTATCAAGGAAACGGCACAGTTCTTTCGGTGCTCCAATACCACCATCCGCCGATTAATACGAGACAGAGACCTACCCGCGTTCTTTGCGGACGGGGAATGGAACATTCTTCGGGAAGATCTCATACAATTCCTTGACACCCATTCTAACTAGCCTTTTCTGCCTAATTTTATGCCTATTTAATACGAGTAAAGAGCTCTCTCGCATCACTTTCTTGTTTTCGAACACAAGAAGTTGACACTTTTTTGTTGCTCACAAGTTATATTGCATTGAAATGTATCTCATTATTTCTTTATGGGAACAGGATTAAAATGCTTTCGAACACTTTTATACCAACTGTTAGAATTTTATCAAATACCCACTTTTTTACCGCTAAATATTTACACACCATTTTTTAAATTAACGTCACTTATTTCTTTTCTCTGATTAGAGTTACTCAATTTTTCATGCTATTTCTATTTTTCTCAAATCTAGTGTAAAATAACAC
>CAKZQO010000081.1 GCA_937140905.1 uncultured Spirochaeta sp.
TATCCACGGAAAATTCGACCGTAAAGGATACAACTTTATCGAGATTATTCCTGGGCAAAAGGGGCCCGATGGGAAATTGGTTCCTCGCCTTATCCCTCTCCCTGGAAGGGTAAAGAACATGGACCTCTGGGTATGGGGTTCTAACCTTGATTATTATTTAGAAGTGCATTTGATGGACTACCGAGGGATTACCCATGTGCTAAATTTTGGTGACATTAAACACACCGGATGGAAGAATATCTGGGTCAACATCCCTACCTATATCCCCCAAGCGGTCAGCTATGCTCCCAGGTATAAAGGCCTCCAACTGGTGAAGTTTGTCCTTTGGACCAAACCACATGAACGGGTAGATGACTTCTACTTGTATCTAGATCAGGTAAAGATCTTTAGCGACATGTTCGAAACCCCCTTTGATGGAGATGCACTGGCCAATCCAGAGCAAGTACAGAAGCTCTGGTCTGAAGCGCAAGGGAAAAAATAGGAGCCATACTATGAAGAAACTAAGTATCCTTTGTTTGATCGTTCTTCTCTCCGTACCGTACCTCTTTGCTCAAACCGAGCGGGCTGGCACTACACCCGGTCCAGGGCAACCAGTAGCTCAGAACATCGGAGCGGATACTGCTCAGCAAAAACTAAAGGAGATTTCTCTCTCTAAGTTCGAGGATGCGGGATTCTGGCGGGTGGCCTTCTCGGGGGATCAGGGAATCGTTTCCGCTCGGAGGTTGGAAGGAGCCCCAGCAGCTAAAAAGCCAATCCCTGATGAACAGCAGATCGGAATCAAAGAAGAAGACAAGTACGTATTGGGGGTTAAAACCGAATTCTTCCGAAGAGGGGCTGCCACGATTACTATTAAGCCATCCAGGCCCCTAGGAATCGCGGGAGTAGTGAAAACCATTTCCGTATGGGTAGCGGGTCGTAACTACAACCATACGTTGAAGGTACTGCTAGAAGATTTCTCTGGGAAACCCTTCGAACTTACCATGGGGAAACTGAACTTTTCTGGTTGGAAGCAACTCGTAGTAGCGATTCCTCCCACGGTGGAACAGCGAAACCCCCATTACAGTACCCAAACGGGCATAAAGTTTCTCGGATTTGCAGTAGAATGTGACATGCGGGAAACCTATGGCAATTACTACATCTACTTCGATGATTTACGTGCTGTAACAGACTTGTTCGCGGAAGAAAACCGTGATGCGGATGACATGTTGGATGCTTGGTGAGATTTCTCCAAAGCAAGGGCGCCTCGCTCCGTATAGCCTCGCTGCTATCCGGTAGCGGGGTTTTTTATTATTTAAACACGAGTGAGCAGGAAGGATGGAAAAGGTAGTGGATAAGGAGGTACGGAACCTTCTAAGAAATGTATATTTCTTTCGGGATCTCACAGATGAAGAACTAGATGCCCTTTCCCTGGTGTGTGAACGAAAACGATACTCCCAGGGGGATATCGTATTTCAAGAGGGTGACAAAGCGGACTATTTTTTCATCATCATCCATGGTTCGGTAGAAGTATGGAAGGACTATTTTGCTGCTCAACCGGATCTTTTGGCTGTACACACAGATGGGCACCTATTTGGAGAGATGGCTTTAGTGGATGAATTGCCCCGTAGCGCTACGGTGGTGGCCAAGACGGATCTAGAAGTGTTACGGATCTTCCGGGATGATTTTCACGCAATTTTAGAAAAGAACGGTCGCATTGCCATTTCCATACTCAAGTCCCTATCCGCCATGATTCGCAAGAGTAACGAATACTTCGTCGGCGGACTCAGGCAGCGAAACCTAGAGTTGCAGCAGGCGAATGAGGAACTTCGATTAGTCCAGGAGGAACTTTTAAAAAACGAACGGTTGACCAGTTTAGGAAAGTTTTCTTCTATGGTACTTCACGATATCCGGAATCCTGTATCTGTGATCCGGAGTTATGGGGAAATGATCCTTTTGAACTCAGACCACGGGGAGAGAGTAAAAAAGTACGCTTCCAACATCCTGAAAGAGACGGAGCGGTTGAATCTCCTAGTTGGGGAACTTTTAGATTACAGCCGAGGAGAAATCCGGTTGAATCTTTCTATAGTCAGTCTGCATCAATTCTTCGAAAAATTGAAATCCTACATAGCGGGAGGGTTGGAGAGCGCAAGCGTCGAACTAAAAATCGAGAACAAGGTTCAGGACCCTATTCTGATGGACGAGGAGCGGATGCTCCGGGTATTCTTGAACCTTACCGACAATTCTCGCAAGGCAATGCCCCAGGGAGGAACGCTACGGATCCACGCGGATACGAATGAGACTCATGTACGGTTCATCGTGGAAGATACCGGACAGGGGATGACAAAAGAAGTGCTTTCTCACATCTTCGTGCCTTTCTACTCCTTTAGCAAGGGTGGTACGGGGCTAGGATTGGTGATCGTTAAGAATATCGTAGAAGCCCACGAGGGTACGATTCAGGTGGAAAGTAGAATCAAGAAGGGGACTCGAGTGGAAATCCGAATCCCTCGTAGGATCTGAGATCCGCTTGACGCAAGAAAACTCAGATTGTACTATGCACAAGAGGCCGAAGTGGTGGAATTGGTAGACACAGGGGACTTAAAATCCCCCGGCCCTAACCGGCTGTACGGGTTCAAGTCCCGTCTTCGGCATTTTTACCCCTTGGTTAACACAACCATCGTATGTTTTTCATAAAGATACTCATTACCTTAGTTCTGGTAATCCTTTTAACGGAAGTTTCCAAGCGTGTACGTCCTGCGGTTGGAGGAATCCTCATGGGGCTGCCTCTAGGAGCAGGTTTGTCTACCTATTTCTTAGCGTATGAACAGGGAATTCCCTTCCTGTTAAAAGCGATCCCATGGGGGATACTAGGATTGAGTTCATCTCTATTCTTCTCTTTATCCTACTATCTCACCGATCGATTCTTCCCCCATCCGGTACGAATAGTCGCTGCCCTTCGGTCTTCCCTGGTGGCGATTCTCGTGTATGGGGTCGTATCTTTGGGCCTTCGGCTTCTTCCATTGCGGTTGGAGATCGCTCTTCTAGTAACTTTTGGGATGATTTTCCTAAACCTAGGGTTAGTTCGATGGCTCATCCCCCCTTCCGTCAAGCCTCCGAAAACCCAATTTAGTCTCAAGTTGATCCTGGTAAGAGGACTGGTTACGGCTTTAACCATCGCATCCATAACGGGAATGGCTCGTGTCATTGGTCCTGTGTGGTCGGGGATATTATCCGCTTTCCCCATCGTACTGTTTCAGGTCTTGGTTTTTCTCCATGTAGAGGAAGGACCCAAAGTGTATCCGGGAATCATAACGGGATTCGCATATAGTGTGATGAACCTCTTGGTGTTCTACCTTCTCCTTGCCTTGCTCTTACCAGTATTAGGACTAAACCTTACGTATGTTATCGTGTATCTTTTCTCTATGGTTTTCCTCTATCTCTTGAACCGACTCCGCCATTAGTTTATAATGCCGAAAACATTTCCGGAATAAAAGGATCATCCATGAGTGTTCGAGTTCGCTACGCACCCTCTCCAACAGGGTTGCAGCATATCGGAGGGGTACGGACTGCCCTATTCAACTACTTCTTTGCCCGATCATCGGGGGGTACCTTCATCTTAAGGATTGAGGACACGGATCGAGAGCGGTACGATCCAAGGGCTTTGCAGGATATCTTCGATACCTTCGATTGGTTGGGTATTCAGTGGGATGAAGGCCCCCGGGTAGGTGGTCCTTACGGTCCCTATTTCCAGTCTGAAAGAACCGCATTGTATCGGGAACACGCGGAAAAATTGGTACAGGCAGGGCAAGGATACTACTGTTTCTGTACACCGGAGCGTTTGGAAAAACTTCGGGAAGAGCAAACGAAGCAGAAGGAGCCTATTGGATACGATCGACGTTGCAGGAGTCTTACTCAAGAAGAGGCAGAGCGGAGGAAACGTGGGGGAGAACCATATGTGGTTCGATTGAAAATCCCCTTGGAAGGAACTACCACTTTCCATGATCGACTCATCGGAACCGTTGTGCATGCCAACAAGGATATTAATCCAGATCCGGTTTTGCTGAAATCGGATGGATTTCCCACCTACCACTTAGCCAACGTAGTGGACGACCATCATATGCGGATCACCCATATTTTAAGAGCGCAGGAGTGGATTCCATCCTGTCCCCTCCACGTGTTGATCTACCAAGCCTTTGGATGGGAACCTCCCGAATACTGCCATCTACCCATGGTGATGGGTTCGGATGGTCACAAGTTATCCAAGAGGCATGGATCAACCAGTTTGATCGAGTTCCGCAATGCGGGATACGTGCCTGAAGCCATCATCAACTACATTTCCCTCCTTGGATGGTCCTATGACGATTCCCGACAACTCTTTACCAAGGAAGATCTGGAGAAGCTCTTCACCTTAGATAAGTTGAACAAGGCTCCTGCAGTATTCGATTACAAGAAGTTGGAATGGTTCAACGGAGTCTACATTCGAGAAAGGGATAAGGGGAAATTGAAGAAAGAGCTGATCCCTTTCCTACAAAGAGACGGCATTTTGAGCAATCCCATAACCGAAGAGGAAGACAGAAAACTCACCGCTTGTATTCCGTTGATTCAGGAGAGATTGAAATTCTTGACAGATGCCTCTCAGTGGGTACGGTTCCTGTTCAAAGACTTACCCCCGTATCCTGCGGAAGCGTTGATTCCCAAGAAGGGGAGCAAAGAGGAAGCCCGGAAGAGTCTAGAGGCTCTCCTAACAACGATTGATCAATGGTTCGAGAAGGATCCCCAAAAGAGCGAGGAGTTCCTCAGAACCCTCTCTGAATCTTTGCAAATCAAGTTGGGGAACCTACTGATGCCCCTACGGGTAGCAGTGACAGGGTCCTCTGTATCCCCTCCCTTGATGGAGTCCATACAGATTCTAGGGCGAGAAGAGACGATGAAACGAATACAGAGGGCTCTACAGCTTCTATCGGAGTAAAAGTACACTAATTAAGGGAGAACAGCATGGCAGAATTAACGATGGAAACCTTGGTATCCTTATGTAAACAGAGGGGCTTCGTATTTCAGTCCAGTGAAATATATGGAGGCCTGTCCTCTGCGTGGGACTATGGTCCTTTAGGGGTGGAACTGAAGAATCGGATCCAGCAATTCTGGTGGAAGGAGATGACTCAACTGCACGAAAACATCGTGGGGCTAGATGCGGCTATCCTTATGCATCCAAAAGTATGGGAAGCTTCCGGCCATGTGGAAAATTTCACCGATCCCCTAGTGGACTGCAAACAGTGCAAGCAGCGCTTCAGGGAGGACATGATTCCGGAAGAGAATCGGGTCAAGAGGATCTGCCCTGAATGTGGAGGACAGTTAACCGAACCCCGTAAATTCAACTTGATGTTCAAGACCCACATCGGACCCGTGGAAAACGATGCCTCCATCGTCTACCTTCGGCCAGAAACGGCTCAGGGAATCTATGTGAACTATAAGAACTGCATGCAAACCAGCCGGTTGAAGATTCCGTTTGGAATTGCTCAGGTGGGAAAGGCCTTTCGGAACGAAATCGTGACCAAGAACTTTATTTTTCGGACCTGCGAGTTCGAACAGATGGAAATGCAGTTTTTCGTGAAACCCGGGGAGGATGAAAAATGGTTCGCCTACTGGCGGGAGAAACGGATGGAGTACTATCACAAATTGGGAATTCGTCCCTCCAAACTTCGCTGGCATCGACATGGACCGGATGAACTGGCCCACTACGCAAAGGATGCTTACGACATCCAGTACGAGTTTCCCATGGGTTGGAGGGAATTGGAAGGGGTCCACAACCGATCGGATTACGACCTTAGACGGCATAGCGAGTACTCGGGGAAAGACCTCTCTTACCTAGATGAAGAAACGAAGGAACGCTACATTCCTTATATCATCGAGACTTCAGCAGGGTTGACCCGAAGTGTGTTGATGGTGCTTTCCGATGCGTACGAGGAGGAGCAGCTTCCCGATGGCGAAACCCGTTCGGTCCTACGATTCCATCCATTGATTGCTCCCATTACCGTAGGAGTATTCCCTTTGATGAAGAAAGACGGCCTTCCGGAAATTGCCCGACGCATCGTAGAAGAACTGAGGGAACATTTCACCACCTTCTACGATCAGTCTGGTTCGATTGGTAGGCGGTATCGGAGGCAGGACGAAGTCGGCACTCCTTTCTGTGTGACTGTGGACTACCAGACAAAGGATGATGGGACTGTTACCCTTCGCTATCGGGATTCGATGGAACAGATACGATTGAAGATCGAGGAATTGGTTTCCGCTATTCGTCAGAGCATTCGAGAGTACAAGAGGGTGGGTGTTTGATGAACAGAGCCTTACAGACCTTACAGGAAAGAGGTTTCATTCAGCAGTGTACGGATTTGGAAGGGTTGTCTGCACTGATGGATAAAGGTCCTGTTACCTTCTATGTGGGGTGTGACCCGACAGGGCCTAGCCTCCATATCGGTCACATGGTTCCATTCTTTGCCCTACGGCATTTACATGAAGCGGGACATATTGCCATAGCCCTTATCGGAGGGGGCACAGCCCGCATTGGTGACCCGTCGGGTAAAACGGAAATGCGGAAGATGTTGACTTATGAACAGATCGATGAAAACTCCGAACGAATTCGTAAACAGTTGGATGCGTTCATTGGGTTCGATGGGAAAACCGCCTTTACCGCCAACAACAAGGACTGGTTGGCCAATTTGAACTACATCGATTTTCTCCGAGATATAGGGGTGCATTTTTCGGTGAATCGGATGCTTTCTTTCGAAGCCTACCGAAAGCGAATGGAAACAGGATTGACCTTCATCGAGTTCAACTACCAGCTCCTCCAGAGTTACGATTTCCTTCAGTTGTATGACCGATATGGATGCCGTCTTCAGATCGGGGGAGATGACCAATGGGGGAACATCGTGGCAGGCATCGAACTGATTCGTCGAATCCGGGGAGTTGAGACCTACGGGCTAACCTTTCCCTTGGTTACAACCTCAGATGGGAAAAAAATGGGGAAAACAGAGAAGGGCGCTCTGTTCCTGGATCCTGCCTTGACGAGTCCCTACGAGTTCTTTCAGTACTGGCGGAATGTTACGGATGCTGATGTGAAACGGTTTCTCCTCATGTTCACCTTCCTTCCGGTATCGGAATGCGAAACATTGGGATCTGCCAAGGATAGCGCCATCAATCGTGCCAAAGAACGGCTAGCTTGGGAAGTTACTGCCCTGATCCATGGGAAGGAAGAAGCCGACAAGGCTCTTCAAGCGGCAAGGGCGTTATTTGGGAAGGGAGGAGCTACAGGGGATGCGGATGCAGTTCCTACCCATAGAATCCCTGCCAAACGGATAGAACAGGGGATTCTGGCCATTGATCTTTTCGTGGAATCTGGGCTCTGTCCTTCCAAGAGTGAAGCCCGAAGGTTGATACAACAGGGAGGGGCTTTTGTCAACGAAGAAAAGGTAACGGATTTGGAAAGAATCCTCGATTCCACCCTTGTCCAGGATGGCATTCTGTTGCTTAGGGCAGGGAAAAAACGGTATGTTAGAGTGCGGGTAGAGTAAAAATAAAGGAGGATAGCCATGGTTCGGATTAAAACGGTTTTCCTCTTGATTCTCGGTACCTTGATATTCCCTCTGCCTCTCGTGTCGCAGCCGGAGGTGGTTCGCGTCGCTGCATTAAAAGGGCCTACAGGTTTAGGGATGATCAAACTCTTCCAGGAGAAGCCAAACCTGGCTCCCAATGTCCGAACCGAGTTTTTCGTATACCCGTCCCCAGACGTGGTGATTCCTCGGCTTTTGAATGGGGAAATCGATCTAGCCGCCCTTCCTGCGAACCTAGCAGTAAACTTGTACAATAAAAAAATCCCCTATGTATTGGCTGCCATCATTGGGAATGGGGTTCTGTATTGTGTTTCTACGGATCCCACCGTTAAGAGTCTTGAAACTGTCGACCGAATCCAGAATGTGGCAAAGGGTTCTACCCCCGAATTTATTCTGAGGCATATTCTGGAGGCGAAGGGGTTACAGGGGAGGGTCAAGGTAGAGTTTCGATATGCTCCCGTCGAACTTGCCCAACTTCTCATAGCAGGAAGGGAAAAGACAGGGATTCTACCCGAGCCGTTTGCTACGAAGGTGTTACGAGCTCGACCAGATGCTCGCATCATTTCAGATTTACAGGAGGAATGGAGGGCTCTCTACCCAGATACTCCTACTTATCCGATGACCGCTCTAGTGGTGAAGTTCTCTTTCCTACAAATGTATCGGTCCCTTGTGGATTCTTTCCTCTCCCTGTACCGTGAGTCTCAGGATTGGGTTAAGAAACATCCTGAAGAAGCAGGAATTTTGGCCGCTCAGTTGTCCTTTGGGGTCGAACGTGAGGATGCGAAGGATGCAATCCCTAGGTGTAACCTGACCTTCGTTCCAGCCAAAGAATCTCGACCCGTTATGGAACGATTCCTGAGAATCCTACTCCAGGTTGCTCCGGAATCGATCGGAGGAAAGCTTCCAGATTCGGAGTTCTATGCCATCCCTTGAAGGAAGGAGATCCCTTTTCACTATCCGTTTTGCCTCCTTCTTCAGTTTCTTTCTTATTTGGAAACTGGCCTCTCAATGGATGGACAGTCCCATTATCCTGCCTTCTCCGGAAGATACGTTAAACGAAACTTGGGCACTCCTCCTTACACAAGGTTTCTACCAATCCTTAGGCGCCACATTACTTCGAGGAATTACGGGTTTTTTCCTATCGATGTTGTTGGGTCTTTGTGTTGGAATCCTGGCGGGGAAATCGTACATTCTCAGAGAATTCTTTAGACCTTTCTTGACCAGTATCCAATCTACGCCTGTGCTTGCAATTATACTCCTTGCCCTCATCTGGTTTCCTACGGAAACCGTTCCTGTATTCGTTGCGTTTCTCATGGGTTTTCCCATCATTACTACCAATGTAGTAGAAGGGATCTTGGCAGTGGATCGAAGGCTTATCGAGATGACAAGGGTATTTCGAATCGAAGCATGGAAGCGAGCCCTCTACGTGGTGCTGCCTTCGATCCTTCCCTACTTAGTAGGGGGAGCATCATCTGCCTTGGGGCTTTCCTGGAGAGTAGTGGTGGCTTCTGAAGTACTGAGCCAACCCCTCCTTGGAATCGGCACAGGAATGCAGGAAGCGAAACTCCGACTGGAAACAGCAAGAGTCTTTGCTTGGACATTGGCCGCGTTGGTGTTAAGCTACTCTACGGAATCCATTTTCCGCTGGGTAGTGAAAAGATTGAAGAGGTTGGCATGAAGGTTGAATTGGAAGGAGTACGGTTTGCCTATGGGTCAGTAACGATTCTAGACCGTTTTACTGCTCGATTCCCTTCGATGAAAGTTACGGTTCTTTTAGGACCTTCCGGTTGCGGGAAGACTACCATCCTGAACATACTGGCAGGGTTGTTGCTACCGCAGGAAGGAATCGTTCGTGTAGGAGACAGATCCCCCTTAGACGTTAAGGCAGGTTATATCTTTCAAGATGTACGGTTGATTCCCTGGCTTACTGTAAAAAGGAATCTCGATCTCGTTCTTCCTCGAGTACTCCCCAAGGAGGAGAGGCTTCATCGGATTCGATCGGTGTTACAGCTTTTAGGATTGGAACATGCCTTGTCCTTGTTTCCCGATCAACTTTCAGGGGGGATGTACCGGCGAGTAGGAATAGCTAGAGCTTACCTGTTCGAGCCAGATATCTATCTGATGGACGAATCCTTCCAGGGGTTAGATCCTCCCTTGAAATTTCAACTCTTGCTGATGTTTCAGCAACTACGATCTACCTATCCCAAGACGACGATCTTCGTGACGCATGATATTGAAGAAGCCCTCTTAGTGGGAGATGAAATCCTTCTTCTTTCCCCTATCCCTACCCGTATCGTCCATATCCTCAGGAATCCTGTTCCCGTGGAAGAACGGGTACCGGGTAACCAGGAAATCGCAAAGTTAGAGGGAGAAT
>CAKZQO010000082.1 GCA_937140905.1 uncultured Spirochaeta sp.
CGAGCAGGGGAGGCTCACAATACGAACCTTCCCTCCCGAGGCAGAGCTGTACCGGGGAGAAGAACGACTTTTACCCATTGAACGAAGGGCTGAATGGAGAACGTACCTCCTTCCCAAGGGTTTTCAGGTCCTTACCCTGAAAGCCGCCGGGTATCAGGAAAAGAAGTTCCATCTTGAGGTGTCCTCATCCCTAGAAATCGAAGAGAAGTTAGAGCGCGCCGATTCAAAACTGCGCCTTTTAGGCGAAACCCCCACCGGGAGATGGCCTAAAGGAGTTCTGTTCCATCCAGACCAGCCCGTTCTTCTCGTCACTCTTCTGGGGGGAAAAGGGATCGATCGGATCCAAGTTCCCTCCTTAACCCCTCGAGAGACCATACGGCTCGAATCTTCCAAACAAGAAGTCACGGGCTTCGTGGAGTTCTGCTCCTTTCCCAAACGAGGGGAAATCTGGGTTTCCCAGATGCTGACCAATGAAGTGCACATTCTCGAAGCCCAGACCTTACAGAAAGTAGGAACCGTTCAAGTCCGAGGGGTGTGGCCAAAGGTGATCTGCACCGATGGGGAGGAACGGTACGCCTATGTGTCCAATTGGGAATCGAGATCCGTTACCGTGATCGAAACCGCTACCCGGAACGTAGTTCAAGTGATCCCTGTTACGGGGATTCCTCGGGGGCTTGCGGTTACCTGTAGGGGAAAATTGTATGTTTGCCTCTATGAGCCAGGGGATCTGGACGTGATCGACACGAAAACCTTCGCAAAGATTAAAACCCTACCCTTTGGGCCGGGAGCCAAACGGCACATCGTCCTGGACGAAGAAAAGGAGATGGGCTACGTGAGTGACATGGCTACCGGAAGGATTACCAAGTTTTCCTTGCAAACAGATCAACCATTGGCTTCCCTCTGGGTGGGAAGTAATCCCAACACCTTGGCTCTTACCAAAGATGGGCGTTACCTCTTCGTTTCGATCCGCGGGCGGAATAACCCGGAGGACTACCAGAAGAAAGGCCCCGAGTTTGGTAAGATCTTGGTAATTGAAACGAAAACCTTCCAGATCGTGGATTGGGTATGGGGACGGAACCAACCTACTGGCCTGAATCTTTCCCCCGATGACCGGTTTTTGGCCTTTACCGATTTCCTGGACGACAATCTGGAAGTATATGACATTACTCGACTCTACGAGCCTTGAGGGAAGACACGATCTCCTTGTACTTCCTCCCCCGATCGAATTCATTGAGGAACATCCCAAAGGATGTGCAACCCGGCGAGAACAGGATGGTTTCGCTAGGCTTCGCTTGTTTAAAAGCCTCCCGGACAGCCGTTTCTAGGGAAGGGTAGGGCCCCTCGTATCGAATTCCCGCCTCTTCCAAGAGACGTTTCAGTTTATCCGACCCTGTTCCTTCCAAGAGATAGATTCCCTTTGTCTTTGTAATGACGGGAACCAGAGGCCGGAAATCCAGGTTCTTGTCCGTCCCTCCCGTGATCAATCGAAGGGGGGTATCGAAGCTTTCAATTCCGCAAGCTGTCGCTTCGGGGATGGTAGCTGCCGAATCGTTGTAGAAACGAACTCCATCGATTTCTCCGCAGAACTCCAAGCGGTGCTCTACTCCTGGAAACTCGGCTAACCTCGTCCGAATGATCTCGGTTGGGATTCCCAGAAGCTTGAGGGCAAGGCCAGCGTAGAGGAGGTTCTTTTTCTGATGTTTTCCCAGAAGGGTAACCTTCTCGGGAACAACCTCTTCCTTCGTGGCAGGAAGTACTACAACCCCTTTTCCATCGTACAGGTAGGCTCCCCACACTCCCTCCGGCAAAGGAGCAACGGAGACCGCATAGGGGGTTCCGGGGGTGGTAGAAAGGAACCGTCTTCCGTAGGGGTCGTCGTAGTGGAGTAGGGAAGCGTCCTCCTTTGTCTGGGAACGATAGATGATCTCCTTGTCCCGGACGTAGGTTTCCATGTTGGGATACCGGTCCTGATGATCGGGAAGGATACAGGTAATAATGGCTACCTTAGGTTTCAGAATCCGCGGGTTGGGGAGATCGGCCAGTTGCCAAGAGGATAGTTCCAACACCACAGGGGTTTTGGGATCCAGCTCCTCAAGAAAACGCAAGGGGGACACGGTGATGTTTCCCCCTAATCGAGCGTTAGGATACACCCCTTGTAACCCAAAATGGAGGGCTGAAGCGGTGGTGGATTTCCCCTTACTTCCCGTAACAGCCAGAATGGGTCCGGAAAAGAAGGTGAGAAAGAGGGAAATGTCGGTTTCCACCCGCTTGGCCATCCGCAAGAAGGGGGAGTCGGGTCGAACCGCGGGATTTTTGACCACTAGATCGGCAGACTCGAAATCTTCTGGGTCGTGTTTTCCCAAGACATACCGGATGGGAAGATCCTTAAGAGCTTCTATCGAAGGTTTCAGTACCTCCTCGGATCTAAGGTCTGTCACTGTTACCCGGGCTTGCCTTTGGGCGAAGAACCGGGCGGCTTCTATCCCGCCCCCGTTCAAACCGAGGCCCATCACGGTAACCTTCATCCCCCGGATGTGTTCAAGGCTGTTCTTCAAGCACATACTCCTTCATATCGAACTCATTGATGTAAGGTCGAACCCGTAAAGATTCCCACTCCTTGTACCAGCCTTCTGGTATGGATGCTTTTATTTGTTGATAGAGTTCCAAATTCTCAGAAAAAGCGGTCTTTTTCAAGGTCTCCTCGATGCGGGGTAAGTAAGGGGATAAAAAGCGAATTCCCCGATGGAGTAAGGGTACGAACATTGCCCTTCTCGGTGCTTCTGGAAATGCGAGGGATAGACAGAGGGTTCGGTACCGGGAATTGTAGGGGTAGTAAGGGTATAGACGACTGCCGGGGGGTAGGAACAACTTTGTAAAAAATTTAGAAAGATCTCGGTCGATCCAGATCCCTTGCACAAAGTAACCCCGGCCCTCCTCCCCAATCCAAGTTTGGCTGATCAAGTGCTTGATCCAAAAACAGGGATTCCCGAAAGAGTCTTTTTCTATGGTATCTAGGGGAAGGAGATCCGCTTCCAGGTAGAGACGGTTCGAACGGTACTGGGGAGTCGTATCATTGGTGCCTTTCTTAAGCACTTCCACCTCCTGCAGGTGGGCCGACAGGTCGAGGCGTACAAGGAAAAGAAAGGGTTCGCCCTCGAAGGTATATACCTGATAGAAGAGGGGACGAAGCACCTCTGCGGGATCGAACCCGTAGGTCAGTCCCCGAAAGAGGGAGGGAAGAAGGTTCCCCAACCCATGTAGGAGGGTGCGTAGGTTCTCGCGGTAGGAAGAGTCCGGTTCTGAATTGCGCACATCGTGATGGATCGAGCAGGAAGGAACAATGAAGGAGGAATCAAGTTTTAAAAAGAACTCTTCCAGATGGTTGAAATGTCTCGTATAGGTACAGGAGGATCCTTCGGGCAGGTTGGCCAGAAGGGTATTGATCGAAGGATCCGTGTAGGGGAACCGGAAAAGGGTAGATCCAAGATCCATGATTTCTACTCGAAGGAAGGGGAGGGAAGAGGTTCGGATTGGATACGTTGGATCTCCCCAATGATCCATCGTTTGCCTTCTTTCTGCAAGATTACCCGTTCAAGGATCTGGAAGCCTTTGAAGCGTACCCCCCCTTCGGAAGGAGGGGCCGGAATCCACCGGTGGAACCGCACCAGGAACCGGTGAGAGTCCAACCCTTTCTCTTGCATGGGCTCTTCTTTCTTTGGCGCTTGTTCCACCTCTTGTTCGATTGATAGAGCGGCAATCCCATACAGGGTTTCTCCTTGTCGAAGGGGAGGTCGTCCTTTCCGGTACCAGGTCTCCGCGTCTATCATCCCACTTTTAAACTCTACCGACATTCTCATGCGGGAGACCACATACAACTGGGTAACTTCATCGATGTAGGTTTTCCCAACCTTGCCTTTGACACAATCCTCCATCGCCTGATGATCCAACGTGTTCATGCTGGAATAAAAAAGATTCACCACTTGTTCTGGAGAAAACCCCACCGTACGGGGAGGTCTCAGGATGTTAGAGAGGACATCGTACGCAAAGTATCCGCCTACCACAACCAGAAGGATTGCCAGAAGGATCCGTGTTCTATGTTTTATCCAAAACGTTCTACGTCGATGAGTACGGGTTCTTTCGGAAAGGAACCGTTCCGCTTCTTTGTGCTTTTTTTCTAGTTCTTCGTCGGTGAGGGAATGCAGGAGGGGGAGCTTGGAGAAGGCTTCGATCCTCTGCACCCATTCCGTAAGGGTAGGCTTTTCGTTCCCGATCAGCACGAGATGTAGAAAATCGGACAATTCTTCGTTCAGACCGGGACGTCTTAAGGAAGCGGGCAGGGGGGAGAGTTCCCTCATCTCTGTATGGAGAGCCTCTTCGGTGGTTCCCTCGTACGGGTTTGCTCCTGTAATGAGTCGATACGTGATGGTCCCCAGAAAAAAGGAACAGTTTGGTTCTCCCCTAAGGTCGGGATGATTGAAGGCTTCGAAGCAGGCGATCCGTTGGTCCAACGGTTTCAAGGCAAGGACCTTTTCCATGATCCGTTCTGGAAGAATGAGGATCCTTCCATCTTTGATGAAAAAGATCCCTTCGGGGTATAATTTTTCAGGCGCTGGGGACGATTGGACCCATTGGAATAGCCGTCGAATGAACAGGATCCACCTAGGCGGCAAGGAAGAACCTGGAGGGGTATCCAAAAGACTGGTAAAGGGTTCAGGGACCGACTCGAAAGGAGGACCATACAAGTACAAATCCCCCTCTACTTCCGAGAAACCCAGAATATCCCATCCTTCCATCCCCTTTTCCGTGAGGATCCAGCCTTTCCGGTCCTGAGGGGTAAAGAATCGGATGAAAGACTGTATCCCTTTCCCGGATGCTACGTGGATCCCCAGATACACCTGCCCACCGATCTCGAGGATCCGGAGATTCTTTCGGGGTGCTTCCATGGTCACCTCTACGAATGAGTCTCTTCCCTAAACACGAGGGCGGTAAAAATGTACAGTTCTGTGTTGGGATCCTGCCAGCATCCTTCCGGTAGACCCGCCTTTCTACAGCCATGATCGAGGAACTGAAGACGGTTCCATCCTTGTTCAGTAGCCACCTGGGGTAGAAGTAGACCGGAAAAGAATCCATTCTTCAGATAGATCCCATGGGTGCCTGGAACGACTTCTTCTGGTTTAGCCAACTGGAAGGGGGAAAGGATGGAAATCTCGAATACCAGGTCTTGCAATTCTCCCCGTTTCACGGGAGTAAAACGAGGATCATGGAAGGCGCTGGAAAGGGCTACATCCTTCACTGTATCGATTAAGTTCGCTTTCCCCACCAGTTGTCCGATACACCCTCGGAGGCTCCCGTTCCGCGTATGGATGGTTACGAAAACTCCAGCCTTCGAACGAAGGTTTCCTTTGGGAGCAGGGGGATCATAGGGTCTCCCTTCCAGGGCACTGGTTACCGATTGACGGGCTACTGTAAGAAGGATTTTCCTTTCTTCTTCGGTAAGGGTTATTTCCATAAGAGTCTCCTACTTTTGATCGATCCGCAAGGACACATACACCACTCCCTTCCCCGCTTTCTCGTCGGAAGAAAACACCCGACCCAGAGGAGTGAACTGAATGGAGGATCCAAAGAGCTGAAGTAGGGTGGCCACGCCCCCGGTACCGCAGGCTCCTATCCGATTCGCCGACCGTTCCTGAAGGAGGGTCTTCCAATCGCTTTTCTGTATCAAATCCAGGAACCGGTTCGCGTCTTTCTCTGCTTCCTCGGCAGTTGAAACTAGGGAACCGTTGGAAGTGATGATGAAGAGGGTCTTGTCCCATTGGGAAGAAAAGAGACTCTTCAAGGAATGGGAAAGGAGCTGTACGTTGGAAGGGGAAGGCTTTCCCATGAGAATGGGAAGGATCTTTACTCCAGGGAAGTGATAGATCAGGAAGGGAAGCTGGACTTCGAGGCAGTGCTCTTCCAGATGGGGAATGTCGTTCTTAAAGAACCTGGTTCCCGAAGAAAAGAGAGCATCCACCGCTTCGGTATCCACGGGCACTTCCCCTAAGGGAGTGCGAAACCGGGTGGATTCGGGAAGGAAGATGGCATCTTCTTCGTCCCGATGAACCGGTCCCAGAAGAATAGCCCTCACTATCTGCCGTTTCTCCACTTCACGGAAAGCTCGGGCGATCAATGTACCACACCTGTCGTAGGAAGCGTGAGGGGTTAGGATCCCGAGAGAAGAACCAGGTGGTTCGGGAATGGAAACCCCATACCGGATCAGGAGATCCTTCAGGGCAGTAGGATCTGCCGGGTACAGGAGACCCTCTACAATGGGTTCTCGAACTTTATCTTTTGGATTCGGTTCCATAGGATAAGTATCCATAAAAACCTACTCCCTTGCAACAGGAAGGAAGGCCCCTTCCGCACCTCCATCTAAACAGGAGAAAGCCTTCAATGTTCTACACTTCCGAATCGGATTCCAGCAATCGCTTTAAGCGACTTTCCTCGATCTTCACCGAAAGGTTCTTTTCCTGGGTGGGAAGCACAGTACCGAGTTTCGCTCCCTTTGCCCGGCGGAGGTATTTTACCTGGGTATAGTACAGGTCCGCTTGCCCGGATTCCCGCGCTTTACTGTAGAACACGGCGAGGGTCCCCGCGTCTAACAAGGTGTCCAAAGGAACCGATTTTCCGGGTTTCGCCCTGATGAACACATAGGCGCCGGGATAGTCACGGGTATGGAGCCATAGATCGTTACCCTTTACGTG
>CAKZQO010000083.1 GCA_937140905.1 uncultured Spirochaeta sp.
CTACCGCTAGTCCTGGCTTCTTCTTAGGTAAGAATCCACGGAATCCCAAGGAAGTTGCTACCCTCCGGTTGGTGCCAACCGTGCGGGATACCTTCAAGAAGTTCGGGATTTCCCAAGCAAACTTCGATTCCATGCCCAACTACTGGGATACCTATCCTCACAACATCAAGAAGCGGACGGACCGAACGCGGGAATGCGCCGTGTGCCATGAGGAAAAGACGTATTTCCTCACCGAGGAGATGTTGATAAAAGAGGGCTCGGAAGCGAATAAAAAGCTGATCTTCCACCACTAAACGGGCGGCTTATTGTTCCTGTATACTGTCCAAGGCTCCCTTCTAAAGGGGGCTTTTTTTACACGATTTCTCACTTCGCGCCGGATACTAGATACCCAAGTAAGGCTCCATACAGGATGCTAATGTATGGATTCGAAGTAATGGGGCATGCGCCCGTGCGACAACCGATGAATTTATAATAGGCAAATCCCGCTGCTCCACCCAAAAGAACGGCTAATACTGTCCCCATCTGATCCTCCACTGATGAAAAGATTCTTTCATGGAGAAATATAACAAATATAATATATGATAGCAATCCTATATATACAATTTAAGACAGGAAAAATTATGTTGACGTGGAAAAACCCTCGTATTATATTGAGCATAAGCTCATAATAAACTATATATGCAGGAGGTTTCTATGCCTTGTGGAGACGGAACAGGACCCCTTGGGCATGGTCCCAGCGTAGGTGCCGGAAGGTTTGGATTGTATAGGGGATGGGGATGCCACCAAGACCACCGAGGGTACGGTCATTTTGCTAAAGGTCCCTTCTCGTGGGGATACGGAGTCCCATACTCCTTAACCCCGGAAGAGGAAAAGATGTTTCTGAAACAGCGGGCAGAATGGATCGCGAAGCAACAGGAATGGATCCAACAGCGCTTGAAAGATCTGGGCGAACAGGAGAATCCTTCCTAAAGGGAACAGCGCGGTTCCCGAAGCTGAACTTAGGGTAGGCTTTCTGGCAGAGTTTCCACGAATGCCCGTATTTGATCCCGTACCCGGCGATAGACGGCGAGCTTTTCCTCTTCGGAGGTAAGGTTTGCCGAAAGCCGGGGTGGATCATCGAACCTCACATGGAGCCGTTTCACGGGGCCGGGAAAGACGGGGCAAGTTTCGTTCGCGTGATCACACACGGTGATCACATAATCGAAGGGAATATGGAACAGGTCGCGGACGTGTTTGGAGGTATGGTGAGAAATATCTACCCCCGCTTCCTTCATCACCTGCACCGCGTACGGGTTGAGTCCATGAACTTCAATTCCCGCAGAGTACGGTTCCAATACGTCCCCTTTTAGATGTCGTGCCCAACCTTCCGCCATCTGGCTCCGGCAGGAATTACCCGTGCATAAAAAGAGGATTTTCTTTTTCTTGTTTTTCAATTCTCCACCCTTTGATTGGCGGCAGAAGATACAACTATTCTCAGATTCTGCCTGTTCGTTCTAAATCGGGACCCTGCCGGCTAAAAGTTTAGCGAGTTAAACCATCCAAAAAGGTTTCTAGTTCCCTGTTCCACCGCTCTGCCTGTTCGACATTGGGTAAGTGACGGGAGTTGGGTATTATAGCCATTCTCGAACCTTTTATCCGTTTGTGGATTTCCTCGGCTACCGATACGGGCGTTCCAGGATCTTCCTCGCCTACCAGGATCAGAGTGGGAGTGCGGATAGAGGTTAACTTCTCTAGATTGTCCAGTCTCATGATGGCCTGCACACAGCCTATGTAGCCGGCGACCGGCGTTTTTAAGAACTGTGCCTCGATCGCTTCATAAATAGCGGGACGTCTTTTTCGGAAGGGCTCGGTGAACCACCGTTCCATGGTCCCTTCCAGAAGAGGTTTTAACCCTTCCCGTTTTACCTGCTCGATCCTCTGTTCCCAGACTTTGATCGCTTCGGGAGGGGTACGAGCTGAAGTATCGGAGAGGGTGAGACTCAACAGCCGGTCGGGATGTCGAAGAGCGAGTTCCTGACCGATCATCCCTCCCATCGAGAGTCCCACGAAGTGGACCTTATCGATCTCGAGGCTGTCTAGAAGCGCCAGTACATCGTCTGCCAGAATCTGGAACGTGTAGGGGCCTTCGGGAGCTTCGCTCTTTCCATGTCCCCGGGTATCGAACCGGAGGAGCCGGAAGGAGTGTTGGAAATGCTTCACCTGCGGCTCCCACATCACCGTGGACGAAGCTAGAGAATGGCTAAACATGAGAACGGGTGCTCTATCGGGGCCTTCGAGAACGTAGTGGATCTTAGGCCTATAAGTATGTGCGTGTGCCATGAGAATAGGGTAATGTGGTTGGATCGGATCCGTCAAGGGAGCGTCATTACCTTGTCACGAACCTGTTTGATTAGGTTAATCGTTCTAAAATACGGGAGTAATGCTTGTGCTTTTCTTCCAATAGAGGAACCAGTTTTTGCAACGCATCGAGCACGCATCGGCAACGGAGTTTGTAAAACACCATGTTTCCCCGTTTCTCATCTACCACGATTCCCGCTTGCCGGAGGATCGAGAGGTGCTTGGAAACGGTAGAGGTATCGGACCCCACTAGGGCGGTGAGTTCGCACACGCAGTGAGGCTTTTCTCCCAATGCTTCCACCATAAGGAGGCGGGAAGGGTGGGATAGAGCTTTGAGGATTCCGGAGACTTCGTTCAAGCGGTTCGGATCGAATCGCTCTTGTCCTTCCATAAAAATTAGTCTAATCTATCTTAGGCTATTTGGCAAGGTATGCAAAGACCAAGGGGCTCATATCTTTATTCCAAGATAAAGCAACGGGTTTGATACTAAAATTGAGGGCGCTTATATGGAATACGTGTTTTACGGAATCGCGGTAAGCTGTTTGATCCTTTCCTGGGTAAAGGATAGGCAAAAAACTCTAAAGGGGCTAAGGAAAGCCTGGAAAAGCCTTGAGGCCATTCTGCCCCAATTGCTGGGAATACTCCTTTTCACGGGGATCGTGATCGCATGGACAAACCCTGAAACGATCTCTAGGGTGATCGGGGTGAAATCGGGATGGTTGGGTACTGTTGGAGCGGCTGTAGTCGGGTCCTTAACGCTGATACCAGGTTTCGTGGCTTTCCCTATGGCGGCCATGCTCCTAACGAACGGCGCAGGGTACACGCAGATCGCCGCTTTCGTGTCGACTCTTATGATGGTAGGAGTGGTGACCTTTCCCATGGAACGGATGTACTTTGGCACCAAGGTGGCTTTGGTGCGAAACCTGTTGGCTTTCCTGTTCTCCTTTCTCGTGGCGGGGGTGATTGGATGGGTGCATGGAATGTGAAAGGATTCCTCGGAAGATATCGTTTCTTTCTTGCCATGGGGCTTCTCTGGGTAGGGTTGTACTTCGGGAAAACCGATCTTGCAGTAAGCTCTCTGGAAGTGTGCTGGTACAGTTTAAAGGAAATGCTCATCGTGATTCCTCCTATATTCATCCTGGTAGGGTTGTTCGATGTGTGGGTACCGAAGGAAAAGGTGGTGCGATTCATGGGGAAAGGAGCGGGTTTCCGGGGGGTTCTCCTGTCTTTCCTAACGGGAGCCCTGGCAGCGGGGCCTCTGTATGGTGCCTTTCCCGTGGCGGCGGTTTTTTTGAAAAAGAACGCTAGCCTCTCGAACGTGTTCATCTTTTTGGGAGCCTGGTCCACCATGAAAATTCCCATGTTCCTGTTCGAGGGACAGTCTTTGGGGTGGAAGTTTGCGCTAACCCGTCTTTGCTTGAATATTCCCGGAATTCTATTGATCGCCTATGTCCTTACCAAAATGCTCGAACCAGATGAAGAACAGTGGATTCGGCAGCAGGCGGACGACCTGACTCTGCGATGACTAATGAGTGAGTTGGGTTAAACTTGACAAGTGTATTGATATTTGGCTATATTACCAAAAAGCATAGCGCTTTAGACAAAAATGGAAAAGGAGAACGGAGGGTTGGAACATACACATCGACACGGTGAAGGACACGAACTTTCGGGGATACGTCTGGGAGTTGTCACTGCGCTGAATCTTACCATCACGGTCGCCGAAGTGGTGGGAGGGGTATTGAGCGGTAGTTTAGCCCTCCTATCGGATGCCCTTCATAACTTGGGGGATTCGGCTGCCATCGTCACCAGTTGGGTGGCCCATCGAATCGCGGGAAGGCCCCATACTCTGGAGAAAACCTACGGGTTCAAACGAGCGGAAGTATTGGCCGCTTTATTCAACGCGCTAGTCCTCTTTGGCCTCTCTTTTTTTCTAATTGGAGAGGCATACCGTAGATTTGTGGCTCCTGAGCCGATCAAAGGGGGACTGATGCTTACCGTGGCGATCATTGGCCTAATGGGGAACTTAGCCTCGGTGTTCCTGTTGAAACGGGATTCCCGGGAAAACATGAACATTCGATCTAGTTATCTCCATCTGTTGAGTGACAGTATCTCTTCCGTAGGGGTCATTCTAGGTGGGATCGCGATTGGCCTCTGGAACATTGTATGGATCGATCCTTTGATCACGGTGCTCATTTCCCTCTACATCCTTCGAGAAACCTGGAACATCATAAAAGAAACAGTGGATATCCTGATGCAGGCTTCCCCCCGGATCGACTACGAAGAGCTGAAGCAAGCGGTGGAATCAGTAGGGGGCGTGAAGAACCTTCATCACGTGCACCTATGGAGGTCGGACGAAAAATCCATCTATTTCGAGGGGCATGTGGACGTGGAGGATATGCGGGTTTGCGATGCCCAGCGTATCATCGAAGATATTCAGAAAATCCTTCAAAAGCGGTTTGGTATCGGTCACGCCACTATCCAGGTGGAAACCGACCGGTGTGAGGACAAGGAAATCGTAAAAACAAAACACAAAGAATAAAATAAATTGAGGAGGAAGATATGCGGATTCAGATTCTAGGGACAGGGTGTCCTAAATGTCGACTTTTGGAAGAACACGCCCGTCAAGCCGTGAAGGAATTAGGAGTGAACGCGGAAATCGAAAAAGTAACGGAGATCGAAGAGATTATGCGATTTGGAGTGATGGTAACTCCTGCCTTGGCCATCAATGGAAATGTAAAGGCGTCGGGGCGGGTGCTCACCAAAGACCAGATCGCCGAATTGATCAGGAAAGAACGGAACTAGAACTTCCATGGCACAGAAAGACCTTTCTCCCAATGGTAAGCTTCTGCTTACCGCGGGCGTATTTTTAGTAGCCTACTTTACTCCCTTTGATTCTCCCCGGATGGCAGGGGCCGTACAGGAAGCCTTCCTGATGCTCTCTGAATATGCCCGGGATCACGTGCTTCTCTGCGTGGTGCCTGCCATGTTCATAGCGGGAGCTATCACCGTATTCTTGAACCAGCAAGCGGTGATCCGATATCTCGGGCCCAGCGCCCCCCGGCTCTTGGCGTACAGCGTCGCTTCCGTATCGGGAACGATCCTTGCCGTTTGCTCCTGCACGGTGCTTCCCCTTTTCAAAGGAATTTACAAAAAAGGTGCGGGGTTGGGGCCCGCGGTTTCTTTTTTGTACTCCGGGCCAGCCATCAATATCCTGGCCATCGTGCTCTCTTACAAGGTGTTTGGCTGGAAGATGGGATTCGCGCGGATGTTCGGTGCCGTAACATTCGCCTTTCTCATAGGCATGATTATGCAGGCGTTGTTCCGGAAGGAAGACGAAGAGCGTCTTGCCGATGAGAGGATGTTCCAGTATGCGGGGGATGTGTCGGACCGGACGCTCCTTCAGATGATCCTGTACATGACTTCCATGATCGGAATCTTGGTGTTCGTGAACTGGGCACCTTCGCGGGGAACCCTCCCTGTATGGGATTTCATCTATCAGTACAAGTACGCTATTACCGCTGCTTTCGTTCTGGTTCTGGTATACAGTCTGGTACGATGGTTCAGCCGGGACGAGATAAAGGATTGGACCCTTGCCACGAGGGACTTCAGCCTCCAGATCCTTCCCTACCTGTTCTTCGGGGTTCTAGTGGCAGGGTTCCTGCTGGGCCGTCCGGGCCATGAGGCATTGATTCCCAGCCGATGGGTTTCAGGGCTCGTGGGAGGGAACTCGATTTTCGCCAACTTCTTCGCCGCGGTAGCGGGAGCCTTCATGTACTTCGCCACCCTGACGGAAGTCCCCATCGTGCAAGGACTTTTGGGAAGCGGGATGGGGCAGGGGCCAGCTCTGGCATTGCTCCTCGCGGGCCCGAGCTTATCTCTCCCCAGTATGCTGGTGATTCATGGAGAACTGGGATTCAAGAAGACCGCCGCCTACGTACTCCTCGTAGTGGTACTGTCTACCCTCGCGGGATATGGGTTCGGCTCAATTGTCCGATAGGCAGGAGATGTAGATGGATACAGTAACAAAAAAGCTTTCGTTCTTTGATCGCTACCTTACCCTATGGATCTTCCTGGTGATGGGAATCGCCGTACTGACTGGCAGTGTGTTCTCTGGAATTGCGAAGTTCTGGAACTCTTTCAGCTATGGAACTACGAATATTCCCCTTGCATTGGGATTGATCCTTATGATGTACCCGCCATTGGCTAAGGTGCGGTACGAGAAGCTTCCCGTTGTATTTAAAAACCTGAAGATGCTATCTTTTTCTCTTGTTCTGAACTGGATCGTGGGGCCCTTTGTCATGTTCTTTCTAGCGATCCTCCTTCTTCGGGATAGACCCGAGATGGCTATAGGAGTCATTCTCGTGGGATTGGCCCGTTGCATTGCCATGGTACTGGTATGGAACGATCTGGCAAAGGGAGACTCCGAATTGGCAGCTGGACTTGTAGCGTTCAATGCATTGTTCCAAATTCGCTATGGGCCTCCTTTCCAACTATTTACTACGAAAGTCGAAAGGGGATGAGTGGTATTTCTTTAGGTACATTCCTTCTATCTCGAAACTAACCCCTATGGCGTTACTTTTCACGATATTCGTGATGTTTTCCCTTAAAGGGGATAAGATTATCGAACTACCTCTGGATGTAATGCGGGTTGCTATTCCCTATACCCTTTATTTCAGCCTCATGTTCTTCGTTACCTTCTATTTGGCACACCGAATGAAGATACCGTATGAGAAAGCGGTCACGGTTTCCTTCACGGCATCTAGCAATGATTTCGAGCTGGCTATAGCTGTGGCAGTAGCGGTATTTGGGGTAAGCTCAGCTCAGGCGTTTGCTACCGTAATCGGACCTTTGGTGGAAGTGCCGGTTCTGGTCGGTTTGGTTCATGTGGCATTGTATTTCCGTAGAAGACTGATGTCAGTGGCATGAGGTCACCCCTGAAGATTCTGCTTTTCTAAAGGTTTGATCGTGAGGAACTGTTCATTGTTAGCGGAAAGGCGTGCGGCCAACAGTTCCACCATCCGGGTAGCGGCGTGAGGATCCTGATTCAGGAGGCCTTTGAACATGGAGGAAGGCAGGATGAAAACGGTAGTATCCGTTTGCGCGATTGCCCAGGCTGTGCGAGGTTCTTTCAGGATGCAGGCCATTTCTCCAAAGAACTCTCCCTCTTTCAAGACCGAAATAGGTTTTACTCCCGTACCGGGATCTTCTATGAAGACCGCCACCTTCCCCTTGTAGAGATAGTAAGCTTCCCCGCACGGGTCACCCTTCTTGAAGATGGTAGAACCTGCGGGGAACTCGCGAGCATACTTCTTGAAAAGCCGCTGGGGTTTCGAGAAAAGATTTCGCTCCAACGCCTTAGGCGTTTTCCCGCTAGTATCGATCCGATGGAATCGAGCGAAGAGTAGCGAGTCGTAGTTTTCCAGGGTATAACATAGTTCCGCGAAGAAAAAGTAGAACCAAAAAAACATGTAGACCCGGATGAGTCCTCCGATCAGGTTACCCAGGATTCCATACAGGAGACCGTACCGGTCTGTGTTGAGAATAATCCCCAACAGGGAGCTCATCCCGATATACGAACCAAGGCAAAGGATAGAGGAAATGAGGGCATGTTTCGTGGCAGGTTTCTGGGCAGGAACTTTCAGGTAGGTGAGGAAGGTGAATAACCACAGGGATAATGGACCGAGGGAAGAAATTCCCAGGGAAACCAGACCGGATAGAAGTCTTCGCATGGGAAACCATCCCGTGGATTGAAAGAAGAGTTTCAGAATCTGTCCCATCCCTAGGATCACGATTAGGGCCACCAGGCTAACCAATTCTATAGCGATGGTAAGGAGATTCTCCCGGAACGCGCTATCCCGGCTTGGAGAAGAGTAGATCACCCGAATTCCCCTCTGAATGGAAAGGATCAGTAACCGAGATGTCCAGACAAGGTTTAGGAATCCGAAGATACCAGCCCAGCCGGATAGGGGGCGCGCAAGGAGATCGATGAAGAGTTCTGTTCCTCCAAAGGATTCCAGATAAGGGGAAAGGATCGATACTACCCAGGCAAGCTCCCATCCCAGCCATTTCCCAAGGGTGGAAAATCCATACAGAACGATTAGTATTGCGGGAAACGCGGATAACAGGAACGCGTAAGCGCCTGCCGATGCATGGTTGGCCATTTCATGTCTAGAGAATTGCTCGAAGGAAAACAATCCCCGACGCAGCGGCCCCTGAATCCAGCCGGGAAGATTTTTCCTCATAGTGTTCCCCTATCTTACAGTATAAGTCCGGAATATCGTATTGGGGAATACACTTTTACGATAATAAAAATTATTCTTAAAAGTATTATTATTGGATATAAATGGAATATGTGATATATTTATATTAAAAAGCCGTATTGGGTGATACATGTTTAAAAAGCATAAACAGTATTCTTTTTGTTTACTGATTCTGGTATGCTTGACACTAGTCCCATACAGAATCTGTTCACAAGAACTCATAGTACATGTGTTTCAATCGGGTACTCCTGATAAAAAGTTTGAAGACCTCCTGTACCTTATTTTGGGCGTGGAACTATTGAAGGCAGGTTTCTCTAGTACAAAAGTATCGGAAAAATCCGATTACGTGCTGATGACTGACTATAAACTGAAAGATCAGGAAGCGGAAGTATGCTTTAGGTTATATAATGCAAAGAATCCGGAAAAACCTCTGGCGGAACAGAAGGAAACATGGCAGATCGATTATTCTCTTGAATCGCAGGTATCAAAAGCAGTACAAAGCTTGATTACACATGCGGGGATCGGTTCCAGACCGGAGAAAGAACCGGTCATTGAAGGCGTACTTGCCGAATCTCCAAAAGTAGAGCAAGCTGATGTACCCATATCTGCCGAACCTCCGAAGCAACCCGATAGGGAAACGATAGGGCGTACTGAACCGTATTTTGAGACTTCCCTAGGCTTAGGGGGGATCATGCTTCTAGGAGATATCACAAAATACGTTCACTATGGGATTACCGGAAGCCTGAAAGCAGATATTATGTTTCCTAAGGATGGTTACAGTGTTGCTGCGGGGATCCGGATTACTTCAAGCAGGATGTTCAATAATTCCGGTGTAGAGGGAGGACCGCTGCTGATCAGTACGATAGGGCCCAATGTGCAGTTCGGCACTTCCCTCCGGATGCCCTACTATGCGGCTATTGCCGTATCTGGGGGTGCGGCAGTACTATCTATTTTGGAAGGTACCCCTCTTCATAAAACCGTACCGTATGTGGATATCGGGATCCACGCAAGGATTCCGGTAGGGAAAGGGTTCTTTACCGGGGCGGATGTACGGTACCTGCTGGTGTTTGATTCGGATATTTTGATCATGGGCATAGTACCCGGTCTGTTTATGGGAAAGGAAATCTAAAATGAATCGAATCCGTTTAACAGTAATACCGCGAGTTCTGTTTCTTGGGGTGCTAACGTTTATTCTGGTAGAGTGCGATTCCTATACCGTAATGGAACAATTCAGTACCTCTTTACCAGTTAATGGGGGAAGCTCTTACACCGGAGGGGGAGACGGAGGAACAGGAGGTGGGGGCACGGGAGGAGGTACTCCAACACCGGAACCTCTCACTCTGGATGTGCAAGCGTCTTTTGTCGAACGAGAAGGAACGGTTCAGTTGATACCCAATGGCGGCACAAAGCCATACCGATTTTCTTTAAAAGAAGAAGATTTATACTATAATGAAACTCTCGGGTCCATAAACGAATCAACCTATGTTTACACAGCCGGTACTTCCATAGGGCAGGTAAGAATCCGGGTGCATGATGCAAACGAAAGAACTGCAGATGCGGTTGTAGCGATTATTCCGCTGGCTCCAACAACGGTTTCGGTTGGAAAAGTAGATTTCAATACTCAAAAGTTTAAAGTAACCCTATCCTGGTCTTATGAAAATCTCAACCTGATCCAGAATTTTGTGATAGAATGTTCAACGGGTGGAGGGCCTTTCGTTCAGATTGGTACGACCAATAACACAACCTACTCTGATCCAACCCAATTGGATAAGAGTACTTCCTATAGGTACCGAATCTATGCACAGGCAAGCACAAGCAAGAATACCTATACATCGAAGGTGGAATATTCGAGTGTGGTTTCCTGGCCGTAACAGAAATAATACGCTTATTTGTCTTTGTGCTTCCTACCCGTCGATCGGAGGTACTCCAGCATAGCCTGGTACGCCTCCTTTTGCCCTTTAATCCTTTCCTGATGGCCGTAGGAATTAAAAGAGCGATCAAAGGATTCTGTAAGATCCGGATATGTGGAGCGAATGGAGGGGGTGCTCAGGATCGCGCGCACTAGGGCAAGAGCGCGCAGGTCTTCCAGTTTTGGAGGAGGTTTCTTGTCTAAATCTCGTATTTTTTGTTCCAGGAGTTCGATGGTCTCGTCTGCAAAGCCGGGGTCGGCAGGTTTCTCCGAAGCAGAAGCAGCAGGAGGTGCCGGTATAGTGGATTGAACGGCAGAGAGTGTCGCCCGGAGGGTTTGATTTTCTGCCTTGTATCGTTCGATTTCCCTTGTTGCTTCTAAGATTTTAGTAGAACTTTCCTGTATTTTTTTCTCGTTTTCCGTTTGCAATGCTTCGAGGATTTTTACCTGCAGTTCGAGGGATTGTATCTTCTGTCCTAAAAGCTCGACGGTTGTTGTGCCTTCTTGAAACGGAGGAAGGGCAGGCGTTTTTGCATCTAATGTATCCGTCTGGGTAGGGGTAGTTTTGGCTGCGTCCTTACTATGCAATGTTTTTACGGTACCCGAGACTGAAACGCCTGTGATCCGGGAAGAAAGTATGGCTTCCCGATCCGATTCAGCTTTTTTTAATAGAATGTCAAGTTCTTTAAGTAGTTCCCCTGAATACCCCTGTTGTTTTAGGTCGCGGTACTGTTGCCGGAGGGTGTTTATTTCACGGTCTTTTTCAAGAAGCAATTTGTCCATCTGCACTTTAAACTCTTTCAGTAGGTTCCATTCAACAGTAAGGAATCGTGTTTCGCGAAGGGTAATCGTATCGACCTGTTTCTGAAAGAGGGATATGGCAATCCATGCAAGCGCGATGGTGCATACGACCAGAACAACGTTTGTGAGTGGTATTAACATATCATTGGTTTGTTGCTGTAACGGCCCGTTTTCAAGTGTTTTCATGTATTTCTATATAATAGTAGCAAAAAAACGATTCATATACTATATATTTTACCAATGAATCGCTTGCGTTTTAAATTGTACCTCACCATTCTGCCTCTTGTTACCTTGTCTATCGTGTTGAGCGGTTTATTTGCTTCCCTCTGGTCGCGTATGGCGTTAACACGGGCAGCCAACAGGCATCTCGCCTATAAAGCGGAACAACTTCGGGATTATATCAACGGGGAGTGGGAAGTACTAGAAAGCCTTCGTTTGGCGGATAAAGAGGAGTACAGGTCTGCAGCAAAGAATTCTTTTCGTTCCTATGCATATTCCTTGATCCGGAACGAAACAGAACAGATACTTGTTTTTAATGCGGATAGTGTGTTGATTCAGCGGATTGGATTGGAAAGCCATACTGAGCAGATCCAAGAAGAAACCTCGGCCTTGCCTGTGGGAACGATACCCAGGACAGGTTGGTTTCTAGCGAATCTTTACGGAGAAGAGAGGGTGGGTGTTTCGTTCCCCTTTGATCCGTTCGGCTGGGTAGTTGCAATAACTGAACTCAAAGAAACCTTTTTTTTGGAAGTAAAACGAATTCAGATTACTCATATTGTGCTCCTGACTATAGTTATTCTGATTGTTACAATTCTTATAGCCATCTTTGTCCGACATATTGTGGGACCGTTGGAACGCCTTGTCCGCACTATTGAGCATATCAAAGAGACTGGAGATTTAGGATTTCGTGCTAGGATTGAGTATGCGGATGAAATAGGGCTACTTGCGGAACGATTCAACTCGATGATCGACACGATCCAAGCGGATCAAGCCAGGCTGGAAGACGCCTTTTTGATTGAAAGAAAATCCAAAGAATCGGTTCGTCAAAGGGAGTATGAAACCCTATTAATTTTAGGAAGAATCTCCGATTACCGGGACGAAAAAACCGGAGCGCACCTTAAGCGAATTGGATCCTTTGCTGTTCTATTTGCTCAAATTATGGGTAAGGATAAACATTATCAGGAATTATTGGAGTATTCCGCCCCTCTTCACGATATTGGGAAAATATCCATACCCGATTCGATCCTGTTAAAACCAGGCAAGCTGACAGAGGAAGAGTTTGAGATTGTGAAAAAACATTCTATCTGGGGATATGAACTCCTAAAAGACACTCAAAGTGTATATCTAATGGAAGGGGCTGTAATCGCTTTATCCCATCATGAGAAGTGGGATGGATCGGGTTATCCTAAAGGGCTAGCAGGAGAGGACATTCCTCTTTCCGGACGCATTGTGGGGTTAATCGATGTGTACGATTCGCTTATCTCCGAACGGCCCTATAAAGCTCCATGGGAACCGGAAAAAGCTTTGCAGTATATAAAAGAACAGAAAGGTAAACATTTCGACCCGCAATTGGTGGAATTGTTTGAGAAGCATTTCCTTGAGTTCCTACAGTTGGGATAGTCTGTTGTTTGGCAATACCTTTCAAGATACACCCATACGCATTACCTGTATTTTAGAACCCCAATGGCTCTTCCACAAGAACTAGCTTTACCCGACCTGGTTGAATTTCCTTTTCGAAGATCAAGATCTTAGAGGGGTAGGAATGGAAGGTGTCAGGGAGGTTATAGGCCTTTCTAGCTCGGGCTGTTTCTTTGGGAAGAACGTACTGATGGATCCGGTTGAGGCCTTCCTCCAGGTTTCTCACGATTTTTTGAGCCCCTATTACCCAGATCAAGTTTCCAGCCCCGTACACGTATGCAGGAATCTGACTACCCGTAAAGCTCGCTACTATCACTATTCCTGATTCGGTTACTGCATGGGCACTTCCGATTGCGTAGTCAGGAGCAGTGCCAAGTTTCCTCTGCTCACGTGCCTGTGTTTTAGGGTCCAATGTGTACAGAGCGTTACGAACCGAACTATACCGGCCCGAATCGTTCACCTCTTTCGTAATTCCTACCTCATCGAGGGTAACTGAAGTTAAGGTGAATACCTCGGCTTTCTCTGGAATGAAAGAAAGCACCTTTTTAAGTGCTTCAGCTCGATTAGGGACCACAATGGCTTCGATCCCATTTTGCATCAGCGCCTTCTGCGTCCTTGAAATTACTTCTTTGGAAGGAAGAGTTCCGAAATCTTTCATTACGGCCTCCAAGTAATTATTAGTAAATTAGTAATCTTAATATAGTAACACAATTGCCTTGGGTCAACATATTCCTTACATTTGCAGAGTGGGCTAGAAGATGGGGAAAATCAACAAGTAGGAACGGAATAAAACCTCGGAACCAACCGTAAGGGGAGGCGAACTATGATCAAAGTGTTTCGCAAAGACGTCTTGTCGTTGTTCTACTTGGGAGTAGTATTCTATTGGGGATTAATACTTCATCCTGCTGTTGGATTTGAACATGTAGTGGTGATGGAGGAGACTTCCAGGGTAGGAAAGTTCCGTGTGGTGCGGGTCGCTTCTGGCCTTGAAAATCCCTGGGCACTGGCTTTTCTGCCGAATGGTAATCTGCTAGTTACCGAACGACCGGGTAGGATGTGGATTTTGGGACCAGGAGGGAGCAAGCAGCGAGTGGAAGGACTTCCCTCTGTAGTAGCTTCTGGCCAAGGAGGGCTTTTGGATGTGATATTGGATCCCGCATTCGATACGAATCGATGGATCTACTTCTCTTATAGCGGCTCTGGATCGAGAGGGAGTTACGGGACTGCAGTAGCTCGCGCTCGGTTGAATGAAAGTCGATTAGGTGGACTTCAGGTACTGTATGAAATGAATAAAAAGACCTCCTCCGGGTTGCATTTTGGATCGCGACTTGCTTTTGGAAAAGATGGAATGCTCTATATTTCTACGGGAGACCGGGGAGCGCGGGACCGTGCGCAGGACCTATCAGACACCGCGGGGAAGGTGTTACGGATCCATCCGGATGGTCGAATCCCGCAGGATAACCCCTGGATGGGGCAGGGAAGAATGGAAAGAACAGGGGCAAGATCCGTGGCTCCTGAAATTTACACCTATGGGCACCGGAACATCCAGGGCGTGGCAGTGCATCCGGAGACAGGTAAAATCTGGGTTCACGAACATGGCCCCCGCGGAGGGGACGAAATCAATATTCTTAAGCCTGGGGCGAATTATGGTTGGCCGGTAATTACCTATGGAAGGGAGTATTTGGGCAGTCTTCCCATTGGGGAAGGAACCTATAAGGAAGGGATGGAGCAGCCGATCCTGCAATGGACGCCCTCCATCGCTCCTTCGGGAATGACCTTCTATACAGGATCCCGTTTTCCCCGCTGGCAGGGCAACCTCTTTGTGGGAGCGCTTGCTGGGCAGCATCTGCGCCGCGTTGTCTTGGAGGGCGAGAGGGTGGTGGAGGAAGAAATCCTTTTGCACCGAAAAATCGGTCGGATCCGGGACGTTCGAACCGGTCCGGATGGATTTCTGTATCTCTTGACGGACGATAGGAATGGAGGGGTGTACAGGTTGGAACTGATCGACTGAGGTGCTTAGCGGCCTTAGAAAGGAGTCTGTCTTTTTATCCTTTTACTACTGCTAGAGGATGCAGTTCCAACACCACATCCACCAAGTCTTTCTGCGCGTCCATCACCTGATGGATATCCTTGTAGGCGCCCGAGGCCTCGTCTAAATCTTTGGGTTTACGAACCGCGTGGATCACTCCTAGGCTTTCCAAGCGGCGAACTTCTTCCTGGAGATCGAGTTTCTTCCGAGCCTCGTTCCGCCCGAGGCGTCGGCCCGCCCCGTGACTGCAGGACTTGAAGGATAGAGGGTTGTCCTTTCCTTCCACGATGTAACTAGGGGATCCCTGGGAACCTGGGATGATGCCTCGTATGGCCTTGTGCGCGGCGGTAGCTCCTTTTCGGTGCACGATCACTTCTTTTCCGTAGTGCTTCTCTGGCGCGGCGTAGTTGTGATGGATGTCAATTCGTTCGGCTGCTTCGAAGGGGCCGACGGTTTCCTCGATAATCGTAAGGATATCCTCCATAATTTGACGCCGGTTCTCCCGAGCGAACCGAAGAGCGTAGTTCATGCCCTCGATGTATTCCCGACCCAGTTTGCTGTCTACCGGTAGGTAGGCGAGATTTGGGTCAGGGAGGGAGAGCTTGTGTTCGGAACAATAATTCTTCGCCTTGCGGTGGTACTCCTCCGCGATCTTAAGGCCGAAGTGACGGGAGCCTGAGTGCACCATGATCCAGAGGTGTCCTGTGTGATCCTTCTGTAGTTCAATGAAGTGGTTCCCGCCGCCCAACGTGCCTAACTGGTGCCGGGCAGATTCCAACTCCTGCTTCACGATGGGCAGATCGGGTGCTTCCCGAAATCCTTCCCAGGAGCGAGGATGCTTATGATGTTCGAATCCCAAGGGGATGCGGCTACGAATTTTAGAAGCGATCGTCTCCAGAGTGTGACGAGGAAGGTCTTTCAGGTTGGTACGGACCGCGTGCATTCCACATCCTATGTCTACCCCTACGGCGTTGGGAATGATGGCATCCTCCGTGGCCAACACCCCTCCAATGGGCATGCCAAAGCCCACGTGAGCATCCGGCATCAGCGCCACATGGTGGTAAGCGATGGGGAGATTAGCGATGTTCTTTGTCTGCCTTAGGGTTTCCTCATCTACCTCTTCCGCCCAGATGTAGATGGGGATCCGCTCCGATTCGATCTTTCGCATCTACGCTAGGATATACTGAAGCGGAGGGGTAGGGGTCAAGGAAAAAAGACTGTTATAGGATCATCCCAGGGTAATAAGGATCGCCCCCAGAACCATAATGGCGGCTCCAATGGCCGCTTTGAGGCTGACCTTTTCACCCAGAAAAATCACTGCCAGTATCATGGCGAATACCATGCTCAACCGGTCGATGGGAGCCACCTGGTACACCTTTCCCACTTTCAAGGCCAGGAAGTAGAACACCCAGGATACGGCTCCCGCGACTCCACTCAACACGATGAAAAGGATTGCCTTGCTGTTACCGAAGATGGTGGAAACATGGGCAAGTTTCCCCTGGGCAATCACCACGCCAATGAGAAACAGGGCCATGATCACGGCCCGCACCGCCGTGGCAGTGTTGGAATCGATTCCCTGCAAGCCAATCTTCCCGAAGATCGCCACGAGGGATGCCGTTGCCGCGGAAAGAAGCGCGAATACAAGCCATAGATAGTCGGTCATGGGTGAAGCTTAAAAGGGAAAGGGTACGGTGTCAAGGAGAATGCTTTCAATGACCAGAACGCACTATTTTTGTGTTGCGTGGCATTTTTTCCCTCCGTTACAAGTCAATAATCTTTCCCGGGTTCATGATATTTTTCGGATCCCACGCTTTTTTGAGGGCCCGCATCAGTTCCAGTTCCACAGGGTTCGCGATCTCCTGGAAATACTTCTTCCGCTTGATCCCGATGCCGTGCTCGCCGCTGATCTTTCCTCCTAACCGGGCCACGGCTGCGTACAGTTCCCGGAGGCAGGAATCCTCCACCCTCTTCCACGTCTCCATGTCCATCTTTGGGTCTTTCACCAAGGTGGCGTGGAGGTTCCCGTCCCCCGCGTGACCGTAGCAGGGGATCTGGATCCCGTACTTAGCGCTTAATTTTTCCAGTTCCGGGATTAGATCGGGGATCCGGCTTGGGGGTACCACGATGTCTTCCAGGCTCTGGACCGGACAGTACACCTTGAAAGCTTCGGCGATGTTCCGCCGCACGTTCCAGATACGCTCCCGGTTGTTCTTGTCCTGGGCTACATACACCTCGAGGGCTCCCTGTTCCTCGCATAGCTCGCCCACCGTAATCATGTCAGTTTCCACCTGCTCGGGGTTGGTGCCGTCCACCTCGATCAGGAGCAGGGCGCCCGCTTTCTCGTAGGGAAGGGTTTCGTTCAGGTAGCGGCAGCTGGTCTGGATGGAGAGGCGATCCATGAACTCGATGCTCACGGGTACCACCCCCTGGGTGAGGATGCGGGGTACGGCGTTGATCGCTTCCTGCGGGGTATGGAACAGTACTAAGAGATCCGCCCATGCCTTCGGAAGACCAATGAGCTTTACGATGGCTTTGGTCACGATCCCGAGGGTGCCCTCGGAGCCGATCACGAGGGACTTTAGGTCGTATCCGGTAACGTCCTTCGAAAGTTTTCCCCCGAGCCAGACCGATTCCCCCGTGGGGGTCACCAACTCGATCCCCAGGATGTAGCGGCCCGTGACCCCGTACTTGATCGCTTTCCCTCCTCCCGCGTTCTCTGCGATGTTGCCTCCGATACAGCAGGTTTCCAGGCTCATGGGGTATCCAGCGTAGAATAGACCGTGTTCCGTAACCTTGCGGGCCAAGTCGTTAGTAACCATCCCCGCCTCCACTACCGCCACCATGTTGGCGGTGTCCAGCTCGATGAGCGCATTCATCCGTTCTAGAGACACCACGATTCCTCCCTGATGAGGAATGGCGCCGCCGGAAAGGCCAGAGCCCGCTCCTCGGGGAACGATAGGCACGCGATACTGATTGGCCAGCTTTACTATACGGCAGACTTCTTCGGTAGTTTTGGGGAACACCACCACGTCGGGCATGTGTCCGTAGGTCTTGGCGTCTGTCTCGTCGTGACTGTAAGCTTCCATCTTTTCGGGATCTGTCCACACGTAAGATGGCCCCACGATGCTCTGCAACTCGTGAATCACACCGGCGGCAAGGGTCGAGGCTGTGGTTGGGTTTTCCTTGTCATGGTGTTCGCCAGGGCGAGCCCTATTCTTCGCAACCATGGGTTCCCTCCTGTTGTTTCCTCATCCGATACTCCCGCAACCGGTCGCGGATCCTAGGGATCACTTGGAACAAGTCACCCACGATTCCGAAGTTGGCTACCTGGAAGATCGGTGCCCCTGGATCGGAGTTCACGGCCAGGATGGTTTCGCTCGATTTGATGCCCGCCAAGTGCTGGATGGACCCAGAGATTCCTACCGCGATGTATAGTTTTGGCGAGATAGTCTTGCCGCTCAAGCCTACCTGGTGGGGATAGGAAATCCATCCCCGTTCTACCGCTTCCCGGCTTGCTCCGATGGCGGCGCCGAGCTCTTCCGCTAAGCCGCGGATAAGGGAAAAGTTTTCGGCTTTCTTAAGTCCTTTGCCGCCAGAGACTACGATATCGGCCGATTCAAGGCTATTCCCATCTTCATCCAAAGCTTGGAGTTCCAGAAATTGTACTCGGTTATCCATCCATTCCTCCGGCGCTTCGATGGTCTCGATTCTTCCTTTCCGTGTAGGGTCGGGGCACAGGGGCTTTTTTGAACGCGGCCGGACCGTGGCCATCTGGGGCCGGTGGTTGGGTGTTTTTATCGTGGCCATGATGTTTCCCCCAATGGCCGGACGGGTCTGTAGGAGGTTCCCTGTTCCCGGTTCTATGTCTAGAGCCGTGCAATCGGCTGTAAGTCCAGTCCCCACCTTAACAGCCAAGTAAGGCAGAAGGGTCCGACCCGTGGTAGTGGCCCCACCCAAGAGGATCGTTGGCCTGCGCGTTTGGATCAACCGTTCCAACACCCGAGCGTACGACTCACAGGTGAAATGGGATAACCGCGGATGCTGGACGCAGTACACCTCATCGGCCCCATAGTGAACAAGCGTCTCCAGAGTCTCCCTTGGAATGCCGTTACCCATCACGACGGAAACAAGGGGTGCGTTGAGTTTGTCCGCCAGGTTCCTGCCCCACGCGAGAAGTTCGTAGGAAATAGGTTTCAGCTTTCCTTCCCACTGTTCCGCCAGTGTCCAGACTTGGTTTTCCATTAAGTCCACGAACCCTCCTTATTCATGTTAAGCATACTCCCGCTAACGCGGGGCCTATTTCGCGGCAACGCCTCCCGCTGTGTGGTACGTTGGCCAACGATAATCTGACACTTGATTTAATCATAGAGTCGGCCTTTTAGATCAAGGCTCTTTCTTCCAGAAACCGGACAAACTCTTCCGCGGCCTTCTCTAAATCCTCCTCGGTTTTAATCACCAGCACCTCTCCCTTCCGTGAGACTTGGGGAGTTTCGATCTTCACTACCCGGGTGGGGGAACCCCGAAGACCTAAGTACTCGTCCCGGAAGGGAAAGGCATCCTTTCCCCGGATAGAGATTTCCGAGGCCCGAGCTCGCTTTATCCCTTTTAAGGTTGGAAGGCGCGGGATGGCGATTTCTTTTACAACGGTTAAAAGACAAGGCAGGGGCACCGAAAGCCGTTCATATCCCTCTTCGGTGAGCCGGGCTAGGGTAAATCGCGTTCCATCGAAGTTCTCTATCCTGGCCACGTAGGTCGCCACGGGTATATTGAGCCAAGCGGCGATTCCAGGCCCTACCTGCCCCGTGTCCCCATCGGTGGCCCGCTCGCCGGTGATGATCAGATCGTAAGGTACGCTTTCCCGGATCGCGGTGGAAAGGGCATAGGAAGTAGCCCAGGTATCGGCACCCGCGAAGGCTTTGTCGGAGAGAAGGACCCCCTCGTCGCATCCCATGGCCAGGGCTTCTTTTAGGGTTCGATGTGCGGAAGAGGGGCCCATGGACAGAACGGTGATTTTACCCCCGTACTGTTCCTTCAGCCGGATGGCTGTCTCTACGGCGTAGAGGTCTAAAGGGTTCATGACAGCGTCCGTCTCGGAGCGGATCATAGTTCCTGTTTCGGGATCGAGTTTTACCTTGGCTGTGTCAGGCACTTGCTTGATGGGAACGACGATGTGCATGAGGGGATCTCCTTTAACTTACAGTATCTGAAAAAATTGCCTGCGGTCAATGATACTACTCTGCGATATTTCCAACTTTTCGGATGAACTCGACGTAGTGGTAATTCTTCAAGTTGGGGGGAGTCCTTTGCGCGGTGACTTTTACCCTTACAATGGGGTATACTCCTTCCCCGTATGATCGCCATCCTGAAACATGTTCCGGAAGAGGGACCGGGCAGCCTAGAGCGGTACCTAATTGAGCGTTCCCTTCCCTACAGGATTTTTGAAACCCTTAAGGGAGACGCTCCTTCTTCCTTAGATGGTATTACCAGGGTTATTCTATTGGGAGGCCCGATGGGGGTGTACGAAAGGGATAGGTACCCTCACTTGCGGTGTTCCCTGCGGCTGATCGAAGGAGCTCTCCGGGCGGAGATTCCCATCTTGGGTATTTGCCTAGGCTCCCAGCTTTTAGCCCACGCTTTAGGAGGGAGGGTATATAAAGGGCATGGAGAAGAGATTGGTTGGCGAGATATAGAACTTACCCAGGAGGGTCTAGAGGACCCCGCCCTGCGGGCTTTGGCCCTAAATCCCTTAAATGGCGCGGTAGATAGGGCTTTCACGGTGTTTCACTGGCATGGGGATACCTTTGATTTACCAAAAGGTGCCGTACACTTGGCGAGATCGGCTTCCTACCCCCATCAAGCGTTCCGGTACGGGAAAGGAGCCTACGCGTTTCAGTTCCATGTGGAGGTAACGGAAGTAATGATCCGACAGTGGTTTCAGGATAGCCCGTTACTTGAAATTATTCTCCAGGAAACCGCGTCCCGGATACACGAATACGCTAGACGAGCGGAACAGTTTTACCGGTACTTCTTTAGCCTGAAACCCGCTCTGTAGGTAACATCTTATGTAGGATACATCTATGGTTCGTAATTTGAGATCCCAGATTCGTAGAAGTCCTCAGTTGCCGGCTCACGGGATGATACTTTTGCAGTTTGCCCTGCTTTTCTTTTTGAACCCGCAACCTCTTACCGCGGCCCCCTTTAAGGGTACGGAGACGCCCCAAAGACCCCTTATCGTGGCCCACCGGGGCGGGGCCGGGCTTGCGCCGGAAAACACGTTGGACGCCTTTGCCAACAGCCTGGAACTGGGCGTGGAAGCGGTGGAACTGGACGTGCATTTGAGTAAAGACGGGGTCCCGGTGGTGATCCATGACCCTTCGCTGGAGAAGACCACCGATGGAAAGGGATTCGTGGAAAACTTTACCTTGGGGGAACTGAAGTCTTTCAATGCCGGGGTCCGGTTCAAGGGTTCTTTAGATACTGCAATAGCTCGGGACACTACTAAAGATGGAAAAGAGATTCAGAGAATTCCCACCCTGGAGGAAGTGCTGGACCTGATCAAGAGACGGGTGAAGCTCCAGCTGGAAATCAAGGTGCGGGAGGATGGGAGCCGGTATCCGGGTATCGAAGGGAAGGTGATCGAAGCGTTGCGGAAGCACGACATAGTGAACCGCACGGTCCTTCTCTCTTTCGATTTTCCCACCCTGCGGGAGGCGAAAGAGCGGGAGCCAGGGCTCCAAACCTGCGCCTTACTTGGCGGCCGGTACCTGAACGCCATGCTCCCCCGGGGGGTATCCGCCATTGCCGATGAAATGGCAAGTCTCAAGGTAGAGTACGCGGGGATAGACGAACGCAGGTATACCCCCGCCCTTCTCGAGGGGCTACGGACCCGTGGGTATCGGGTAGGGGTATGGACGGTGAACGACGAGTCCCGGATGCGCTACTTTATCCAGCAGGGGGTAGATTTTATTACCACAGACCGGCCGGATGTGTTGATGAAGATCCTAAAAAGTTCGCACCGCAATTAGGTGCGTAACTGTCACTATAACGATTGAAAGTAGGTCTTGATCTTTTGGGCCATCAACTCCCTCCGCTTCATCAAGAAGTGATCATAATCATTTACTTCCATTTCCTCTATACCCTCGGGGATACAGTTCATTTTTAAATTCTCGAGTAATTCTCCCATGTCTGTAATTCCCCCGTATTTAATTGGCCCGCCATTGCATTGTTTGAACAATTCTTTGAAATATTGGGCGGGCGATTTAGCTCCTATGGCAATATTGATTTCGCTCTGCGTTATGGCATAGTTGGCGATCTGATTATAACGACCTTTTGGAATCTCGAATTTTTTCAGATATTCCCGGGGAAAAATATGGTGAACGTCTCCCTTGTGAATAATCAAATCATGCACCATTATATCTCGAGATAAGAATCCCTTGTCCTGTAGCTTAACCTGTGCTGCTAGGAATGCATTAAAGGATGGGCTACTAGCAACGGAGGTGATCATCTGCTGAGGGAGACCAAAGTTCCAGAAAGCGTCCGATAGTTCCGCGTTAATCACGTTTTGGATATATTTCCTGGCTCCTATGTCATGGATGCTTCGAATATCAACGTCGAATTGCGTTTCGGCCGCGCCGGAATAGCGGCTGGTGAGAATGGACAGGACGAACCATTTTTTTACTAAGGACTCGATCATTGCAGCGCTCTCGTTTTGTTCTCTCAGGGTTAGGTATAAAATGTAGGCAAAGTTAATGGCGTTTTGAGAGCTGATCATGGATTTGTCCACGAAACCGGCGGAACGCAGGATCATCACCAACCGTTTGAAATAGGTTTCATTCATGAAATTCAAAATACCTTTGCGCAGGGTAGTGAAAGAGGCTTCCGCAATTTTTTCTTCATATTCCCGCGTTTCAAAGTTCCGACCGGAAAGTAAGGCGACCAAGTCTTGCAGGCGGCCGCGCTTGAACTCAGAGGTAAAGGCTACCCGCAACATATCTGTATAGGAAGGATCGTAAAGGTCGTCGTTTTCATGCCGTAGCCAGGCCATCTTCTTGAAATAGTCCGTATGGGTAAACTCTTTGTCTGTCTCCATCATTTGGTCGTAAAACTCTGGGGCAACAGCAAGGTGGCAAAAATAGTCAATTGCTTTGCGGAGCGTGTTTCCTCCGTAGGTTTCGTTGACGGCTATTTTAGACATCGCGAAATCGGCTTGGCTTAAGACTGTTCCCGCGGAGTTGATACGGATAAAAATCTCGGTCACTGTTTCGATATCCAAATCGGAGTTGAGCTCGATCAATCCAATAGGATTATTGACAATCCCTTTCAGCGTTTCCAAGCTTTCGTGAATATCATCCCGGTTGGCGGATTCATTTTGCTTGCAGTAGTCTTCGACGGCTTTCAATATCTTATACGTAGGGGTAAAAACAGTCGCGATATCCGAAATCCAAGACTTGTCTTTTTGTATGGCTGGGTTGCATACCTCAAATTTTCGCTCAACAGGATGAAAAGCGATGGTGATGCGCTCTTTCTTGTAATCTTTGTTTATTACCGTAATACCTAGAAGGGCCGCCATGAGCGCCGTGACGCGTTGTTGTCCATCGATAAGGATACGTTTTCCCGCTGACAACTTGCCGTCTTTGAGTTTCACGTTAGGATTGCGCCAGGTAATGAGATAGCCGATCGGATAACCTAAAAAAAGGGAATCCATTAGGTTGCGCACCTGGGTAGCGTCCCAGACAAAGGGCCTCTGGATTTCCGGAATGGCGATTTCCCCCGACTGAACCCAGGTAAGTAGGGTTTGAATGGGATGTTGATTTACCGAGTATTGCTGAAGGATCATATTTAAACCTCCTTTTTACCTACTATTTTGAAGTCTTATGGAACTAAATCTTTTTCCCAAACTTGAGGGGCACAAATATTATCTTGGTTTTCAATTAGGGTCCTGTCAATTCTTGTTCGTAAAATTATTGTGCGTAAAATTCTTTCATAGAGCTTGAATAAAGTGCACCCTGTGCTTGTAATTCAGTTCTCTAGGGAGGAGCGCGTTTATCAGATTGCACTTTCCATCTAGAAAGGGTACCATCCTATCCCATGAACATCGTAAAAGTGGAAACCTTTCCCCTCTCCTTTCCCCTCGAAGTTGCCGCCCGGGATGCCACGGGAGTGTGGGATAGCTGGGACACGGTCATCGTACGGCTTACCGCCTCCGATGGAACCGTAGGGTACGGAGAGATCGGCCCGGTGCATGGGGGGGGTGTTTTGGCGTTCAAAGCCCTCGTGGACTACCGCATAGCCCCCCGGATCCTGGGGGAAGATCCTTTGGACCGGGAGAGATTGTTCCAAAAGATGCTGGGACAGGGCACATCGGCCTACGCGTTTGGGGAAAAAGGGGCCATCGTTTCCGCCATCGCGGGGATCGAGATGGCTCTATGGGATCTAACAGGAAAAATCCTGAAGACCCCCGTGTATCAACTTTTGGGTGGTCGTGTCTTGAGTCGGATACCCGCCTACGCCTCCGGCTTTTTCGGCAAGGAAGGACGTCCTCTAACTCCAAAGGAGTGTGCCGAGGAAGCACGGCGATACGCGGATCAGGGGTTCAAGGGGATAAAGATGAAGATCGGTTATGGCCGGAAGCGGGACCTCGAGAACCTCGAAGCGGTACGGACTACCTTAGGACCGGATCTCGGAATCATGGTAGACGCAAACCAGGGTTTCACGGTGGCGCAGGTCCTGCAACTGTCCGATGAACTCGCAGCCTTCGACCTAACCTTTCTCGAAGAGCCCATTTCCATCCATGACGTTGCGGGGATGAGTCGTCTGTCTGCGACGGTTCCCATTCCGCTTGCGGCGGGAGAAAATTACTATACCCATAAGGAGTTCAGGGATTTAGTGACGCAGCGGGCGGTGAGCGTGGTGCAGCCCGATGTGATCCACGTGGGAGGGATAGGGGAGGCGAAGAAGGTAGCGGTACTAGCGGAAGCGTTTGGTATGGCTCTTTCTCCCCACATCCATGCCACTGTCGGAGTCGCAGCCAGTATCCAGCTTTTGGCATCCTGTCCCCATACGCTGGCAGCGGAATATATCACTTCCGGCGGTTCCTATGACTTGCGTCGAGCCCTGTTGGGAGACGCGTATATGGTCGATCGGGAGGGGTATGTCCCTGTACCGGATGATCCCGGTTTGGGAATCCAAGTGAACACAGAAGCTCTTGAACGATACGGGATCAGAGGATAAAAAACAGCGGCGGGGTAGGGCCCCGCCGACTATATGAATAATAGCTTTTTACTTAGCCGAAAACTCTGCAAGTGCTATTTCAAGTAACCCGCCACCCTAGGTAGAAACAGGATCAATTCCGGCACATAGGTGATCAGGAGAACCGCTACCATTTCCGCGGCCACAAAGGGCATCACTTTGCTTACAATCTTTTCCAGCGGAACCTTCGCGATGGGCACGGCGGTAAAGAGGCAGACCCCTACCGGCGGCGTGGTAAGCCCTATGTTCAGGTTGACCAGCATCACTAAGGCGAAGTGCAGGGGGTGGATTCCATAGGAAATAGCTACCGGGAGGAGAATCGGAGTGAGCATGATGACCGTGGCGGAGATCTCCATGAACATCCCCATGATGAAGAAGAGCACGTTTGCGAACAACAGGAACAGGTACTTGTTGGAAATGAAACTGGTGAGGAGTTTAGCGATCTGCTCTGGGATCCGTTCCAGGGTCAATACCATGGAAAACACCTGGCTGGTGGATATGATGATGAGGATGGTAGCTGCCACCACGCCCGCGTTGATCAAGCTATCGATCAGGTCTTTCAGTTTGAGGCTACGATAGTAGAATACTCCCACTAAAAACGCATACAGACAGGCGATGGAGGCGGCTTCCGTAGGTGTAAACAGACCGCTCAGGATCCCTCCGATTATGATGAGGGGAACGAGGAGGGCCACGATGGACCTTCGGATGATTCGAATCGCTTCCGCTCTCGGGATGGGTTCGGTGCGTCTGGGGTGGTTTTCTTTCACCGCGTAGTAGTAGGCCAGAACCATGAGGGAGAGAGCCACCAATAAGCCGGGAATGAATCCTCCCATGAAAAGAGCGCCCACGGACTCTCCCGTTACCGACGCGTAGATTACCATGATGATGCTGGGAGGAATGATAGGGCCGATGATGGAGGAAGCGGTGGTTACCGCTGCCGAGTATTCAGGGGTATATCCTTCTTCGATCATGGCAGGGATCAGGATGGAACCGATAGCAGCGGTATCGGCAACGGCTGCCCCTGTAAGACCGGCAAAGAAGATGCTCACCACGATATTCACCTGAGCTAGAGCGCCCCGAACGCGGCCCACGAGGAGCCGGGAAAAGTTTACCAGGTCCCGGGTAATTCCCGTATGGTTCATGATATTTCCCGCCAGGACAAAGAAAGGTAGAGCTAAAAGAACATAGTTATCGATACCCCCATACAGACGGGAGGCGATCGCCATGAGAGGCACGCCTTTGAAAAGAATCAGGTAGAGAAGGGGAACCAAACCCAACACGAAGGCGATGGGAATCCCAATGACCAACGTTACAGTAAAAATAAAGGCTATTACGAGTAATCCCAGATTCATTCTGCACCTCCTTCAGATTGACCACCGCTGATCATGAACTCTCGGAGGTTTTCCTTTTCATCCCAAATCCCTACCAGAAAGTACGTCATGTGAACCAACATCAGGATACATCCCACGGGGATATTCATCTTTACCCAAAACATGGGGATCCGGATGATGGCTCCCAATTGGTACCAGGCCATGAAGGAAGCCTTCCAGGTATACCAGAATATGATGACCAGGAAAATGATGATGAAGATATATCCGAAAATAATTGCTACCTTTCTAACGGGAGTTTTCAACTTCAGGAGGAAAAACTCGATTCCAATATGGCTGCGGATCTTGAGGGCTACGGAAGCGCCGATATACCCTATTCCAATGAGAAGCCACCGCATGAGTTCTTCGTTCCAGGAAAGAGCCTTGCCTGCGGAACGGAAAAACACGCCTATAATGGATAAAAGGGTAACTGCTGTTATATAGACAAGCACGATCCATTTGGCAATCAGGTAGGACACGTCGCTCGCGGTTTTTAAATATTGTTTAATAGTGGTTTTTACACTCACACCATCCCCCTTATACATTAGAAACTTAAAAAAGAGCAGTCTGTTCGTTAGAACAGACTGCCTATCATTTTGATGCTACACCGAATTGAGGGAGGATCCTACCGTCGCCATCCCGCTCGCATTTCCGCTAACTGGACTTCCGTCAGGAACCGATCCACCAGATCTTTTCCCAGTTGCCCCCTAAGGTATTCAACAATTGCGGGTTGAGAAAGCTTGCGGAACGCATCCTTTTCCTCTTGAGTGGGGAAGTATACCTGCATTCTTTTGGCTACGATTTCGAACTTCACGATATTGGAAACCATCCGTTCTGCCACATCGTTAGCCTGCGCGCCCAGTTTCGCACCTTGGAGAATGATCTGTTGAGCGGCAAGAGGCAAGCTTTTAAACTTGGCCAGGTTCATCACCATAATGTTCTCGCTCCAGATATGTTCGTCCATGGTGAGGTACTTCTGCACTTCGTAGATTTTCCCTAGATAGATGGGGGAGATGGGGTTTTCATGGCCATCCACTACACCGGTCTGTAAGGCTGTATAGGTTTCGTTCCACGCGATTGGCACCGCTCGGCTACCTAAGCTTTCGATGAACTTGATGTACACGGGGCTTTCCATAACCCGGAACTTGAGTCCCTTGAGATCCTCGGGCTTGCGGATGACTCGAACGTTGTTGGTGAAGCTTCTCCACCCATTCTGTCCAATGGCCAAATATTTAAAACCTACGTTTTCCATTTTTTGGGTGAGCTCCTTCCACAAGGCGCTCCCATTGAAGAACTCCTGTACCACATCGTCCGACATGAAAACGTAGGGGATGGCTAAAAGTTGGATTTCCTTGAAAAAGTTTGCCAAAGATCCTGTACCGATGTTGATGTCGATGGAGCCGTTCTGCACCATTTCGCAGGTCTGTCGGTAGGATCCTAGAGCACCCGAACCAAAGAGTTCAACTTTTATCTTTCCCGCAGACATCCGTTCCACATAATCCTTGAACATAACCGCGAAAGCATGCTCTGGGTCAGGAACGTTTTCCTTTGCGGGCCAAAGAGTCGGGTCATCGTAAGTGACTTTGAGGGTGATCTGGCGGGGGATGTTCATATCGATCCGGTCGGGAATCCGTTGCTGACCGAATAGAACGATGGATCCCACCAGCAGTAAGACCGTCATACCAACGAGTCTCTTGGTATTGTTCATACAGTAACCTCCTGTCTGAATGTTTGATTGAATCATTATACGATGGATAAAATATATCTGTCAAATATTTACATATCATAATACGTTTGAATTAGGATCCGGCCAACCTAGAACTTGCAGCAATCTAACTTTCCAGGTAAAGTAAGAACCATGAAGATCTTGATCCTGGGTGGAACGGGCGTGATTAGCCGCGCCATTGTTGAACAATTGTTGGAAAAGAACCACGAAGTAGTGCTGTTTAATCGAGGGAAGCGGAGTGTGCCATTCTCTCGAGATGTGCGGGTCATCGTAGGGGACAGATACGCGGAAAAGGGGCTCGAACAGTCGATTGGGAAGGAAACCTTTGATGCGGTAATCGACATGATCTGTTTCAACCGCAAGGATGCAGAGGAGACTCTACGGGTCTTTCCAGAGCGGACTGGTCATATCATCATCACCTCCAGCATAGCAGCTTACAAACGGCCCTACCATACCCTACCCACGAAAGAAGATGCGGAAGAGTTGTTCGATAATCCCGTATTCCCCTACGCCTTCAACAAGGCGGAAATGGAACGGTACATCTGGGCAGAGGTGAAAAAGCGCCGTCTTCCCGTCACGGTGATTCGGCCTTCCCTCACTTATGGAATCGGTGCCGCCAATATCGGAGTTCTTCGACAGAATTATGGGATCCTCTATAGGATACGGAATGAGAAGCCCTTGGTGATGTTCGGGGATGGTTCGACTCCTTGGCAATTCACCTTCGTGGAAGATCTGGCCAAGGCGTATGCGGGGGTGGTAGGGAATCCAAAAGCGTTTGGTCAAGCCTACCATGCCACTACCGACGAGATCCACCGATGGGAAGACCTGTACCTAGAGTTTGGTAGAATCGTGGGGAAGGAGCCTCGGATTATCCATGTGCCCAGCGAACTACTGATGCAAGCAGCCCCTTCCTTATGTAGTCACCTTTTCTTCGAAAAGACCTATCCCGGTGTGTTCGATAACGGTAAGATCCGGACAGTGATTCCAGATTTTAAAGCTGACGTGAGTTTCCAAGAGGGACTTGCGAAAATTGCCGAATGGTTCGACCGGGAAGCTTCCGAGGTAGATCCCGATAAGGACCGGTTGGAGGATCAGATCGTTGGCTACTACCAAGAGTTTGCCAGCAAAATGAAGGATCTCATGCCATGAGTACACTAGGGTATCGCGCCTTAGCGATCAACGGGAGTGCCCGCAAGGGGGGGAATACTGCCCGGTTGTTGGATCGGGTGCTAGAGGGTCTTCGAAAGGAAGGGTTTCACACAGAGCTGGTAGAGTTGGGGGGCACCGTCTTACGGGGATGTACCGCCTGTAGATCTTGCTTCAAGAACAAGAACAGACGATGCGTGATTGAAACCGATAGTCTAAACGAGATCTTGGCAAAGATGATTGCATCGGATGCCCTGATCATAGGTTCTCCTACTTACTTTGCCGATGTAACCTCTGAAACGAAGGCGCTGATAGATCGGGCAGGATACGTGGCTCGGGCAAACGACAACCTGTTCCATCGAAAAGTGGGAGCTGCAGTCGTGATGATGAGGCGAGCAGGGGCGATCCATGCCTTTGATACCATAAACCATTTCTTTCTGATCGAAGGAATGTATGTGGCGGGTTCTACCTACTGGAATCTAGGCATCGGACGCGAGATAGGCGAGGTAGAAAAGGATTCAGAAGCCCTTGCTACCATGGATGCCCTGAGTGCCAACATTGCACATTTGGTAAAGTGTTTAAAACGATAACATTCTATGATCTGTTCATGGCCCCCATGGAGGCCCGCTGGATCGCGTCCCTCCGGAAGTGGCTCATTCCAAAGGCCTGGGGGACGGTGCTCGAGATAGGGACGGGTACAGGAGCAAATCTTCCCTATTATCGAATGAACCAGCTCCAGCAGTTGGTCCTCACGGATCGAAAGGGGGGCGACCCTGAATTCTCTAGGATCATCCAAGCACGGATACGGGATTTGATCCAATCCAGAGATGGTGGTATTGTTTCTCACCCATCGATACCCCTCTTCTCATCCATCCAATACCAGGTAGCGGAAGCAGAAGACCTACCTTTTTCTAATGGTCAGTTTGATACGGTGGTCGCTAGCTTACTTCTCTGCTCCGTGGAGAGTCCTCGAAAGGCTATAGCGGAAATACGCAGGGTTTTACGAGAGGGTGGACAGTTCCTCTTCATCGAACACGTCCTGCCCTCGACCCCTGTCATGGCTTCCCTATTCCATCGAATTACCCCTGCGTGGCGGAGGATCGCCTCTGGGTGCCATTTGAATCGGGACACGGTGAAAACGATCGAAGAGGGAGGCTTTTCCGTTTTAGAAATGAGACGTCCTGGCAATAGCGTGTTTGTGGGTGGTGTGGCTTTAAGATCTGGACTTTTCAGTTAAAATATAGAATAATAAATTTAAAATTTACTATAATTAGGAGTGTCCCTTGCAAGAACAAAATGCTCTTGATTTCGAGTTTCCCGCTGTTTTCATTACCAAAAAAAGCAGAGCAGAAGACATCGTAGGGATCATTAAAGAAGGAATCATACGCGGGTATTGGAAACCGAACGAAAAAATCGATGATAAAGAGTTAGCAAAAAGATTGAATGTGAGCCGCATAACAGTCCGAGAAGCTCTCTCAAAGTTGGTAGAACGACGATTGATTGAAAAGAAGCATTGGAAAGGGTTTGCGGTGAGGTATTTGTCCTGGGAAGAGATAGAGAGTTTGATTGATGTCCGAATAGTGCTAGAAGAATTGGCTCTGAAGAAGATTGTCCAAATGATAACGCCCAATATTATTCAATCTCTAGAACAATCTATTGACGAAGCAAAAGAAGCGGTAGAACGAAGAGATTTTCATGGTTTTTCCAGGTCGGATTATCGTTTCCACCAAATCATTCAGTCTGAATCTGGGAATCCTTGGATCAAGGACATTCTAGAAGACCTTCACGTGCTCATCAGTATCGTGCGATATATTTCTCAATGGAAACATCCTGAGGAAGTTGCCAAGAAAAGTATTAGTGAACATGAACGGATCGTGGAGTGTTTGAAGCAAGGCAATGGAGATGAAGCGATTCGACATCTCCACGAACATCTAAATAACCATCGTGAGCGAGTTAGGATGGAATACCAGTCCGGCTAGATCGAACAAGGCTAACCGTGTAGATAGCGAGAGCAGACCATATACACCCAAAGGTGATGATATGAGCTCTGGTGAAGGGTTCACCATAAAACAAGACCCCTAATATCAGCATCATGGAGGGGGCAATGTACTGAAAGAATCCCACGGTTGAAAGGGGAATTAAACGGGTACCTTTTCCAAACAGATAAAGGGGAAGACTTGTCACCAAGCCACCCAGCATAAGTAAAAAAGTAGTTTGAGATCCATGCAATCCTATAGCACCGAGACCTCTCAATTCCATTGTAGCGACGTAAAAAAGCGCCCAGGGTAATAGAACAGCAGTTTCAAACAGAAGCCCAGAAAGTGAATCTAAAGGGGTAAGCTTTTTCAACAAGCCATAGAATCCGAAGGCCGTTGCAAGGGTAAGCGCAATCCAAGGGAAACGACCATAGTCCAAGGTAAAGTATAAAACTCCAAAAATCGAAAGACAGAGGGCTATTCGTTGGATCGGTTTTAGTCGTTCATGTAGAAAGACTCTACCTAGGAGAATGTTCATCAAAGGATTGATGTAGTATCCTAAACTAGCCTCAACAATATGTGCATTGAATACTGCAAAAATATATAAAAACCAGTTTACGGCAATCAGGAAGGCAGTGCCGATTAAAAGCATGAGGGTAGTTTTATTCGCAAACACATTCTTGATCGGATCAGGTCTTGTGATCAGGTAGAGAAGCCCTACGAGTAGAAAAGACCATAGGATCCGATGAGCCAATAATTCCAGAGGTGAAACATAGCTAAGTTGTTTCCAATATAGAGGTTGAAAGCCCCAAAGAAAAAATGCAGTTAGAGTATAGAAGTATCCTGAAGTATGCATCGAATTTTTTGTGTTTGATTTGATAGCAATTTGTACACTTTTCTTCATAAACGCGTCAATAGTAAAGAAAATTTGCTTGACAAAATAAATTTTATGTTCTTAATATAAAAATCATAATTTAAAATTCTAAATATAGGAGGGCCTTATGAAAAAACGAATTGGCCGGGGGATCCTTTTATTAAGCGCCTTTGTGTTAGTCGTTACCACGCTCATCCATGCGGAAGGAAAAAGGGAGGAAGCAAAGTTCCCGACCAAGCCTATCACTGTTCTACAAGGGTTCAAACCAGGGGGAGGAAGCGATGCGTTGGCGCAATTGGTGCAACCCTTTCTGGAAAAGAAATTGGGAGTTTCTTTCGTTAATCAGTATATCCCCGGAGCAACAGGTGCGATTGCATGGACACAGTTAGCAAAACAAACAAAGAACGATGGGTATACGATCAGTATCACCAACACTCCTATGTTGATGACGAACTACATTATGAATCCTGAAATTACCTATTCTGTGGATGACCTGGAACCTCTCGCCAACATCGTGACGGATCCTGGAATTATCGTTGTGGGGAAAAACAGTCCTTTCCAGTCAGTGCAGGATTTTTTAAACGCAGTAAAAGCAAATCCTGGAAAGATAACTGTTGCCAATTCAGGAGTAGGAGGGGATGATTTCTTTACCACATTGATTTTTCAGAAAGAGACAGGATTGAAAGTTCAAATGGTTCCCTTCGATGGCGATGGTCCTTCCTGGCAGGCTGCCATGGCAGGGAAAGTAGACGTGAGCTTCAACAATCTGGGGGTTACGTATCCACAAATTCGAGCAGGTAACCTGCGTGCTCTAGCCCTTTTTGCCGAAAAACGTGATTCCATGATCCCAGAGGTTCCCACTATGAAAGAGATAGGGTTCAATATCATCGCCGGCTCTTCTAGAGGGTACAGCGCTCCCAAAGGTATTCCTGAGCAAATAAAAAAGGTCTACCTAAAAGCTTTTGAAGAAGTCGCTAAAGACCCTGCACTTATTTCTGCAGCCAATGCCCGTGCCCTTCCAATGGACGTTAAGATTGGAGAAGAATATAGAGTCTACTTGAAAACACAAGAAAAGGTATTCAAAGAGATTTGGAACGAAGTTAAGTCCCAGTATAGCGTAAAATAAAGAGAGGAGGGCTTCCTCCTCTCCTCTATCATAGGTGGTAGATATGAACCACAGCTCAGCAAGAATAAGATATTTTCTGTTAGGCTTTATCGTTTTTATTGCAGTTCTTTTTTATTATCAAAGTCTTAAATTACCAAAAGCAGGGTATCAATTACCTAGATTACTCTCTGGAGTCATACTTATTTTGGTTCTTATAGATATAGCTAGTACGGTTTTCCATAAGATGTCTAAAGGTGTGGATGGTGTAAAAGATAATAATCCTATTAAGGATACAAAGAAAAGACTTCTTTTTTTCTTAATTTCGACATCCCTTTATATCTTTTTGATGCAGCCCATTGGGTACTTTATTATTACTCCTATCTACTTGTTTATTACCTTTTTAACATTAAAGTCAATGAAATTGAGAACCAATATTATCGTAACCTTAGGATTTACTCTATTTGTGTATGCATTGTTTGTTAGATTCTTGAACCTCCCTGTTCCAATGGGATTTCTAGGATAAAAAATGATTATCAATAATATCCTATTAGGGTTTAGTAACATTCTACAGCCATTTAACTTGCTGCTTGTTATTGTAGGTTCCTTCATTGGAATATTCGTAGGAGCAATGCCAGGTTTGTCTGCAACGATGGCCATTGCTCTATTATTGCCATTGACGTTTGGGTTGCCTCCCGCATCGGGAATTGGGATGTTAGCTTCCCTATACATGGGGGCCATGTATGGTGGGTCTATTTCTGCCATCTTAATTCGCACCCCCGGAACACCTGCGGCTGCAGCAACGGTGCTGGATGGATATCCGATGGCGCAGAAGGGTATGGCTGGCAAGGCATTAGGGATTTCCCTAACTGCCTCGTTAGTGGGAGGTGTTCTAAGTAGCATTGCTCTTTTGACGATTGCTCCCGCTCTAGGATACGTAGCTTTAGAGTTCGGGCCTGTAGAGTTATTCGCGGTCGCAGTGCTGGGGATTACCATTATAGGTTCGTTGTCTCAAGGTTCTACCGTGCTGGGCCTTCTTTCTGGCGCCTTTGGGTTACTGCTGGCCATGGTAGGTATGGACCCGATCACGGGAACTCCTCGATTTACTTTTGGGTTAATCAACCTATTTTCGGGAATTCCCTTTGTCGTTGCTCTGATAGGGCTCTTTTCCATCCCCCAAGCCCTTCGGTTGATCGAACAAGGGGATGATGGAACTCAAGTGATTAGTCGAATTCAGGATCGGCTATTACCGGCTTGGAAAGAATTTAGATCCTTAATTCCTACGATTCTTCGTTCCTCGGTAATTGGTATCTTCACCGGAATCATTCCCGGCACGGGAGGGGACACTGCCTGTTGGTTCGCTTACAATGAGGCAAAGAGATTTTCTAAAAGAAAAGCGGAGTTCGGCTCGGGTGTTCCGGAAGGAATCGCCGCACCAGAATCGGCAAACAATGCGGTTGTAGGCGGTGCATTGATCCCCACGATATCCTTGGGGATACCTGGTAGTTCTGCAACTGCAATACTGATTGGTGGTTTGATGGTGCATGGAATCATGCCGGGCCCAACTCTCATGAGTGAGTACGCGGAGGTTACCTACACACTGATTTGGGCAGTATTCTTTTCCAATTTTGCCATGTTTTTTATTGGTTTGTTGTTTACGAAGGGTGCGATCATCGTAACGAGAGTGAAGAATAAAGTATTGGCACCCATCATCGTTGTTCTCTGTGTGATTGGATCCTTCTCCATCAATAATAGTTATTTCGATGTAATCATGATGTTTTTATTTGGTCTGCTTGGGTATGTGATGGAGAAAGTGAAGATGCCAACGGCTCCAATGGTGCTAGGTTTGATCCTAGGCAAGATGATGAACAACAGCCTCTATCAGTCTCTTCTCATAGGACATGGCAGTTGGTTGATCTTTCTGAAGAGCCCCATAGCAGTGATATTATTTATAGTTTCCATTCTCTCGATACTTCAATCTACTCCTTTAATCCGATTCATTAAAGGAAAATTCAAATAAATATTTTGAAGGAGCGGTAGTTATGAGCAAAAAGATGCTTGGTTTAGTTGCGCATCCAGATGGTTCTCTGAAGCTGGAAGAAGTTCCAGTTCCGGAAATTGGGAAGAATAGGTTTGCCCCCCACGATGTACTAGTAGAAGTACAGTACTGCGGAATCTGTGGAAGTGATATCCATAAGTTTCTTGCCGATGATTCGGAAAAAGCGAAATTGAAACATGTTCCTGCTCCAGTAGTGAGCGGACATGAGATAGTAAGCATTGTACGGGAGGTAGGAAAAGAAGTAACCCGCGTAAAACCAGGCGATAGAGTAGTCCATGAAATTGTAACCTTCTACTGTGGCCATTGCCCCGCTTGTAGGGAAGGAAGGTACAATATCTGTAACACTTTAGAGCCCATGATGGGGCGTGCTCATTTCGTTACAGGGGGAGGCTTTGCCAAGTATACCATGTGGCCGGAATGGCAGCTTCATAAACTTCCCGATTCTGTTCCCACACAAGCCGCGGTACTGATGGAACCTACTGCGGGTTCTGTTCATAGTATCATTACTAGAATGGGAGTAAAGGCTGGAGAGTCAGTTGCCATACTGGGTCCTGGGGCTAGAGGACTTTTAATGCTTCAAGTTTGCAAAGCGATTGGCGCGGGACCTATCTTGATGTCAGGGATAACTCGGGATGAACCATTACGTTTGGCAATGGCTCGAAAACTTGGTGCGGATGTGGTTGTGAATGTGGAGAAGGAAGACCTTTGGTCGAAAGTGAAAGAAATGACGGGTGGTATCGGTGTGGATGTAGTATTAGAGAACACTGGAGAGGTGGAGCCAATCGCACAGTCTATCGATATTGTGCGTAAAGGTGGCAGGGTTATGTGGGCCGGTGGAGGTATTCGTGGAGGCATAGTAGCTCCTGTAGACACCCATAAAATCATTGTGAAAGAACTCGATATTAGGGGAGAAATATCTCAGATACCCTATGATTGGTTAACAGCCATCCATCTCGTTTCGACAGGTAAAGTGCAATTGGAACCTCTAGTAACCCACGTGTTTCCTTTAGAACAATGGAAAGAAGGATTTACCTTGGCTGCTACGAGCCATGATTGTCTACGGGTAGCAATCAAACCTTAGCGATGCTGTTTTACGAGGAGTTACTGGAATGGATACGATCGATCGGTTACTAGAGGGAATCCCCATCCCTAGGGTGGTACAGGTAAAGCAAAAGTTCGAACGTCCTGTTATTGTAGATTTGAAAAAAGAGTTTCTTAATCAGATTGAAGCCAAAAATCTATTTTCTCGTTTACGGAAAGGGATGAAGGTTGCCATCACCGTTGGGAGTAGAGGGATTTCCAATCAACCCTTTCTAGTCAAACTACTAATTGAGGAGCTTAAAAAAGTAGGAACGGTACCATTTGTTATTCCTGCGATGGGAAGTCATGGGGGGGCAACCGCGGAAGGTCAACGGTCGATGCTGGAAGAAATGGGATTCACGGAAGACTACCTTGGCGTTCCTATCAAGGCTACGATGGAGACTGTACAGATTGGAACCAGTTCCAATGGGCTTCCTGTTTATATTGATAGATATGCCTCGGAAGCGGACGGGATCATCCTCGTGAACAGAATCAAACCCCACGTGTCTTTTCGAGGACCTTTCGAAAGTGGACTGATGAAAATGATTACCATTGGTCTGGGGAAGCAGAAGGGTGCCGATATTTGTCACGAGTTGGGATTTGGGAAAATGGCGGAAAACATTCCTGCCATTGGAAAGGTGGTGTTGTCTTCTGGAAGAATCTTATTTGGAATAGGGTTGATAGAGAATGCGTACCATGAGACGTGTAGGATCATTCCTCTTTTCCCAGAAGAAATAGAAACTACAGAACCACTATTGTTGGAAGAAGCTAGACGGTTATGTCCTAGACTTCTGTTTGATTCGCTAGATGTATTGATTATAGACGAAATAGGAAAGGATATCAGTGGGACAGGGTTCGATACGAATGTGGTTGGAAGATACCATACACCGTTTATCTCTGGGGGGCCGAAGATCACAAGAATTGCTGTATTAGATGTTACCGATGCTTCCCATGGGAATGCCAATGGTTTGGGTATCGTAGATTTTTCTACTCTTCGAGCCTATAAAAAGTTTAAATTCGATCAGACGTACCCCAATTCACTGACATCGACGGTTCCTATGAGTGCAAAGATCCCGATCATTCTTAAAAATGATCGGCAAGCAATGCAGGCAGCCATTAAAACATGCAATATCTTAGATAAGACGGCTGTGCGTTTCGTTCGAATTAAAAACACCAACAGTTTAGAATCGATTCTAGTAAGTACCACCTTGCTGGAAGAAGTGAGGAAAAACCCTTCCCTGGAAGTTGTGGGAGAGCCTTTCGAAATGAAGTTTGATGAAGAGGGGAATGTATTGTAAATGCGAAGTAAAGCTATTACAGAAGGTTTATCGGGCGCTACTAGTCGAGCTCTGTTGCACAGCGTGGGGGTAAGGAGAGAGGATCTAGGTAAGCCTTTGATTGCGGTTGTCAGTTCCTATAACGAGATTGTGCCTGGTTGCATACCGTTACGAATCTTATCCGAGTATGTGAAGCAAGGGATCCGACAAGCGGGAGGGATACCGTTCGAGTTCAACACGATCGGGGTTTGCGATGGAATCGCTCAGGGACATACTGGCATGTATTATTCCCTCCCTAGTCGAGAGATCATTTCCTATTCAGTGGAAATTATGCTGCAAGCCCATAGGTTCGACGGGGCTGTGTTTTTAGTTTCCTGCGATAAGATTACTCCTGGAATGTTGATGGCCATGGTTCGGGTCAACATTCCTTCTATAGCAATCGCAGCAGGGATCATGCCTTCCGGACACTACAAGGAAGAACAACTCACCGTTTCCTTGATGCGGGAGTTCATTGGAAGGTTTCAAGCAGGTTTGATAACAGAACAGGAGCTAGTAGAAGTGGAAGCTGCAGCGTGTCCAAGCTGGGGCACTTGCTCCATGCTGGGTACTGCAAATTCAATGAATTGTTTGACAGAAGTTCTTGGATTGACTTTCCCTTACTCTTCTACGCGATTGGCAAACTCCTCAGAAAAGTTCCGGGAAGCTATCCAAGTAGGAGAACGAGCCGTAGCGCTTGTGCAGATGGGTGTGACACCATTAGATATTCTCAAGAAAGAAGCATTCATAGATGCTGTTCGAGTAGCGGAAGCTATGGGAGCTTCTACGAATGTGGTTTTGCATTTGCCCGCCATTGCGAACTACGCAGGGATAGATCTAACGTTGGACGATTTCAAACGAGAGAGTGAACAAGTACCAATCCTTGTGAAAATTAATCCTTCCGGTTCAAAAACAATGGAAGATTTCCATAGAGCGGGGGGTATTCCTGCATTATTGAAATCGTTAAAAGTTCTTTTAAGTTTAGATCGTCCTACTGTGTATGGTACAACTATTAAAAGTGTCGTAGAAAATACTACTATATGGGATCCTGAGATGATCCATCCCTTGGATTCACCCCTAAGCCCGAAAGGTGGGATAGCAGTCCTGTATGGTACATTGGCTCCAGAAGGGGCGGTGATCAAGAGATCTGCGGTGGATCCTACTTTGTGGAAGTTCCAAGGGCCTGCCCATGTGTTCAATCGAATGGAAGACGCAGTTCAAGCAGTGCAAGATGAAAGGATTCAACCGGGGGAAGTTCTTGTGATTCGATACGAAGGGCCTATCGGTGGCCCTGGTATGCGAGAAATGCAACAAATAACCGCCATTCTTTCCGGTAGCGGCTTGGCGAAAAAGGTAGCCCTAGTTACCGATGGCAGATTTTCCGGGTCTACCCGAGGCCCTTGTGTGGGGCATGTCGCACCAGAAGCGGCAAGGGGAGGCCCTATCGCATTGGTGAAGGACGGAGATTTTATTCGTATCGACCTAGAATCGGGAACTCTGGATATTCTGTTGGATCCAGAGGAATTGGAAAATCGGAGACGTACTTTTTCATTTCAACGGGAACAGGAACCAGGTATCCTTTCTTTATACGCATCCATGTTGCCTGATACTTCCAAAGGAGCCGTTTGGCATTAAGTTAAAGGTTGGTAGCCACACTAGTTAGAAGGTCAAGATAAAGGCAGTAAAATGTGATGGTATCAAAGATACCGCTGCGGTTATTATCTCATCGCATTCCGGATCTTCATCTTGTCTACTTCATTCAATTTTTTCCCTGCAGCCACTTTCGCCCAGGTGGAGTAATTATAGAACCGAAGGGCGTTCGCCGCCGTAACGATCTCGTTGTACATATCAAAACTTCCAGCGGGGAGAAAAAAATCCTGCACGTTGTCCGTTCCGATTCGCACCGGGATATCCTCGATCAGAAAATCCAGTACCCGGGTGATGCTATTGTGCATGGGAACCATTACCCGCCTGTCTTGCCGGTTGGAAAGAGTGGCCGTAGGGCAGACAATGACACCGATGTTGGTTTCCTTCAGGCCCTCTACAACCCTTCTAAACTTTTCTTCACTGTAGGAGGCGACACTTAGAGCATGGACCGCCCAGATGGTTGGCTCTTGGCTTTCTTGTGAGGAACGAACCTTGGTTTCTTGCTTGGTATCCTCAATTCCCTGGTGTTTGTATTGTTTTCTGTAATGAGCGGGGCGTAACCATCGTACCGCTTCGATCAGGGTCAGGGTCCCCTCTTCATCCGGCAGATTCGTTTGATCCACATGGAAATGCACTTCTTTTCCTCCCAAGGAATTGGCCAATTCGATCACTCTTCGAAAATGCTCTTTGAATCCAATATGACCTTTTCGGGCATCTCGTTCAGGGAGGGTGCCGATGAAGTCGGCCAGTGAGGCCGCGGCTACGAACACTTCCCACCGACGGGGTTCATCGTCCTTGAAGCCGAATATGGGATATGCTCCTACTCGTAGATCGATCTTGTCTTTGTACTTGGCCTTCAAATCCAGGGCAACTTCCAAGGCCCTTAGTTCTACCCCATCCGCCGTAGTGTCAATGAAGGTGTCCAATCGAGTTACTCCGAACCGAATCGACGCATCTAGGGCTGCCCCCATACGCTCGTAGAGGGATTCCCGGGTGTAGGCTAAGCCTTCGTGCAGGACCCCCGTGGTATGTTGTTTCACCTCCAGGGGATAGGTGGCGATTTCCCAGGGATCCATATCTGCATGGGAAACATACTTGGGATCCATCACCAGGGCGCGGTCTAAGTGAGCGTGCCCATTGAAGAATCCTCCCGCTTCTTGGACCGAGCGGCGGATTAAGGTTTCATAGGACGTCATGGGAACCTCCGAACGAAAGGAACATAAAAAAAGCTCCCTAATCCCGAAGGATCAGGGAGCTTTACTGCTCCGAGATACCATTGCCAGGCATGCACCTCATTTTTTTGGTGCAAATTAGTACAACTGCCTAGCCCAGTTACCATCTTAGAACTT
>CAKZQO010000084.1 GCA_937140905.1 uncultured Spirochaeta sp.
CAGGGTTACTAGCAATGTAGGACGTACCGAGAGTTTCTTGTCCCCAATGAGGGCATCGTTCTTCATCGAATCCTTCCCGGAAATCAAGGGTAACTCGTACGCCAGACAAGCATCCTGCAGTCCTTTACAGGCTCGCACAAGCTGGGCGAGCTTGAAGGATCCATCGGGATTCTGGGGAGATGGGATAGGATCGGGCCAACAGAAGTTGTCCAAAGCAGAAGCCCGATTGGGATCTCCCCCTAAGGCGATATGGGAACGATACGCCTCATCCACTGCCGCGACGGCCATGGCGTAGGTGTCCAAATCACCGTATCTCGGTTTGATCCCATGGGTTATAGTAAGTCCCCGATAGGAGTCGTACCGTGGACGAACAACCGCACCATCCATCGGCGCATCAAAGGCTACTCCCATGAAAGGCTTCACGATGGAGCCTCCCTGCACCTCATGGTCGTACTGCCGTACCAGCGACTCTTTGGAAGCGATGTTCGGGTCTTTCAGGAGCTTCAAGAGAATCTCTTTAAGGTTAAAAAGTTCGATCGGTATCCGATAAGCAGTACCCCTTGGTACAGGGCTCGGTCCCTGAACTCCTGTTCCCACGAAAACTCGATCCTCCATCTGGTCCGAGTGTTGATTTAATACAACCTTTGATTGGTCAGTAACAAAGCTGTTTGGCACCCATTCTGCCGCTAGATTCATCCGGGGAACGCCTTCATGGAGAAAGTTCAAGGTTAAGCACCCAACCAAACGAGGCCCATCGTACACTTCCACAAGACCAGAATCGGTAAACTCTCCCACTACGGCAGCTTCCACCCCCCGTTCCTTGGCTAAAGCAAGAAACTCCTGGATCCGATCCTTTCCAACGGCAAAGCTCATCCGTTCCTGGGACTCGGATAGGAGGATTTCCCATGGGGCGAGGCCCGGATACTTCAACGGGCAGCGATCGAGATAGATCCGCACTCCCCCGGAGAACTGGGCCATTTCCCCTAGAGAGGAGGAAAGTCCCCCCGCTCCATTGTCCGTTAGAGCTTTATACAACCCCAAATCCCGCGCTTCCAAAAGAAAATCGGATAGTTTCTTCTGCGTGATGGGATCCCCGATCTGTACCGCGGAAGAAGGGCTAGTTTCCTCTAAGGCGGCGGAAGAAAAGGTCGCTCCATGAATACCATCCTTTCCCACCCGACCGCCCGCCATCACGGCCAGATCTCCCGGATCGATCCGTTTTTCCCAACTTGGGTTCCCCAGGATCTTTCGCGGAAGGATCCCGCCCGTTCCACAGAACACAAGGGGTTTTCCCCGGTAGCTTTCATCGAACAGGAAGGCCCCCGCCACCGTGGGAATACCAGACTGGTTCCCTCCGTCCAAGATTCCCCGGTGCACCCCAAGAAGAAGTCGTCTGGGATGAATCAAAGGAGGAGGGATCTCCTCCTGAGGGGTATCTGGGTAGTCGAAACAGAGAACGTTGGTGTTGAAGATCGGCCGGGCACCCAACCCGGTGCCCAGAATATCTCGATTTACTCCAACGATTCCCGTGATGGCGCCTCCATAGGGATCAAGGGCGGAGGGTGAGTTGTGGGTCTCCACCTTCATACAGACTAGGTACTCTTCGTCGAAATCCACTACCCCAGAGTTGTCGTGGAAGACAGAACGTAGATCCTTTCGACGTAGAGAGATCTGTCGGGTGGTTTCCTTGATGTACGTTCGGAACAGGGAATCGATCCGTTCTTCCTTTACTTGAATTCCCTCGCGATTTCGCTCCCGATACAGGATGTGAGCAGCAAATATCTTATGCTTGCAGTGTTCGCTCCAGGTCTGGGCAATCATTTCCAATTCTACGTCGGTCGCCGCAGTTCCTAACCCTAACCGCTCCCGCTCCCTGCGCACCTTCGGATCCCTGTAGTAGGTCTGGATGGCTTCCATCTCTTCCCGGGATAAAGCCAAAAGCCGCTTCCGGGATAAAGCCTCCAGTTCCTCCCCGGATAGAGTATCCAGCGAGATTCTTTCTACTTCCCTTCGGCTAGGAGCAACGGTGGACGGATAGAGCGAAGGAAAAGACTCAGTGTTATGATGTCCATCCCGAAAAACCCACGTCGCTACCTCTACCAGCGAATTATGCAGTACCCCCGCGATTCGGGAAGCCCACTGTTCCACCCTTGTTTTTTCCCTGGCTTGGAATCGAAAAGCATACTGCCGAGCCGTCTGTATCACAGCCTCCTTGCCCACCTGTCCCATGGACAATTCGATCGCTTCCCTTGCCGTCAACGCCTCAGGATCCGTTACCCCTGGTTTATAGGCCACCTCTATCCGAAGATCCCACTGGGGAAGAATCTCCCCCACCGCTTCCCGATCAATGCTGAGTCGATGAGCCACCGAATCCAGGAAGATTTCCTCCACCAACTCTTTGGTAAGTCCTGGGATCCCTTCAATGAGGTACACATCGATCACTGCACAAGCCTCGAGGATCGTTCCCAACGCATGGTTTACCGTCTTTAAAATCCTCTTCCCTCGGCTGTCCAATTCGAGGGATATACACGAACGTTCTATTCGCATGGATAGAGGAAGACTACACGGAATAGCTTTATTTGACAATCTACTTGACTATTATCTAGAAGAGTACTAGATTTCTACGAAAGAATGTGTGAACTGTATGTATTATAAACTATTTACTCCCGGTACTGTGGTAATCGAGTTAAGAAGCACGGAAAAATTCGAAGCGATCCGGGAACTGATTCGGGAAGCAAAAGTATTTCAGGACCTTCCAGATCGAGATGCCTTCGAACAAGCGGTGATAGAGCGGGAAAAACTCCAGAGTACAGGTCTTGGACACGGGGTCGCCTTTGCCCATGGAAGGCTTCCCGAAGTTAAAACCTTGAAGGTAGCCTTAGGGATTTCTCGGAAAGGAATCGACTTTGACTCGATGGATGGCAAACCTGTCCATCTGCTTTTCGTGTTTGCCACCAATCCCACGATGCATATCGATTATCTGTCCTGTCTGGCATCCTTAGCCAAAATGGTAAAGAAGGAAGGATTTCAAGAACAGATCTTGGCCTGTTATGAAGAAACTGAGGTGACCAACAAGCTCTGCGATACCTACATGGAAGTCGCTTGCATGGGTAAGGCGTGTTGATCTTTTCTACCCCTTCCGGTACTATACCACCCGAAGTGCCATGAACAAGAAACTACCTCCCTTCACAAAAGAGTTCATCGAAGAACTGACAAAGAAGTATCCCACCCCTTTCTATCTTTATATTGAAAAAGGAATTAGAGATAAGGCAAGGGAATTCAAGAAAGCATTTTCCTGGGTCCCGGGGGGATTCAAGAACTACTTTGCCGTCAAAGCGTTACCGAATCCCTATATCCTCCGTATCCTGAAAGAAGAAGGGATGGGCGCAGATTGTAGCTCCCTGCCGGAATTGATTCTAGCGGAACGGGTAGGACTATCGGGCGAAGAAATCATGTTTACCTCCAACGATACCCCTGCCCATGAGTACGTGAAGGCCAAAGAACTGAGAGCGATCATCAACCTGGACGACATTACCCACATTGACTTCTTGGAACGCTGCGCAGGTTTTCCCGAACTCATCTGCATGCGGTACAATCCGGGTCCATTAAAAGGCGGAAACGCCATCATCGGTAAACCAGAGGAGGCGAAGTACGGCTTTACCCGGCCTCAGATCATCGAAGGGTATGCGATTGCTCGAAAAAAGGGAGCCAAGCGGTTCGGACTCCACACCATGGTAGCCTCTAACGAGCTGAATCCCGATTATTTCGTGGAAACCGCCGTTATCCTCTTCGAATTGGCGGTAGAAATACTCCAAAAAACAGGAGTGCGGATCGAGTTCGTGAACCTTGGGGGAGGAATCGGAATCCCCTATCGCCCGGAGCAAAAAGCAGTGGATCTATTCTACGTCTCCGAAGGGATCCGCTCTGCCTACGACCGGATCATTAAACCCAACGGACTCCACCCCCTGCGGATCGTAATGGAGAATGGCCGTTGCGTGACAGGTCCCTATGGGTTCCTTATCAGTCGAATCATCCACGAAAAGAACACCTACAAGCGGTATTTAGGTCTGGATGCCTGTATGGCGAACCTCATGCGTCCTGGTATGTACGGCGCCTACCACCACATTACGGTTTTAGGAAAAGAAGATTGGCCAGAAACTACTACCTACGATGTCACGGGTAGCCTCTGCGAAAACAACGATAAGTTTGCCATCGACCGGAAGCTTCCGGCCGCTTCCCCTGGAGACTTGATCTGTATCCACGATGGGGGAGCCCATGGCCATGCCATGGGGTTCAACTACAACGGTAAACTCCGGTGTGCGGAACTGTTATGGCGGGAAGATGGATCTGTAGTGCAGATCCGGAGAGCTGAAACCGTCGAGGATTATTTCGCAACCCTGGACTTTTCCGGGTTGAATAAATGAGCTTCAGAGTTATTAACAGGGAACACGCTTTCAGGCGGGCTGCTACCTCTAGTCATAAAAGATCGGCTGGTAGAACATCCCAAAGAAAGCAAGCAGCCCGATCCTCCATCCATCTATGGAGTCTATGGAGTTGCCTTCTCGGCGCTATTCTGTTCGGGATTGCCCTTGCCCCTTCCCTTTCCGCGTTGACGATAGAAGACATCCTTCCCCAATTGACACCCCAGGAACGGGCCGAACTGCAGGAAAAGAAAGAGCTGGTGTACTATACCGATGGGGCACCGGATTTTAGGTTCCTGCCCTCCCTCCCCTTAAGCGTCCGCGTTAAAACCTACTTTCAAGGGTTTTCACCCAACGTAGGGGATGAAGCGTTGTTCCTATTACCATACCAACCCGAGGGAACTACCCCACCTCTCCTTTCCCTGTACAATCGACTCCGTGCCGTTAGTACCTTAAGTGGAATCCAGTACCGTTCCAGCAAGGCCAAAGGAATGAGGGTTCTGTTCTCTGACGTGTATGCCGTTAAGGATTTAAAATCGAAAACAAAGATTCCTGATCCCTTGGTACAGATCGTTCCTCCCGAAGACTCTTTTCCCATCCACCTCGTAGATGCCAACTTCGGCAGTGAGTACTATGAAGCTTCCTACTTGGCCCGAGACAACACCATCATATTCGGACTGAAGAACCTCACGAGTCTGAAATACATTTTCCCCGTGATCGGAGCTGAGCGATTCCGGACCCAACTGTTGATCATTCCCCTGGATACCGAACTCCTCGTGTATGGGGTTGCAGCCGTAGAAGCAAGCGAAATGGTTCGTTCCCTCATTCACCTGCCCAGCGCCTTCTATAAAAGAATGGAAGCCCTGAAGAATTGGTTTGCAGCGGGATTAAGATGAGGATTTCCCCTTGATTTGGCCTTTTGGCCTAATCCTTCCTTGCGTTTCCTGGGTGGTTAGATCAATAAGCGTTCTTGTTCACGAATCCCTTGATGAAGGTGAGGAACAGAATCTTTAGATCGAACCACAAGCTCCAGTTGCGAATATAGTAAAGGTCATACTCCAGCCGTTTTTCGATGCTGGTATCCCCTCTCCACCCATTCACTTGTGCCCAACCGGTGATCCCCCCCTTCACCCGGTGCCGCAGCATGTATGCGGGGATCTTCGTCTTGAATTGTTCCACGTACATGGGTCGTTCAGGTCTCGGCCCTACCAGACTCATTTCGCCCTTCAGCACGTTCCACAATTGTGGGAACTCATCCAGCGAGGTCCTGCGAAGGAAGGCGCCGATTTTCGTTACCCTTGGATCATCCTTCACGGTCCATCCTTTCTCATTGGAACCATCGGAGAGGACTTTCATAGTCCTGAACTTAACCATATAGAACCGATCCCCATCCATCGTCATCCGTTCCTGTTTGTAGAACACGGGGCCTTTGGAGGTGAGCTTGATAAGGATGGCAATGACGAGGAACAGGGGGGATAGGATGATCAAACCAACTAGAGAAACCACGATATCGATGAAACGCTTCACTAAACCCGCGAAGAACCGCTCCTGAGGCTGGTTGATCTTGATGAGGGGGATTCCTAAGAAATCCTCCACCGTACTACCGATGAAATCGTAGGACAGGTCGGGGAGTACCACAAGGGGGGTAACCACATTATAGCTGGATTGGAGAAGCTTCCCGATTTTTTCCGCATCCAAGTGGGAATAACCGATCACCACCAGTTCGGGATGGTACCGTTCGATCAAACTCTCCAACTCATCCTCTGGGAGGGCAGGAATTTCATACTCCATCGCTTTCCCCCCTGAATCCACCCATCCGATGAACCGGTAGCCCAGATCGGGGGCATTCTTTACCGTCCGGATGTACCGCTCCATCTGGGGTCCATTCCCAATTAAAAGGATGGGATGGAGCAGCTTTCCCTTCCAGTACATGGCATAGATGTGGTTCCGGTAGGCGATCCGGAAGAACACCACCATCACCTCGCAAATCACTAAATAAAGAAGGATATGTCCACGGGAAATCCGCAACGGAGCAAAGAAATAGTAGAGAACAACGATCGCCACCGTTCCCTGGAGGATCGCCATAAAGATCGAGAGTACTTCTCGGTACCAGGGTTGAATCCGGAAGGGCTGGTACAACCGGTTGGCATGGAAGAAGAGCCAGTTCAATACCACAGCGAGGAAGCCCAACTGGATGAAGGTCATGGCCCAATCGGCATCGTCCTCCCGTAAAATTTCGAACCGTATATAGTATGCCACGATCCAGGAAAGGAAGGTGGCTACCGCATCGATGATCAGGAGCTGAAAGTAGAAGGATTTCCGGTATCGTTTTAGCATGTCTCTACCTCTCTCTATACCGCATACCCAACACCAGCTGGAAATCGAGCGCTGTTTGTCCCGCCTCGTGATACAAACTTGTATTATACACGAAACTCGGTTGCATGAGTATCACCAGTTTTGGACTTACTGTATAGTAGGCCCCAACGGTTACCACATTTCGCACATCAGGAGTGCCCGAGGGTGTACGGAGGTCCCAGGCCACATCCCCTGTCAAGAATCGGGTAGTGACCTCATTTTCTCCTTTTAAAATAAGGGAATACTCCAGGAACAGCCGGTATCGCTCGGGCACTTCATAGCTCACCCAGAAGGTGTTCACCACCACATCTGGGCCGTAGAGGTATCCCAATGGGGTGTGGAGAAAGTAATAGTTCTTGTCCCCTAGAACGGACTTTCGGGCTTCGCTATGCACCCTTCGGGTAGAAAAGAAGCTCACATAGGGAGTCTCTCGAATGTACAACCAGGGATCGGTTTTCACGAACTCGTACCCTCCCCGTAGCCAGGCCTTTCCAGACCTACCCCCGTGTTGACCCATACGATCGTTCCTTCCAGTACCCACGACACTCTGCAGTTCGAATCCTACCAGAAACCCCATCGCGTTCGGTTCCTCATCCTTCCCATAGGTGTCCTTCTCGAAGATCGTGGAAAGCTGGTCCTGCGCGTACTGGCCGTAGAGGTACACTCCGGGGAAAGGAACCCAGTCCAACTCGACTGTCATTAAAGAATTGGCCCACTCTTTAATATAAAAATTGTGGTATACAACAAGGGGGTTGAACACCCGTATGTCCGGATATTTCCCCCCATACACGATGGATTCGCTCAGGGTTAAACGCAAGTTCGAACGCAGGTTGAACTCTAGTCTATGAGCCAGGAACATCTTGAACCGTTCCTGCAGGAGTAGATTGGAATCGTTCCCATTCGAAGAAGGGGAATCCGGCCAGGGATAGGGGTTCCCCTTCTCGTCCGTATCCATCCGCCAGCTCTCCAGTCCCAACAGGAGAAAGGTAAACTTGAACCGTTCCCACCAGGTGGTAAACCGAAGTCCCTCGTGGTACAGGTCGGCATCCGAGAGAAGGAGGTTACCGGATCGTCCATTACCCCAGGAAAGCCTGTCTCGCCCAAACCATAGATTCCAGTGATCCCCTCCCACACTGGCTCCCGCTCGGTATGGCATGTTCAAGTCGAACTGGGAAGGACTCGTCAATAGGTTCGTGTAATTGTCTGGATCTCCCCCTACCTGGAAGGGATCTTTCTGAACCGTCACATCTATATACATGCTGAGGGACCCGAAGAACGAGCCATCCAACAGGAGTCCCAAGAGAGGCTTTCGGTCATGAAAGGTATATGCCCACCTATCGTACTCCCGATTGGTATGAAGGTACCCTTCCAGGTTGACCCGGAGGTCGGGATAGAAGGCGAATCCACTCGCCCCCCTACCCAGATCCTTTGAGTCGTCCTTTCCTTCCGTGTAGAAAGGCTTCTGAGAAAGGTACTGTTCTATCCCCTCTTGAGCAGTTCGAGCCGCTTCGGAAGCCACCCCATTCCCGTTGGAACGGATCCTCCTCAGTTCACCTCGCATTTCGACCATTGGATAGGGAAAGGAACTACTGGGTGGCAAGACTCCCGCCTCTAAAGACATCCCCCGAAGGTATCGGTACCCATCCTCGTCCAACGGTACGATTCTCTGTCCTGGATTCGGCAGTGCGGGTTGGGACAGGATGAGAAATAATGCAATACCGGATAGGACAGGCAGACTGAATATCCTACGGCCTATTTGTACGAATAATTGGTACCCCTTTTTTGTTCGGAGGTTCTCATCTTTGTCCTTAAAGCGCATCTCTACACTCCCACCCCTATATAGGTAAGCCCTACACCCTCAACCAGTTGCCGTTTGTAGATGTTACGCAGATCAAAGAACAATCCTTCTCGAAGAGCGGTTCGGATCCTCCCAAGGTCAAGGTTCCTGAACTGGTTCCACTCGGTAAGGATCACTAGCGCATCGGCCCCTTCCACCGCGTCGTACTCGTCCCGGCAGTATATGATCCGATCTTTCAGATCGGCTAAACGCTGCTTCGATTCTTCCATCGCGGCTGGATCGTACACCCTGAAGGTGCACCCCCTTTTAGCCAGCTCAGGGAGGATAGTGAGGGAGGGGGCTTCCCTCATGTCATCCGTGTTGGGTTTGAAGGAAAGCCCTAGAATAGCGATGGTACGACCTTCCAACCCTCCCTTTCCCTCAAAGGATAGGGCGATCTTTTCTACCATACGTCGCTTCTGAGCTTCGTTCGCCTCGATAGTGGCCTCCACGATCCGCAGAGGTAGCTGAACCCGTCGCGCCGTTTCCGCCAACGCCCTCGTGTCTTTGGGGAAACAACTCCCCCCATACCCTGGTCCCGGATGGAGGAACTTGGGCCCAATCCGACCATCCTTTCCCATGGCCCGCGCCACGTCCTGCACATTGGCACCTACCGCCTCACAGAGGTTGGCCATCTCGTTGATGAAGGTGATCTTTACCGCTAGGAAGGCATTGGAGGCATACTTGATGGTTTCCGCGGTTTCCCAGTTGGTTTCAATGAAGGGAGTCTCGTTCAAATAGAGGACCCGGTAAACCTGTTTCATTTTTTCCAACGCCTTCTGGGATTGGCATCCTAACACCACCCGATCCGGATGGGTAAAATCGTACACCGCCGAACCTTCCCGAAGGAACTCAGGGTTGGATACCACGTCGAACTCGTACGATACGCCCCGTTTCGACAGTTCCTCCCGAACCCACGATTCGACCTTCCGAGCAGTACCGATGGGTACTGTACTCTTATCCACAATTACCCGGTATCCGTCCATCACCCTTGCCACCGTCCTAGCGGCCTCTTCCACGTACCGTAAATCGGCGCTTCCATCAGGAGCTGGTGGTGTCCCCACCGCGATAAAGATCACTTCCGATCTTCGAACCGCCTCCTCCGCGTTCGTGGTGAAGGAAAGCCGTTTGTAGTACGTGTTCCGTTCCACGATAGCCTCTAGACCCGGTTCATAGATGGGAACTTTGCCCGATTGGAGCTTGGCAATTTTTTCGGCATCCACATCCACGCAGATCACGTTCAACCCGAAATCGGACAAACAGGCACCCGTTACCAGTCCCACATACCCGGTTCCGATGATGGCAATGTTGTGCATACCTCTCGCCTCCCTTGGACTATACTCAAGTTTATACTCGATAGAAGGATCGATACCATCGCACGAACTCCCGGATCCCCGTCCGGATATCTACCTTGGGTCGATACCCAAAATCTCGTTCCAGTCCCGTTGTATCCGCGTACGTCACGGGCACATCCCCCGCGGGCATCGGTTTCAGGATCTTCTCCGCCTTCATTCCCAGTTCGGTTTCAATGGCTTCTACCAGGTCCATGAGTCCCGCGGGGTTTCCGAATCCAATATTGTACACCCGGTAAGGTGCGGGGCTAGAAGCAGGATCAGGGTCCTCCCCACTCCACTCGGGATTTGGCTTTGCCGGCTTATCCAACACCCGGATTACCCCTTCCACGATATCGTCGATATAGGTGAAATCCCTCTGCATGTTACCGTAATTGTTGATCGTTATGGGGCGTCCTTCCAGAATCGCTTTGGTGAAGAGAAAATACGCCATGTCCGGCCTTCCCCAGGGACCATACACGGTAAAGAACCGCAAGCCCGTGGTGGGAATCCCAAAGAGGTGACTGTACGCATGGGCCATCAGCTCGTTCGACTTCTTCGTGGCCGCGTAGAAACTCACCGGGTGATCCACCGTATCCGAAGTTCGGAAGGGTTTGCGGGTGTTGAGGCCGTACACGCTGGAACTGGAGGCGTACACGAAATGTCGGAGTCTTCGTCCTTTCTGGGTATTGGGCTGTTCTTGGCTACCTGAGACTCCTGTCGCCCCCCTCTCCTGTCCCTCTGTTTTAGCTTCTTTCCCATCCATCCAACTCTTCCGCACTCCTTCCAGAAGATGGGCAAACCCAATCAGGTTAGAGGTGACATACGCCATGGGGTTCGTGATGCTGTACCGCACTCCTGCCTGAGCCGCTAGGTGACACACCCCATCGAAAGATTCTTCCTGGAAAAGGGTTTCCACCGCCTCTTGATCGGATAGATCGAGGAACCGAAACTGGAAAGCAGGATAGAGGTAACTCTGAATAGGCTTCCCTTCCCCAAAAAATTTCCTTAGTTCTTGCTTCTCGAGATCTTGTAGGGCAGAATCTTTTTTTTTGGCGCCATGCTTTTCATTTTTTGAGCTATCAATTTCCTCCCGTACCCGTATCCCGAGCTCTGCTAGGCGGGCGACCTTCAGGGAAGGATCATAGTAATCGTTCAGATTATCGATACCCACCACTGAATCGCCCCGTTCCAAAAGGCGTTTTGCCACATGGAATCCAATGAAGCCTGCCACACCTGTCACCAGCACACGCATCTTTTAAACTCCTTTCCCCATCATCGGAAGCGTATTTTCCATTGATACAGTTGATACAGTACCGAAAAGAGGCTACCTTGCATATATGCACATCTGTTTCATCGTTACCCGAGCCGATTCCATCGGAGGTGCCCAGATCCATGTCCGGGACATGACCTTTAGGCTTCTCTCCGATGGACATACGATCTCCGTACTTACCGGATCCGAAGGGCCCCTTACCGATATTCTCCAGGACGCAGGGGTAGAGGTAAGGATCCTCCCCCATCTAGTGCGTCCCATGAATCCCTACAAGGATCTGATCGCAATCCTGGAAACCCGAAAAGCCCTCAACGAGCTTCGACCCGATTTAGTATCCACCCATACGGCAAAAGCGGGTATGGTAGGTCGAATAGCCGCGTGGAGTCTAGGCATTCCATGTATCTTCACTGCTCATGGTTGGCAGTTTGCAGAAGGGATTTCAGCTTTCCAGCGGTTCATTGTGGAAACCATCGAGAGGTTCACGGCCAGACTCTGCCAAAAGATCATCACGGTATCCGAGTACGATCGGGAACTCGCTTTAGCCCGGAACGTGGTACCGCCTGAAAAAATCCTCACTATCCATAATGGCATGCCCGACGTTCCCAGGGAACTTGTATGCTGGCTTAGCCACAATGAACAAAAATCTAGTAATATAGCAGAACCCGCCCCCCCTGAATCCAACCACGTTTCTCTTCCGGCCGATCGATTCTCCGCTCAGCGCGATCCCCTCCCGCCACCTCCTCCCGTTCGATTGATCATGGTAGCTAGACTTCAACCCCAGAAGGATCACCCAACCCTTTTCCGGGCAATTTCTGGGTTAAAGGACCGGAACTGGATCCTGGAACTCGTGGGAGATGGGCCGGATCGGGAAGCCTTGCAAACTCTCGCCGTGGAAACCGGAGTGGCCGATCGAGTGAACTTCGCAGGTCAGCGGCTCGATGTACCCGAGCGATTGCGAAACGCCGATATCTTCGTCCTCGCCACCCGATGGGAAGGCTTCCCTAGAAGTATCCTAGAGGCGATGCGTGCGGGATTACCCGTAGTGGCAACGAATGTAGGGGGATGTAAAGAATCGGTTATAGATGGGGAAACGGGATTCCTCGTCGCGAAGGAGGATCCCACCGAGCTTAGAGATCGACTTAAGCTCCTGATCGATTCCCCAGAACTTCGGGCCCGGATGGGACAAAAGGGACGAAAACGATTCGAAGAAAACTTTACCTTTGAACGGATGTACGAACGTACCCTCCAGGTTTACCGGGAGGCGATGGGGAGTTCAGGATGAGGATTTCCACCCCTCTACCTTTTTAGCCAACCGAAGGATACTTACAAAGGCTCCACCACTGTACAGCACCGTGTAAAACAACACCACACAGCCGATGGTTTTCGTCAGCACACCGAGGAGAACCAATGGCATTAGAAATCCCGTCACTCCTAAGTTCTCGCTGATTTTTTTCTCCGAAGGAATCTCTGAACCAGAGGTATGTAATGCTCCTTTGGCCGCCTCTATGTTGGTTGCGACACTTTCGCCTTCAACATCCCCTAACTGTATAGATGAATCCCTTTGTAGCTGTAGGGTCCGATACTGTTGGTAGCTCAACCGCATGAGAAGGTTGGCTGAAGCCGCCAAACCTCCCAATAAAACCCACCCCCCCCGGGGCCAAAAGAACTCGGGGATGCAAAAAACAACCGACGGAAGGGTCACAGAGGCCAGTTCCGCTGCCATACCCGCTCCCAACAGGGTAGCCACATAAGCTACATACCCACCGAGGGCGTCTGCCCAGGCCCCCCAGGGTCCCGTAGTACCCGTGACGCGGGCAATGTTCCCGTCCGCACAGTCCAGAATAGCGAATAGGTTTAACAGGATCGCTCCCAGAACCTGGAGTTTTAGGTAGGGCCAACTCAATAATAGTCCCCCTAATATTGCAACTCCAGCAGAGAGGTAGGACACTGCATTCGCCGACCATCCCCATCGCAGAAAGAGCCAACTCACTGGATAGGAAAGAGGACGCAACACCCATCGAGTCCAAAATGAATCAGCACGATTCTTCTCTACTGGCAAAGACGAACGTAAATCATTCAACGTCCACCGACACCCCTCGCTATCCATGGTTCATCACTCCTGTAATTGAAACTTTTAACGAATTCCGTTAATTTTTATATATGTACCTACACCGCCACATAGAACCTGTCCTACGGGAAGCAGTCACACAATTCCCAGTAGTCGCCCTTTTAGGTCCAAGACAGGTAGGAAAGTCCACTCTTCTTCAGTCCCTCTTTAAAAAGACCCACCGGTACATTAGTTTCGATGATCTTTCCCTGCGGATGGAGGCGAAATCGGATCCTGTGTTGTTTTTAAAAAATTTTCCGGACCATCTTATTCTGGATGAAATCCAGTACGTTCCTGAATTGCTGTCGGAATTGAAAGTGCAGGTGGATCAGGATCGTAGTCCAGGTCGTTTCATACTCACGGGTTCTCAACAGTTTCATTTGATGAAAGGATTTCGGGAGACCTTACCAGGAAGAATTTTACTTCTATATCTTCATCCCATGACTATTCTGGAGAAACTCGGCTCAGGAACTGCTGAGCCATGGCTAAAAATCCTTTTGGAAAGCAGAAATCCCCGAATGCATCCTTTTGAGGAACTATTTTCAAGGAATCGAACCATTTTTCAGTCTGTCTCACCGGTGAAAGAGATTCATCGAGGAGGGCTACCCCCCATCCTGTCGATCCGTTCTCCCTTCTATGCCCCCTTTTTCGATAGTTACATGCAGACGTATCTGTTGCGGGATCTGATTTCCCTTCTTCCCGATACAGACCCCACCCAGGTGTTGCGATTCCTGAGATTTTTAGCTTCGTTAAGTGGCCACGAAATAAATAAAAACCAATTAGGCCGGGAACTATCCGTAAGCCCTCCTACGGCAAACCGATGGATGGAACGATTGAAAATCTCTCTCCTATGGGAAGAAACAGCCCCCTATTTCACTAGTACAATCAAGCGCATCGCTAAGCACCCCAAAGGAACCCTTTTCGACACAGGACTAATCTGTCATTTAATGGGAATTCCGGACGAAGAAACCCTCACAGTACATCCTGCCATCGGTACAGTGTTCGAAACTGCCATGCGCCTGGAGATCCAGGCGTACCTCCACTCCTTTTTAATGCCCGCCCAGCTGTACCATTGGCGGGTTTACGAAGGAAAAGAAGTAGATATTGTTCTAGAACACAGGAATCAACTGTTCGCTTTTGAATGCAAGTGGTGTTCTGAAGTAACGGAAAAAGACCTTACGGGTCTTCGCGCGTTAAAAGCGAGGTTTCAAGAGAGGGTCGCCTTCC
>CAKZQO010000085.1 GCA_937140905.1 uncultured Spirochaeta sp.
CCTGCGCCCTGACTAAAAACGCCAATATAGCGCATGCGCACATCAAGCCCAGGACAGTAAATGCAAACACCTGAGTCATCGGTTTTCCTTTTTGCCGAAGATGTTCTCCAGCCACAGGGACACATCCACGGTGGCGAAAATTCCAACTACAAAGGCACATACTTTTAGCACATCATCGATGGGCAGGCCGGGGGCGATGGTCGCCTTGGCGACAAGCCCCCCTATGGCAAGAGTCGACGCGAAGAGTTTCGCGCCCAACGATAGCGGTTTACCTTTCAATTCCATAATTGCCTCACATAAATGCGGGGCCCAGAAAAGGAGCCAAAGCTGAGCCCCGCAAAGAAAATAGAAAGCCCTACATCAATGAGGATTATAAATTGATAATTATTTGCTATCAAACAAATTATTTGATTTTTATTTATGGCACGCTTATTGCATCAAGAATGAGAAAAGCCCTCCCGCTTGGGAGGGCTTCGATAAGTTACGCAGAAAATATTTTTCTATTCCAGTCGATAGACTCCAGGGCGGACTCCATCTTCTCAAGCTCGTCCATGAGCAGGATGGAGATCCACCGGAGCGTCATCTCCTGGAGCTGCCGCTCATCCTGCGGGGATCCCAAAAGGTCCACTATCGCCTTGAGCTTGTACAGACTAACCGAGAGACTGTCGATGCTATTCAGCATGGGGAGCCTCCTGCGATTCCTGATATTTTACCCAGGCTTCCTGAATACGAGGGGGAAGTTCGCTGAGAGGGAATCGCTTCTGTTTGCCGCCAAATACCGTGTGATAGTAGAACTTCCATCCTTCTTTCGCAGCCAGGTGACTCACATTCTCTTTGGTACATCCCAGTGCAGTGGCGATGTCGTGGAAACTCAAGAATGGCTCTTCGGCTCCAACCTCATCAGGAGATGGTAGAGTTACTCCTGACGGTTTGCCCACTCTGCGGGGGCGATGTTCGTACTCCTCCAGCCTGCGCTCCAGGGACTTAACCTGGCGTTGCAGGTTCCGGACCAGACTGTTCTGTTGGCTGATGATATCTCGGTAGATACCCAGGACGTCCTCTTGGACCTTAAGACCCGCCGGCGCAGGGAATACTGGCGCTGGAAGCGCCGCCTGCGCTGTCCGCCGAGCATTCTCCGCCAGCAGATCAGCCAGGGTAGCCCGGCCTCCGGCACGGATGATGGCGATTACCTCATCCACAGTGAAAAGGGCGGGCTTCTTCGTCTCCTGGGCCTCCGCAGTTTTTGCGGATAAACCCGGTAAAACTTCCGGAAGTTTTTCCGAAGCTGTTTTGATCCATTCACGAATAGTCTTTTCTGACGTATTCGCAATCTCGGCGATCTCTCGGATCGTCATGCCTTCGCTCGTGTCCATGTGACACCTCCATAGAATTTTGGTCTCGGGGAAATAAAAACCCCGAGTGGTACCACGGCTTCTATGAGGCCGCCGGGCCCTCGCGGGTACCCGGACACTCGGGGGGCGGATACACCGCCATTTTCTTCTGCTCAACTATTAGGGCATAAAAAATGCCGCTGCTGTACGGGGGGCGGACGGCCCGCATAGAATTTGTGGTATCTCTACCATACACCCATGCGGGACCGCTGTCAAGGCTAATTTCCCCAGAGTCCAGCCTTTTGTTCCCGGGACTTGCGCTCCAGGGCTTTGAACTCTTCCATAAACTGAAAGGGGTACTTTACATACGCAAAGCCATACCCGCTACTGATCAGTAGCGCATTGAAACAGGTACCATCCGCCAGATACACATAGGCCAGCAGGCGCTTGTAGGCGTCCCGAAGGTCCCAATCGAAGGCGAGATATATGGGCTTACCAGCCAGACTGCGGCGGGTAAAGTCGCTCGCTTCCTTTCCGAAGCGCTCTACTGGCTTATTTGGATGTACGGTCTCCGGGGTGTCAACACCCAGGAGGCGAACGGTTTCTATTTCCTGGAGACCTGCCGGCGTATCTGCAATCCGAACCCGAATAGTATCTCCATCAATACAATCTACGACCTCTGCCAACACCATTTTCTTAATGTCAGCATGAAGATATGATTGAAGTTTTTCTACATTGACTCGGTATAGTGTAGCTTTTTCTTGCAGCTTACCCTGAGGCTTGGTAGAACCCAATACCGGTGGATGGCACCGACTGCATGGTTCGTATCCTGCGGAAACCGCATCGGCCAACCGCATTGGAATTTTCGACTTGCTCAAGGATGAGCAAGTAGCGGTATGGTACTTCTTGCCACTCTTGGTCACATAGACGATAGTGTCGGGATCTGCGGCACTCAAGATGGCAACACCCAGCACGAACAACGCCACCACGGCTATCATCTTCTTTTTTTTCATGGACTGGCTCCTTTCTTGCGTTGCCCTTATTTTACCACCACGCTGCAGGTCCCGCTACGGTTTATTCCATGACACCATCGCTGCCTTTTGCTTTCTCAATTGTTCCTGAAACATCTCCGTGAGGCTTGGCATGGGATCCGCTGCATGGCGGTATTCTTCAAACCGAGACTCAAACTCTGCAAATGTTCGCAGAGGATTCTCTTTTTGAAAAGCGTGCCAGGCCTTCATCACCACCTGGCCGCCATGCTGCTTTGCCATGCGCACCGCAACCTCTTCTTCCTCCGGCTCTAGTTTCCAATCAAATGGTGCCTGGAGGCGACGAAAATACTCTTCCCTGGTCATGATTGCTGCTTTCCGTCCACAATCGCACGAATACGGCTGACAGAGTACCCGTATTTCTTGGCCAGCTCTCGGTACCCAGCCCCAGCTTTAAACTCAGCGCGTATTGCCTTATGTACTTCCCGGGTGATCACCCGCTTTGGGATATACAGGGCTGATCCGCCAAAGGTTTTCGCAACCTTGAGCGCCAAATCCACTCCGATTAACTCTTTCAAAAGCTCGAACGCTTCACTATCGGTTCTTTCATCCATGCACGGCTCCTTGTTTTTCCTGCAGTCGACCGCCTGTTACCGGGTCGTATCCTGCGGCTTTCATCATTTGTTCAAGGGCGAGGATTACCTTCCGGGCCAGGTTGGGGGTTAACCAGCGGGGATGATCCACATGGGCAATCCGGCGGATGAATGCCCGGAGAGCTGCCTCATCCTTATTGCGGGCGCAGGTTTTCCACATGACTTCGATCTTGGCCCGCTGGGCGGGCTTGCAGGCCCATTCATCAACCCACCGAGGTCGCGAATCGGTCTTCCCTTCCTTCTTCCAGCTCTGAAAGCCCAGTTTCGCAAAAGCGTCCATGATGGCGCTGAACTGATCTTCCCATTCCAGATCCCTGGTACTTTCGATACCCGCCGCCCCCCAGAGCAGGGCCCGGTACTCCTCGTCTGATAAACCTGTTCTGTCTTTTGCGATATGGATCAGGGCCATTTTGCTGCGCTTATTGAGTATCATCTTGCGAGCTCCTTTCATGTCCCCTCCCATAAGGCCCCGGTTAAAGCCAGGGTTGCTTATCCTTTTAGCTTTTTCCGCCTTTCTAATTCATCCAGGACGACCGGCCCAAAGGTTAGTACAGCAAGGATAAACACAAAAGGCATCATGAACAGAATCCCGATGACCACTGCTAGCATCGATATTCTCCTATGGCTGCTCATCAGGTCCGGGGCGCCACCCCCGGACGACGGCGGCCGGACTGCGGCCTGCCGTTTCGCATGAAGAAACTCTATGCGATCTGTTCTTTAAGGAGTTCCTTATTGATCTCCTCTCGGTTTGCTTCACAGAAAAAGTCGTCTTTGATCTTCCGGACGGCATCCACCTGCGCAAGCTGATCGTCGTCCATGCTTGCCATAGCATCTTTGTCTGGCTCTTCTTTTACGCGGATAAACTGAGTTAAATTCAGCTTTTTAAGCAGATCAACCGTTGTTTTCCGGCAGGTGATAGATGTGCTCTTTCGGTAGCCAAAGACGCCGAACGATAACTCGACGGTTTTTCGGTCCTTGAAAAGTTCCGCCTTGTTGTATTCAGCGTATGCCCCAAGCAGCGCAGACAGATCCGCAATCCGCTTTCGGATCGGCTCACCTGCCGCCACCGCTTCGGCCTTAATCTCGGCAATCTTCTTATGCGCCTCCGCATCGATTGCCTCAAGTTCCCGCTCCAGGATTCCGATTTCTTTCAGTACCAGGTTCGCATCGTCGAGCGAATCGATCCGCGCAACCTTTGGTTTCAGTCGTGCCATAACCCCTCCTGCTGGACGCACCAGCTTTTCTGTGGTAGTGTGTCTTACGCCTTGAGCGATGCCACCCAAGCACGCAATGCAAGGCCGAATCGTATCAGTGCCGGGAGCCTCAGCCGCTCCCCGGCATCTTTCATTGCAATCGATAATCGCCACACAAAGCCCTTCATAGCCACCTCCTTATTTCATAAGCAGTTCGCTTGCGGTTGCCACAACCTCCGGATCAGGGACTTCCATGCGATTGATCCCCAGCAACTGATGCACCCGCCCCATCAGCTTTGTTAGAGTCCTGACCGATCCGGACGCTACGGCGGCAAAAGCATCGACTGTCTCTTTCGTGAGCGACGACCAGACAGCGGCGAGAATCTTTTCCACATCCTGTCGCTTGATATGCCCAACTTTCAGTAAGACCCCGACTCGACTCGTCAGCTGCTCATGGTCGTTTCGCAGGTTCCTAAGCTTGTATTCAAGACGGGGGAGACCGACCAGTACCACGCCGGTTTGTGCTTTATCGTTGATAATCCGCCGGACCAGCTCCAGAGCGCTGTCGGACAAATAGTCGGCTTCATCGATGATAAGGACAGCATCCCGCTCCCGCAGCGCTTCCACGATGCGGGAGATTACCGCGGTCATACCCCCCTTCACATCAACGCCGATCACGCGGGCGATCTCGGTAATCAACGTGTTCTTCGTAAAGCTGGGGTCAACTCCCACAAGGAAGGCCGAATGGCTCTCGGCTTCGTACTGCCGGAGTGCCGTAGTCTTGCCGGTTCCCGCGTCGCCGACGATCACGGCGATGTCCGCATCGTCCTGGGCAATGGTGATGGCCCGGTGGATCTGTTCCATTACTGATGTCGCAACTGTGGGTATTTCCACCCGCTCCAGCCGACGAGCCTCCCGTTTCAACCAGGCATCGATCCGCTCTTCCAGGACCTTGATGTTTCCGTTGTAGCTTTTGTTCTTGTAAGCGCTTATGACTCCCGAGGAGTACCCGAGGGCCTGGGCCGCCCGTGCCTGGCTGATACGCTTCCCTTCTTCGGGGGTGCCGACCAGCGCAAAGAACTTCTGATACAACGCTTCGTTGTATTCCGCTTCTTTTTTCTCACTCATCTTTGGCTCCTTCTAAATGTTTTACGCCCTATCGGGCGAAGATTCCTAATCATCAAACAAACTTTTGATTTTTCTATGGGATTTGGCTTTCACAAGCGCAAAAGTTTTGGCCGAACTACCTACAACAAGATCCTCGCCGTGTACAACTTTAAGGAGCACTTCTGCTTCATTTTCCTTCCTGAGCTCTTCAAGCAGTGTTTTTTTGTCTTTTTTTATCTCGTTGATGGCTTGTTGGTACTTCTCAAGATGCTTCTTTGCAGCCTTTCGCTGCCGTGCAAGCTTTCGGTTGTTTTCTTCTGCGATTCCGCTGTCTTTAAACTCGCTTGTTGCATCAAATAGGTATTCACCGTTCAGGCTGAATATGTACGCTTGCCCGATGTCGTCGATGCTAACGCGCAATTCCACTTTCTCGCCCACGAGCATCTGCAACCGGGGATTCCAGTACCACTGGTCGTCTGATTTAACTCCGTTGCGTTGTACAACACGGATTTCCCGACGCGTCCAAATATACCTTTTGTACTCCTCAGGTATATCCCGCCGGCCCCGGAGGTTCGCCTCAAAGACTTCATTTGGCGTTCGACCATCCATACCATCACCGGTATGCTTGTGTTTTGAGTTGTACCACTCTACCCAACGGGCGAAGAGTTCCCGGGTTTCTTCGATGGTCGGCAGCTCTTCAATTGGTCGCTTTGCCGCTCCTTCGAAAGATCCAAAATAAAGCTTTGATTCATCTGGCCGTTCAGCGGTATTTGACCCAAGATAGCTCTCAAATGTCTTGTCAAACTCAGCAGCGATGAATCCGAACAGGCGCTCAATGTGTTTGGACTGCCCTCGATAAGGAGTGGAAAAATGCACGGCCATTCCAAGGTCATCCGTCACAGAGGAGATCGTTTCTATTTCTTTTTTTCCTACTTTCAAATGCTGGGCTTCCCAGGCTGTCCCGGTAAACCAGTAGCTTGTAAAATCTTTGCCATTGTCAAACTGCGCTTCGTCAGGACAGCCATAGCATTCGACCATCATCCTCGTCGCCCGGATAGCCGTCAGCGTTGACGGGACCTCGTCGATCCACCATCCAAGAATCTTCCGGCTTCGCTTGTCGATGATACAGGTCAGGAACAGCCGAACCCTGTGCCATCCGTCAGTCCGCAGCACCCGGGAAGCAAAATCAAAGGTCTTATGGTCGTAAACCACCATTTGCATGGAGTAATAGCGGGTGTAATCGACCTCGACGTAGCATTCAAATTTATCGTGGAAGTACTTTTTCCCTTTCCGGAAGTAGGCTTTTACGCTTTCGGGAATCTCGGTCTTGATGTACCGGTAAACAATGTATTTGCTAACAACTAAGCCTTCTTTCTGTTCAAGGGTCCGCAGCACCTTCGCAATCGACCACTTGTTTTTGTTCAAATAGTAGAACCACAGCAGTTCCTTAGCTCGCCGATCCAGCGAGGCGCCGTTGCCGCCCTTTCGTACAGGATACTGCGGGGCAAGACCTTCTAAACCAAACTGCTCGTAGAGTTCCAACCAGCGATAAAGGGTCTGAAAGGTCTTGATGTCGCCGTGGGGGCCGAGCTGTTCCCGGAGTTCAGGGACGGCCACGCCCGCGTGGTAGGCCTTGACGAAGTCTTCAACCTTGAGGCCCGAGGCAGACCAGGCGAAGAGCACCTTTTCACGCAGGCGGGCTATGGCGCGTCTGGATTCCGGGAGCTGCTCTATGGGGATGAGCTTCTTTTCTTTCTTTTTTGCGCGTCCGGAGTAGCGAGGAACCGATACCTTCTTCTCCGCCTTCTCGGATGGCGCGAGCTCGGCGCGCAACTCAGCAAGGGAGGTGTTTAAACTAGCGGCGTAGGCGATCTGCACGTCTTCCGGCAGGTCGGCCAGGCGGTAGCGAAATTCCTTTCCCCCGTTTACGGTAAAGGACCGCATCGTCCAGCGTTCTTTTTCTGCCCTACGGAGGATACTTTCGTACCCTTGGGATGAGTGCTTCGAACATCCGGAAAGGGGTGGTTGCCTATCATCCTAATCTTCCCAATTATCTGGTCTATACGTATATCCGGAACAGTGATTTGACCGTGTATTCCCGCACAAGCATGGATGGGGGGACAAGCTGGACTTCTCCTGTCCAGATATCAGGGTTGAATTACACCAGGGACCTGGTAACGATGTTAAGCGGAAATGGGAACACGGTAGGTCTTTTTATCGACTATGCGAACAATGATGCGGGAGAAGGAGCACGAGTCGTTACCTCTAGGCTGCTGTATGGGGGAGCCTGGGAGGCTCCTATCCAGAGGATGTTTTCCGAAGGGTCCACCTTACGCCGATTACCCAGCGCGGTGCGCACTGTTGGCAACGAGTGCCTCCTTGGATTTGGTTACGATAATGTGGGAGCATCTATGTGGGATGATACCAACGCGTACACCCTATACTGGGATGGTTCTTCCATCCCCAGTATGAACCCCGTGAATTTAAGTCCAGCCACAGATAACCCTATCTACAGCCAACAGGTTGCCTTCGACCCATCCATGTCTACTATGTACTACCTGTACTTTGATAACCATATGGAAGGGGAATTGGATGGAGGGGATCTATTCGTGATTTCGGCATACTATCCCTCCGATTGGTCCGAAGCCTATGAAACTCGGGTGGTGAACGCAAGCGCAAGCCAGCGACCGAGTCAGGGGTACCTTTTCAGAGGAAATGGGGGTGATTTATTACTCATATACGCGTTGGAAGAAGGCCCGCCCCTAAATCCCGCATCGAACACCCTCCGTCTCCGATACGATCCTGGTTTAGGGGGTCTAGAGTACTCGACCGACACGATACTTGAAAATTATGTATCGGTGATAACAGACAACAACTCCCGGTACCGGACCGTGTACGCGGCTCAGGATACATCGGGAAACATCCATGTGGTATGGCAGGACGCGTCGTGGAACGTGAAATGGCGAAAGATCAATAGCACTACCCATGAATTGGGTGTGGAATACACCGTATGCCTCTATCGATGGCTCGACAGCATCTCTGTTGGCAGCGATAAGCTGTACGTGTCCGTGATAGATCCTACTACGTTGGATGGTTCTATTATCGAGGTTACGTTCTAACACACTCCCTACAATGTTTCCAGAAGCATGTAGCCCTGCAATTGAAGGGATGTTTGTTTTAGATCTGCAACCCTGATTTACGCCCCCAACCACCCCCCATCTACGGGTAATGTATGCCCGTTCACGAAGTTGGAGGCCTCTGAAGCGAGGAACACCACGGGGCCAAAGAGGTCTTCGATCTCTCCGAGTCTTTTCATGGGAATCCGGCTCAAGACCCACTCCTTTTTCTTTGGGTCCGAAAGAAGGGTTCGGTTGATGGCCGTGAGTGTGAAAACCGGCGCGATTCCATTCACGTTGATCCCCTTAGGCCCCCACTCGATGGCGAGGGACCGGGTAAGTTGGTTTACCGCGCCCTTGCTGGGCGCGTAGGCTAGATCCTCTGCCCGGCCCTGGAAACCCCGCACGGAAGAGATGTTGATGATCTTGCCTTTACCCTGCTTGAGCATGACTCGACCCGCGTGCTTACACATCAGCACTACTGATTTCAGGTTCACGTCCATCACTCGCTGCCATTCGTTCATATCGAACTCGGTTGAAGGTTGGAGGTGTACGGTACCCTGGCTATTCACGAGGATGTCGATCCTGCCCGATTCTTTGAGGACGGTTTCCACCACTCGCTCTACTTCTTTTTCAGAGGTGACATCGGCAGCGATGAACCGCCCTTTCCGGCCAAGCTGTGTGATGGCAGAGGCAGTTTCTTCCAACCCTTCAGGTCCCCGGCCCACGACCCATACATCAGCGCCCGCAGCTGCCAAGGCCAACGCCATTCCCTGTCCTAGCCCTTTGTTTCCACCTACCACGAGGGCGACTTTCCCATCCAACCGAAACCGGGATAGAGTGCTTTTTGCTTGTTCAATTAGGTCCTTCACGGGATTATGATCTGCCATAATTCCTCCTTCATGAGTACTCGAGATTCTAGGGGGCGGTTACGATACCCGCGAAATCACGCTTCCACGATATCGATCAGACCCGTCTTCTCGTCGCTGATCCTCTTGGTACGCACGTTCTTGAGAACGGTAAGCCCCAGTTCCACCCGGTAGCAGCAACGAGAACCTGGTTCTAGGTGCCCTACGTACACCTTGTCGTTTTTCACGTCGTGCACCACTACGTGGATATGGGGACTTCCTCCGGCCACGGAACCTAACAAGGATCCAACCTCTACGGGGCCTTTAAGAGTAATTCGCTTATCTACCGGCGGTAGATCGGTGGAAGTGATGGTGTGCAGGTTGCAGATATCGAAGGACCCGATCCCCGAAGTAATGAGAGCCGCGTCGATTCCTTTCTCTTTCAAGAACTTTTCCAGCTCTTCGATGATCAGGTCACCTCTACGGAAAGAGACCATGTATGTTTCGATTCCGTTCTTCGCGTGGATAGCCAGCATGTTCGCCTCCAAAAAATTAGACTTATTTCAACAAACTCGGGATGAACAGTACGATTCCCGGAATATAGGTGATCATGAAAAGGGTCACCACAAGGGGAATCATATAGGGAAGCACATCCTTGATGACACTTTTCATGGGAACTTTCGCGATTTCGCTAACTAAAAACAGGGACAGCCCCATGGGTGGGGTGATAAGGCCGATCATAATATTGAAGATGAACACCAACCCAAGGTGTATGGGATCCACGCCCGAGCGTACCAATGGGGGAACGACAATGGGAACGAGGAGAAGAGTAGCCGTGGTACTGTCGAGGAACATCCCGACGATAAAGAGGATGAGGTTGAGCAGCAACAGCAGGAGTAGGGGGTTCTGGGTGATGGAAAGGATGAAGCTGGAGAATAGCTGAGGAATCCGTTCGATGGCAAGGATCCATCCGAATAGGGAGGCGGCCGCCACGATAATGAGGATCGTAGAGGTAGCTTTTACCGTTTCCACGAGAGCATTCCACACTTGGGCCCAGTTCAATTCTCGATAGATCACACCACTGATTAAAAACACGTAAAATACGGTAACACTAGCCGCCTCAGTGGGGGTAAAGTATCCGCTGAGCATGCCCGCGATTAAAAGTAGTGGAGTCAATAGCGCGGGGAGGGCAGGTAAAAGATCTCGCCAGACTTCTCGCAGCGTAGGCCATCGTTCGGCTCGGGGAAAGTTCCGGATCTTGGAAAGGATGGCTGTCATGATCATCATGGTGATTACGGCTAATATGGCGGGGAGGATCCCTCCCAAGAGGAGTTTCACCACGGAAACACTCGCCACGGAACCATAGATCACTAGAGGAATGCTGGGAGGAAAGATGGGGCCTACGGTGGCAGAGGCGATCGTTACGGCCGCGGCAAAGGAAGTGGAAAATCCCTTCTCCTTCATGGCCTGTATTTCGATTTGTCCCAAACCACCCACATCTGCCAAGGCAGCACCGGACATGCCAGAAAAGATAAGGCTTGCGAAGATGTTCACCTGGGCAAGTCCGCCGGGAAGACGACCTACGAGAGTGTCGGCGAATTGAAAGATCCTTCGAGTAATGCCGGAGGAGTTCATCAAATTTCCCACGAAGATGAAAATCGGTACGGCGATCAGCGGATAGGAGTCCAATGAATAATGCATCCGCTGGGTTACGAGTTCCAAGGGAACCCCAGACCAGAACACGTAGACAAGGACCGGAATAATGATGGAAAGCACCACGGGGAAGCCAAGAAGGAACAGGAAGAAGAAAAGGGCAACGATGAAGAAACCCATGGTAGCGCCTCCCTATCTCTTGCGTTTATACGACTCGATCAAAGTGCGGGTATACTCGTAGGTCAGTAGAACAAACCCGAGCACGGTGGGGGCAATAAAGATCGGAAAGGGAATGGACAGTGTGGCGGTTCGATTCTGGAGATTGCGAAAGAGGGTGATGACCGATCCAACCGAGACGATTCCAAACACTAAGATAGCGGAAAGACCGATCAAGAACGAAATCGCAAAACGTATTTTCGTTGGGAATCGTTGAAGGAGCTCTTCCATCCGGATATGCCCACCGGTTCTAGCCGCAAAGGGAGCTCCCAGAAAGACCACACAGATCAGGAAGTATCGGGCCAGTTCTTCCGCACCAATGAGAGGGGAAAGGAACACAACGCGCATTACTACCTGCAATGCCACTAGCAGGATCAGGACTCCCAAAATAATTGTAGATAGGTATCGATCGAGTTCTCGTGTTTGAACGGACATCCGAATCTCCTCTTTACTATCGCTTCTAGGGACTAGATAGCCCCCTTGGTCTGTTCAAAGACTCGAAGGGGGCAATTTTACGGTTGAGTTCTATGCTACTTGATGGCTTGGATTTGTTCTATATAAGTCTTCCATTGGGGAAAATCCTGGAATACCTTGTTCAATACCGCGGTGCGGAACTCGTCCAGTTTCAAGCCATTGGAAGTATCGATGAACTTCATCCCTTTCTCTTCTAACTTTGCCCGAATGTCCTTGTCTGCCTCGGCAGTCCACTTTAAGGATTCCATCGCTTTGTCCTGTAGCACCTGCTCGAAGATGGTCCGAGAAGATTCAGGTATTTTTTGCCAGGATTTCTCGTTGATGAATGTGCAGAGGATGGAATGCATGTGGCTGGTCATCATGATATGGGTCTGCACTTCGTAGAACTTTTGCGCGTAGATGTTCTGTAGAGGGTTTTCCTGGCCAACCACCACGCCGGTCATGAGGGCCGTATGGAGTTCCGCGATTTCCACGGGCGTGGGAATGGCACCCATCCCTTCCAGCATGGTCATCCACAGCTTCACCGGTACTCCCCGGAATTTCTTCCCTTTCATGTCTGCTGGAGAATAAACGGGATAGTTGGCGGACAGTTGCCGGGCTCCCCGGTAGTGGCTTCCGATAATTCGGATCCCTGCGGCCTGGATCAACTTATCGTTCAGTTCCCGGAGAACGGGGGATGTTTTGGGGTTGGTCGCTTTGATGGCATGCTCTGCGTCCCGGTAGATATAGGGTGCGTTGAACACCGAAATGTCGGTAAGGAACTTCCCAAGGGACGCGAAGTCGTGATGGGCCATGTCGATGGTGCCTGCCTTTACCCCGTCTACCATTTCGCTCACACCACCGAGCTGGGAGTTGGGAAACACTTGAATCACTAGTTTCCCATTGGTCCGTTCCTGCACCGCTTTTGCAACTTCATCTGCGTACCGGGTCTGAATCTCCGTCGCGACACCCACATGGGCGTACCGTAAGGTGATGGGTTTTTCCTCTTTCGCTTCCTTCGATCCTCCCGCGAACACGGCTCCCACCGCTAGGCAGAGGACCAAAAGGAGGGCGATACCTTTGTAATTCTTCATATCAGTTTCCTCCTCTCGTAATAGTGAAGTAAACGATTACTTTTCTATTCTAACAGCCCTATTCAACAGTTGTCAATGAGAATCTATAGGGGGAGGTTAATAGGCGCGCTCGAATAATATTCAATAAGAATCAATTATTTATCTAAAAAAGATATAAACAGCTGGGACTTTATTTTATCTGTTTGTTTATCTCATCCGTGTGAGATTCGAGTTTTTCCCATTGTCTCAGATTTGATTTATATCGAGAAATCGTTTACTCTATAGGCATAGCTTAGGTTTTTCGATACTATTGTTGACCGCGAAGATACGATGAGTGCGCAAAATAAAAAAAATGTTTCAACTTCCCGCGTGACGATCAAAGATGTAGCGCGAAACGCAGGCGTTTCAGTCGCTACGGTATCTCGGGTGATCAATAAGAACTACTATGTGAGCCCAGAAGTATCCGAACGAGTGAATCGAGCCATCCTTGAATGTGGGTATAGACCTGATTCCGTGGCCCGATCCCTCAAGAATAACACCACATACCTGATTGGGTTCATCGTTTCCGACATCTCCAACTCCCACCTGATGTCCATTGCCCGGGCAATCGAGAATGTGATCCGGGAATCGAACTATAATCTATTGGTTTGTAGTACAGAGAATGATCCTTCCTTGGAAAAAAAATACATCGAAGCCTTCCTATCTCGACGAATCTCGGGGATCATTCTTCACTCTACCGGCTTACTCGATTCCTATGTGGCGGAAATAAGCCGGAAGATTCCCATTACCCTCGTGTATCGACGGGTGAAGGATCCGGGGTTCAGGGGAGATTTCGTGGACACCCATGGGAAGAGAGGGGTGTTTCTCCTCACCCGCCATCTGATTGAGGAAGGACATGCTAGGATCGGAGCGATCAACGGGAGTCTTCAGTTCAGTACGGCCCAAGACCGCGATCAGGGATTTCGGGAGGCCTTTCGAGTGTCAGGTATCCCGATACAGGAAGAGCTCTTCTACTATGGGGATTTCACCGAAGCTTCCGGCTACCAGGGAGCAGAGACTCTCTTTTCCCTTTCCCATCCTCCGACCGCTCTGGTGTGTATGAATAATGCGGTAGCGTATGGCGCTCTGAAGTACCTGTTTCGTAAAGGTCTCCGGGTGCCGGAGGATATTTCGGTGGTGAATTACGGAGAGATCGAGTACGCGGAGACGATGAAGGTGCTCCTTACCCGGGTTCCTCAGGATCCATGGAATCTTGGACACAAAGCCGGGGAACTGATCCTGAGCCGGATCCACGATCCCACACTCCCCAACCGGGAAGTGATTTTCGACGCGGAAATGATTCTGGGAAACTCGACAAAGAGAATCGGAACCTACCACCCAAAGCGGTAAGTGTTTAAAGTTTCTCACGCCTTGCGTGTTGCCTTAGGATGTTATGGATTCTTCGCTTCTTCTTCGAGAATATAATCTAGATCGATAAACCATCTCGTTCCACCTTCAGCGAGCATGATTTTCCCGTTCTCTTCTACCCAATCCAATCGCTCGATGGGACGATTCCCATAGAGCTTCGGGTTGATTCTTTTTCGTAAAAGGGTGCTATAGAGTTCGTACTTAGGGGAAGGATTCGAGACCTTGTGTTGACTGGAGGGGGTACACTCCACGATGATCCAACGCAAGTCGCTACTCGAATCATAAATAGTCCTGATTTGTGATGGATCTTCCACGAGTTTGATCCCACTTTGTTCAGCGGTATCCAGCAAAATAGCAGAACCAACCTCGTTTTCATAGACCTTGGTAGCCGGCAGTACGGGCCGAGGTGAACGAATCCATTCGATTTCCGAAAGGCACGTGTCGTTTCTCTTGGATCCTTTGTATATTTCTAGAATTTCCAGCCAGAGGAAGAACTCTTCTGATAGGGGTTTTTCCGGTAGGGACATTCTCTTGTTCATACGAAAGTTTTGGATCA
>CAKZQO010000086.1 GCA_937140905.1 uncultured Spirochaeta sp.
CGAGGATCCACTCTTTCTGGGGAAAGAAGTATTGTTCCATCTCATAAGCCGGGGTAATCCAGTTGCGGGAGCCTACGATTACAGGAGGAGCATCGAGGAAGTCGAACGCTGTTTCGGTAATTCGGGATGCCATGGTATGGAGGAAACTTCCCCGTTCACAAGCATCGGAGGTTAGGAGTACTTTTCCGGTTTTTTGCACAGATTCAAAAATCTTCTCGTAGTTGAGGGGATTGAGGAACCGGGTATCGATTACCTCTGCCTCGATTCCAAACCGGTGCGAGAGCTCCTCCGCCGCTTCCAGTGCCCGGTAAAGGGTAGCGCCAATCGTTATGATGGTGAGGTCTTTGCCCTTCTTCCGTAGGGCTGGTTCTCCTTCGGGGACTTCATAGTACCCCTCTGGCACACCTCCTGGTTCGAAAAGTTCTCCCATATCGTACAACCTCTGGCTCTCGAAGAACACCACGGGATCACTTCCCTGTAAGGCCAGATTCATCATTCCCTTCGCATCGTAGGGAGTAGCGGGGAACATTACCTTCAGCCCCGGAATATGGGCGACGATGCTGGACCAATCCTGGGAATGCTGGGCTCCGTACTTACTTCCCACTGAAACACGGAGGACCAATGGCATACGAAGGATTCCTGCTGACATGCTCTGCCATTTAGACATCTGGTTGAAGATCTCATCTCCGGCTCGCCCCATGAAATCGCAGTACATCAGTTCGACAAGAGCCCGACCTCCTGAAAGGGCGTACCCCACGCCCGCTCCCACGATGGCTCCTTCGGAAATGGGGGTGTTGAACAGTCGAGGGTAGGGGAGACACTCGGTCAACCCTTGGTACACGCCAAAGGCCCCGCCCCAGTCGCGGTTCTCCTCCCCAAAAGCGACGAGGGTGGGATCCCGATAAAAGGCGTCGAGGATCGCTTCGAATAGAGCTTCCCGGAAAGATAGGACCTTCATCTTGGGAAGGGGATTTCCCTGGGAATCAACGGCCGAGCGGGACTTAGCCTGGATCTTTTTCAGCCGGGGATTCTCTTCCTTGGGTAGGAGCACATCCGGTGTCCGCGAATCCCAAGCAGGAACCTTCAGATTGGAGAACATCACCTGCCCAATGAACTCAGGCTGACAGCGGGGAGATCTGGAGAGGGGTACCACCAACTTGACTGTTTTTCGAATCTTGTCGATCACCTTGCTACCCAAGGATTCAATTTCCTGGGCTGTGAGTACCTTATGTTGAACAAGGTACTCCTGATAGCTCCGGATACAGTCTTCCCCTTCCCAGAGCTGAATCTCTTCTCGGGTGCGGTAACTTGAAGCATCGGAAGGACTATGACCAGAGAGCCGATACGTGATGGTATCGAGAAGTACCGGGCCCCTTCCCTCCTCCAGGATTTTTCTCTTTCGTAAGATTGCATCGGCCACCGCGAGGGGATTGTACCCATCTACCCGTTCGGCATGCATGTTCTCGGGATTCACCCCTGCCCCTACCCGGGCCAGGATCTTGAATCCCATGGTTTCTCCGTAGGTCTGGCCTCCCATCCCATAGAAATTATTGAAGAAGTTGAACAGGACCGGCGGAGCGCCTCCTGTTTCTTTGGGCCATAGGGTTCGGTATTGATCCATGGCGGCCACCATCATCCCCTCCCACACGGGGCCGCATCCCATCGAAGCATCTCCAATATTGGCAATTACGATACCAGGTTTCTTGTTGATTCGTTTGAACAAGGCGGCGCCCACCGCAATATCGGCCGAACCACCCACGATGGCATTGTTGGGCATACTCCCAAAGGGGATGAAGAAGGCGTGCATCGATCCTCCCAACCCTTTATTCACCCCGTTTTCCCGAGCAAAGATTTCTGCCAGCACCGCATACAGGATGAAGTTCTCTGCCAGTTCCTTTGTATTCGCAAAGGGTTCTCGTTCCACCACCCGGAGGATAGCTCCATCGAAGTAGGATTTCATCGTTTCTTCCAATTGTTCTTCTGGTAGTTTCTCGATGGCCGAAAAACATTTGGCAAGAATTTCACCATGACTGCGGTGGCTCCCAAAGATGAAATCTAGTGGAGATAGGTTCACGCATTGGCCCACTGCGGCAGATTCCTGTCCAATGGATAGATGGGCGGGCCCAGGGTGATTGTACTCCACATCGTAGTACTTCCCTTTGGTCTTGAACTCGTTCAACATGGTCTCGAACTCCCGGATGACCAGCATGTGGTAGAGGATCTTCTTTAGTCCTTCTACTCCATAGAGGTTCAACTCTGTTTTGATATTGGGAGTGTATTGATTTAAGGGAATGCTTTCGATGGAAAGAATCCCCTTTCTTCGAACTTCTTTTGGGTCGATCAATATGGATTTGGGCATACTGTACCTCTCTTTCTAAGTTCCAGCGAACAGGAGATCTAAGTTCGACACATTTTCCACTAAAACTTTCAGGAATCTGGATGCCGGCGCACCATCTACCGCCTGATGGTCTACCGTCAAAGACAAGCCAATGTGGGGATAGAACTGTACTTTCTCTCCTTCCATCACGGGTTGAAGTTGGATAGTGCCTACTCCCAAGATGGCGACCTGGGGCGTGTTGAGGATAGGGGTGAAGTACTGGATCCCTAGACTACCTAGGTTGGTTACCGTAAAGGTCCCCCCCGATAGTTCTTCGGAAGAGATCTTTCCTTCGATGCAAGCTTGGGCTAACCGTTTTGCCTCCTTGCTGAGGGTTGCGAGGGAAAGTGAATGAGCATTTCGAATGACAGGCACCAAGAGTCCCTTGGGAGTGTCCACCGCAACGCCCAATTGCACAGTGGAGAACTGCTGGATCGTGTTCTCCAACCAGTAAGCGTTCAACTCGGGAAAACGAGGAAGGGTTTTGGCCACGACGAACAGGATTAGATCATTGATGGTGATGTCCTGATAGCCATAGACTTCCGGCGATTCTTTGAACCGTTTCCGCCATCGTTGGAGGGCCCGGGCGTCGGCAAGAGCATGAAGGGTATACTGGGCATGGGATCGTAAGGATTCCATCATTCGTTGGGCAATGATCTTCCGGGTCCCTGTCACAGGAAGGGAAGTACTGCCTTCTTCCCTCACCCTAGTTGGGGTTCTTGAAGACTCTTGAGGGATGGAGAGACGAGCCGCTTCTTCGGCAATACCCTGAAGAGACTTCTGTCTCTCTTCGAGGACTTTACGCACGTCCCGTTCGATGATTCTACCCTTGGGGCCAGTACCCACAAGCGTTTCCGGTTGGATCCCATGCTGGCGGGCTAGTTTCAATGCCCGGGGTGAAATGCGAACACCTTTCCTCTCTGTAGAAGGAATTTTATCTAGGGTAACTGGTTTCTGCGACGTTGATGAAGGGATTTGAGCGGTCTGTTGTCCCATCGAGGATGATGAAAGGTTGGAAGGACCCGAAGTGTTTGGTAGTTGTTCTCCTATGTCGCCTACATAAGCGATGGGAGTGAGAACGGGTACATCCGCCCCTTCCGGGAATAACACTTTCAGCAGTATCCCATCTGTAGGCGCTTCGACGGAAAAAACGGCCTTGTCCGTCTCCACCTCACAGAGGATCTCTCCCTTCTGTACCTTCTCGCCCTCTTTCTTCTTCCATTCCAAGATCACACAGCTTTCTACTGTTTGCCCTTGCCGGGGCATCAATACTTCCATTGCCATACCTACTCCTATAAATATTGTGCCTTTCTGGCTTTTTGTGCCTTTCTATACGCGATCCACCGTTAGTCCCTCGGCGAGTAACGCCTCCATCGCCTCTTCGGGGAGCTCTCTATCGGTAATGATTCGATGGATCCGATGAAGGGGGAGGACATGGACGAATCCAACCTTACCGAATTTGGTGCTATCCGCAACCAGGATCGTTTCCTGGGCCTGGGCAGCCATCCGTTTTACGATTTCTGCTCCTTCCACCAGGTACGTGGTAAGACCTTTTTCTAGGGTAAACCCATCGGTGCCTACGAAGGCCCGTCTAACATGGAACCGTTCCAGTTCTGCCAAGGCAATGGGCCCTACGAAGGATTCGGTTTGAGGCCGGAACTCACCCCCTACTAGGGTGAGACGGAGGGATGGATTGGCCCGGGCATAGGGAAGCAAAAGAGAATTGTTACTTACGATGGTGATATCCCGTTTGCCTAAAAGATATCGGGCAATGAGAGCCGTTGTCGAACCCGCTTCGATCATAATGGTGTCCCCATCCTGCACGATGGAAGCGGCCGCCTTGGCGATACGATTCTTTTCTTCTGTTCGTTTTCGTATCTGTTCCATCATAGTAGGATGGAAAGTGGGCAAGGCCCCACCCCAAGTTCTAAGAACATAACCCTTCTCAGATAAAGTATTTAGAATTGATCGAACGGTTACCGCCGAAACCTTTAGGGTTTTTCCCATTTCGGCAATTCCAATCCCTGGATTTTCTCGAAGAAGTTCCAATAGATCTTTTTCTTTTTCATTTAGATTAATATGCATGTCATAATCACTTTCGATTTAATTTAATATTCTAGTAATTTATATTACGATTTAATCCCTTTTGTCAATCGAATATGAAAAGTACTACACAAGGATGTAGATATTTTCATAAATTTTTTTTCCGATTTCTTCCGAAACCCTATAGAGTAATTGACAAAGGTACGAAGAGTGAGTATTAGCAGTATCAATACTGTTATGAAGGAGCACTTCAGATGATGCAGAAATCGATCCCCATCGAAGAGGATCCCCCCAGTCTTTCGGAGGACCCTCCGGAGCCTAGTGTGGTATTGAGGGAGGGCCTCCAATCTTCCCATCCATCGTCTTCGGACCTTCCGAATAGTTCGGATGTATCTACTATCCCCATTAAACGGCTGCGAGTCTTAAAACCTCAACGGGAACGAAGCGGAGATCCCAAAGGGTTCCGACAGAGGTTTTACCCCCATGTCACGAAGGCCGAGTGGAACGATTGGCGTTGGCAACTAGCCAATAGAATCACCTCCTACGAAGAATTAGGAAAGATCCTCTATCTTTCCGACCACGAGACGCGGATCTTCCATGAAAGTGGCAGTGGGTTACCCTTGTCTATCACCCCCTATTACGCGAGCTTGCTAGATCCCAAAAATCCCCTTCAGGCCTTGCGGCGTTCTGTAGTACCGGTATTCTACGAGAAGGTACTCAGCGCGGGGGAGAATGTAGACCCTTTGGGGGAGGACCACGACTCTCCTGTTCCCGGTCTGGTGCATAGGTATCCAGACAGAGTCTTATTTCTAGCTACCTATGCTTGCTCTACCTACTGTAGGTACTGTACTCGTTCACGGGCCGTAGGACATCAGGAAAGCGGAGATATTCGTAGTCGGTGGGAGCTGGCCATCGAGTATATCAAAGCGCATTCCGAGGTACGGGACGTGCTTATTTCGGGTGGAGATCCTCTGACTTTACCCGATGAATCTCTCGATTACCTCCTTTCGAGGGTAAGTGCCATTCCTCATGTGGAATTCGTACGGATCGGTACAAAAGTGCCCGCCGTTCTGCCGCAACGGATTAACCGCTCTCTTCTGAAAGTATTGAAAAAATACAGACCTCTCTGGATGAGTATCCATGCCACCCATCCTGATGAGTTAACTCCAGAAATGAGGGCTGCGTGTAATCGATTGGCCGACGCGGGTATTCCCTTGGGTAGTCAAACTGTCCTTCTGGCAGGAATCAACGACTCAGTGGAAACTTTACGGAAGCTTTTCCATGGGCTACTGACCGTACGAGTACGGCCGTACTACCTCTATCAGTGCGATCCTATCCCTGGTTCGGGGCATTTCCGGACCTCAGTGAAGAAGGCTCTGGAAATCATGCAAGGCCTTAGAGGATTCACTACCGGGTATGCTGTGCCTACCTATGTGATCGACGCGCCGGGAGGAGGAGGGAAAATTCCTCTGTTGCCCGAGTATGTGGTGGGTTATGAGAATGGCGATCTACTCCTGCGGAACTTCGAGGGGAACACATACCGGTATCCGGATCCTGGAGCAGCAGAGGGAAACTGCATCCGATGAGAACCATCGGTCTCACCTATGACTTAAAAGATGATTATCTTGCCGCCGGCTTCTCGAAAGAGGAGGCGGCGGAATTCGATTCCCCCCAAACGATCCAAGCTCTGGAAGATACGATACGATCCCTTGGATTCCAGGTAGATCGGATCGGAAACCTCCGAGCTTTGATGAGACGATTGCTATCTGGAGATCGGTGGGATCTGGTGTTCAATATTGCCGAAGGAGTTCGAGGCCCGGGTAGGGAGTCCGAAGTTCCCTGCCTGTTGGAAGCCTTTCGGATCCCTTACACTTTTTCCGATCCCATGGTTCTTGCCCTCTGCCTCCACAAAGGCATGACCAAGCATGTGATACGGGACAACCATATTCCTACTTCGGATTTCGTTGTATTGGAACGGGAGGAAGAGGTCCCAAGAGTTAGGCTTCCGTTTCCCCTTTTCGTCAAGCCGGTGGCAGAAGGGACGGGAAAAGGGGTATCTACCCACTCGAAGGTAGAAAACCAAGAAGCTCTTCGAAAGACGGTAACCCAATTATTGGAAAAGTTCCGGCAACCTGTTCTCGTGGAACGATTTCTGCCCGGGAAAGAATACACGGTTGGAATCGTTGGTACCGGTCCCGACGCAGAGGTGATCGGAGGGATGGAGATTCGGTATGGGAGTTCTGCCGAAGGGGACATCTATTCCTACCAGAATAAAGCCCAGTACGAAGGCCGCATTTCCTACCATCCCCTCGAAGGACCTTCCAAGGATAAGGTCTACCAGCTAGCATTGGATGCTTATCGTGCTCTCTGTTGTAGGGATGGAGGAAGGGTAGATATTCGGGAGGATGAGAAGGGCGAGCCTCAGTTCATGGAGATCAACCCTCTTCCCGGTCTTCATCCGGTAGATTCGGATTTACCGATTTTAGCCCGCCTCCATGGCATTTCCTATGCTCGTCTCATAGAAAGAATCGTAACCTCCGCTTGCAAAAGGAACGGACTCTAGGAGCAGAATGAACCTTTCTGATCCTCATCTACCGACCTTTCAGCTCTCACAGGCCGAGAGGCTCCGAGCACGAAGGCTCTTCAATATCTTTTCGGTCTTCAATACCTTCTCCTACCTTTTGCTCAGTGGCAACATTCTCTCCCTCTATCTCCTCCGATTGGGGGCCAGCAGTACCCTCATCGGGATCATTTCTTCCTTTGCCTATATTTCCTTCTTTTTTATGCTCCCAGGCCGGATCATTGTACGAAAGGTAGGGGTTTCAAGATTGTTCGCTTACTGCTGGACAGCCCGGTACCTGGCGGCCATCCCTTTGGTTTTCTCTCCCTTCTTCATCCTTAGAGGGCAGGGTAGGGTAGGCTTTTCCTTGGTGGTGATGGGAGCCTTGGGATTCCAGGTGATGCGTGGGGTTGGTCTGGTAAGTAACAGTCCCATCATGGGAGATCTTTCGGAAGGGAAGGACCGGGGGGATTACCTGTCTCGGATCCAGATCATTACCCACACGGTTTCTATCGTGACAGGCCTACTCATGGCTGTTCTTCTGGGAGCGGGTCAAGCTTCCCTCCTGCGGTATTCCCTCTTAATCCTTCTGGGAATCCTTTTGGGTCTAACGGGTTGTGTGTTCCTCTTCAAGCTTCCCGTCCCCTTGGGGGGAGGGTTCCCCATGGAAGAGGGGGTGTTCTCTTCAATCAAACGAGCGCTGAAAGATTCGTCCTTCCTCCGTTTCATAAAGGTATTTGCGTTGGTCATGGTGGTGGCGGGGATTACCCGTCCGTTTCTAGTCCTCTACTCTGCCGATGTGTACCAAGTGAGTGATAGTACCAACATGTATCTTACCGTGGTGGGAAGCTTGGGGGCTCTTACCATGGGAGTGGTGGCTCAGCTACTTCTCGATCGGGTGGGGCCAAAACCCATGTTGATCTTCTTTACCTTTGTCTTCCTTGTCAGCATGCTCCCCATTGTAGTGTCCGTTTCTTTTCATGGATGGGGAGAGTACGTGTATCTGGCTATCCTGTTCTTTTTCTTTCATTTTGGGACGTTAGGGCAGGAGAATGCTTCCCAAACTTATTTCTACGGAGTAGTGCGGCCCCAGGATCAGATGGACCTCGGAATTCTCTACTATCTGATCTTTGGTCTGGGAGGTACCATCGGTTCGGCTTTGGGAGGAGCGATACTGGATGGGATCCACTCATTTGGATTAGGAGATGCGGCTTCCTACCGAATCTTTTTTGGGGGAGCCATGTTCCTCACCTTTGTCGCGTTACTCTGGATGTCCCGCCTAGCTCCCATTGGTTCGGTAGGAGTCCGGAATGCCCTCACCATCATGTTCTCTGCCCGGGACCTCCGGGCCATTCTCCTTCTGAACAAACTGGATCGTACCACTTCCATAGAAGCGGAGAGAAGAGTAATCCGGGAGATAAGCGAAACTCCCTCCTCTGTGTCGTTGGAGGGTCTTCTACAGCGACTGAAATCTCCTAGCTTTATCATCCGAAGGGAAGCCCTTCAAGCCCTAGAGACCCACGAACCGGACGATCGGGTAGTGGAAGCTCTACTACAGGAATTGAAGACAGGAGAGTTCACTACCGCTTACCTAGCCGCGAGGATCCTGGGAAAGTACAGAATCCATAGAGGTATCCCCCTTCTTCGGGTGGTCCTTCATTCAGAGGACTACCTTCTGGCAGCCGAAAGCATGGTAGCCCTCGCACGTCTTCAGGATGCACAAAGTAAGGGGAGAATCGAGGCTTTCCTGAGAGTGGTAAAAAACCCCTTTCTCATCATTCACGGAGCGGAAGCGGTAAAGATCTATCAGGATCCTTCTTCCATCAACCTACTTCTGGAACTTGCCGAAAGACCTGAGCTTACCGATTCGGTTCGTAACCATGTGATCTTGGGAATCGCTGGATTGTTGGGAATGGAGGACTGGTTCTATCCGATCTTCACCATCTTCCTGGATGAGCCTATCAAAGGAGTGGATTTTCTCTTGGATCCCTTGTTGGAGTATGCTAAGGAGAAGGGCCTCCCGTACAACAGGGATCAGTTGGTGGATGCCTTCTACTCCATTCCTCGCGACCCCGTCCAGTTTGGAACCTTTGCCAGGGAAATAGGGGGAAGTTATGAACCCCTTCTATCGTTATCTGTTCCCTTTAAGCGTGAATCCCTCTATAAAATTCCAGCGACGGCCTTCCTCCTAGGGGGTATCATCGTTCATACCCTTACGGGCAAGAATCAGGAATAGTACTCTTCCAACGTGTGGAGGAGTCCATCAAATAGACGAATGGTTTCCCGCATGGGTTCGGGAGTCCGCAGATCTACCCCCGCCCGTGCGAGGGAATCCAAGGGAAAGAGGGATCCCCCTGTTTTCAGAAACGAAAGATACCGGTTCCGTTCCTCGATCCCTCCTTCCAACACTCGTTTCGACAGAGCGATAGCAGCTGCTAATCCCGTGGCATACTTATAGACATAGAAGGACCGGTAGAAATGGGGAATCCGTAATCCCTCAAATTCATCCTCCTCCTCGAGGGTAACCGCGTCCCCAAAGTACGTTTCCAGCAGGTTCTTGTATAATTTTCGGATAGCTTCTACCGTGAGAGGCTTTCCCTGTTCTACCGAGGCGTGGCACTGGAGTTCGAACTCGGCAAACATGGTCTGCCGAAAGAAAGTACCTATAATGTCATCGATGTGTTTCACTGTCAGATACCGCCTGAACTCTTCCGAGGCGCTAGTCTTTACAAAATAGTGCATTAGGAGTTGTTCATTGAAGGTGGAGGCGGTTTCTGCTTCTACGATAGAGTAGTTGTAATGGGGGAAAGGGTTGTTTCGGGCGGAGTAGTAGGAGTGCATTGAATGTCCTGCTTCATGGGCAAGGGTGAATACATCCCGGAGAAGGTCTTCCTTGAAATTCATCAAGATGTAAGGATCCCCCGTATAGGTGCCGGCAGAAAAAGCACCTGACCGTTTCCCCTTGTTCTCGTATCTGTCCACCCATCCTCCGAGAAGGCCTTTTTTTAAAATGGAACAGTACTCTTCTCCTAGGGGTTCCAGAGATGCGACAACCCGTTCTACCGCCTCTTCGTAAGTATGCCGGACTCGAATGTCAGGTACGAGGGGAACCTTGGTATCCCACAACCTCAGTGTGGGAAGATTCAAGATCTTTTTTCTGAGCCGATAGTACCGATGAAGCACAGGAAGACCTTCGTGTACAGTTTGGATGAGGGAGTGGTACACTTCCTGTGGAACATCATCTGGAAAGAGTTTGGCATGAAGGGCAGAGGGGAAGTTCCGAACCCGCGCGATATAGATGTCCAAGTGAACACTTCCACTATAGAGGCTAGCTAAAGTGTTCTTGTACTGAGCAAAGAGCCTCATGTACTGTTTGTAGGCTTTTTCTCGGATGGAACGATCAGGGTTCATGAGGAAAGACTGAAAGGTGGAATGGGTCAGCGGTTTTTCTCCCTCTGGTGTGGGAAGGGTTCCAAAATCGAAATCTACGTCTGTCAGAGCTGCAAAAACTTTTTCTGCCGTTTGATTAGCTTCCTGTTGGAGAGCCAGAAGCCGTTCTTCCGAAGGGGAAAGGGTATGGGGTTTGTATCGAAGGATCTTTTGGAGCATGATCCGATAGTCGGGTAGTTCTTCCAAGATCCGTTCCATCAACTGGGATGGAATGGACTGGATCTCCGGCTTCAAATATCCTGCCAAAGCCTCCGCTTGAGTGGAAACCTGGAGGAACCTGCCCCATCGATCCTGGTTCGCAGAATCTCCCCCATCCTCGCTTAGCCTTAGGTGAGCGTAGTAGGCTAACCGCTCTTCAAGGATTCCCAGTTCTGTCATGAAATCGAGACAAGTTTTAACCGCTTCTACCGAAGAGCTGAGCGTTCCTTGAAACTGGGGGATTCTTTCAACAAGTTCCTTGTATCGAAGGAGCCCTTGTTCCCAGGCCTCTTCAGAAACGAACAAGGAAGAAAGATTCCAGCAATACTCAGGGTTCACTTCTTTTCGTTCAGGTACTTTCATGGGGATTCTTCTCCAGATGATGTTCTAGAATGGCTCGAATGGCTCGGGCAGCCATTCCCCGGTGGGAAACTTGGTTCTTTTCTTCCAAGCTCAGTTCGGCTACTGTTTTCCCTTTCCAGGGAAGGTACAGGAGGGGATCGTACCCAAAACCTCCTGTGCCACGGGGTACAAAAGCGATTTCTCCTTCCAGGGTTTCCTGGGATATAAACCACCGGTCGGGATGGATCAACAGTACCATGCAGCAGATGAAATAGGCCTTTCGATCTGTGATGGAACGCATTCGATCTAGCAAGAGTTGGTGTTGCTCGCCGTAAGAGGGTTTTCGCCCCAACTCTTTTTCCCCAAACCGGGCAGAGTATACTCCAGGTTCTCCTCCCAAGGCAGGGATGGATAGACCTGAATCATCCGCAATTACAGGATAGGTTGGTTGTCCCGAGTGTAGTAGTTGTTGATGGAGGGTCTTCGCTTTTCCTAAGGAATTTTCCAAAAAAGAAGATCCCGTCTCTTCATGATAGTAGGACACTCCCAGATCCTGTGGAAGCAGAAGGGTATGCCCGTGGAATAGAGCAGCAAGCTCTTCCCGTTTATGTGGATTCCCAGATGCCAAGACGATGATCATGGCCGCACTGTAGCAAAAAATTTAGTTACTATGGAAGGGGGAGAAGCCAGTTCAGCGAATTCTTTCAGGGGCTCTTTTTCAGATAATAGAGGGTAGAATCGATGGAGCCTTTCGGTATACCGAGGATCTCGGCTACTTTTTGATGGGTAGGGGCAAGGTAATGGCGAGATAGTTTATTCTGAAGTTTTTGGAAATAATACTTTAAACGGGAAAGGCGTTGGATAAAAGTCTCTTTTGCCAGTAGGTTGGTACTTCGCTCCATCTCTTCTTGAAGGGAACAAATACGAAAGTAGAGTTTACTTCGTTTTTCCTGTAACCTTCGAAACCGTTCCTCTTTCTTCAAGAGGGTTGTCCGTGTAACTTCGATGAGATGAAACAACACTTCCTGGTGCATCCCGATAGATTGAGCGATTGTTTCAATAGTTCTATCCTCCAAGTCGTACGCTGCTTTCAAGGAAAGGAGCAAAAGTTTTTTCGCTTGTTTTTCTGTTACTGTTGGAGCCAGATCTGGTTGTGTTTCCGCCGTTTTTTTCCTTTTGGGTGAAATTTTTCGGCCCTTCTTCCATGCATTCTTCTTTTGTAGGGGAGGGGAAGATTCGCAAATTTCTGTTCCTAGGGTTTCTTCTTCTACCCAGGCGGGGGTAATGAGTTTCCATTCGGAAACAGCAAATTGCTGGACCCTGTTTTCCTTTAATTTTGATTTCAAATAGGTTTTCATGTGCCACTTCAAACAGGTCCGTAGATATGCCTCGATTCCTTTCCCTTGTTCCTGGTAATGCTCGATGATGTAGGGGATCCTGGCATAGAAGGAGAGAAAAAATTCTGCACAATCTTCCTCGGAGCAGTACTTTGAATGGAGGGGGAACTGGTACACGTAGAGGCTTATAGATCGAAGGAGGATCTCGTACCCTTTGCCGGATCGAGCGTAATCCTCCCACGCTTTCTGTATCGTGTTCGGCATGGTAGGTGATTCTATTGCAATTGGAATGCCAATGGAGGAGATTGACTGAAACGATTTATTTCCTAGGTTCTGTTACATTCTGTTACAAATATGGGTAACCTGCAGCAACTAGGGGGGCTGATAGAAGCCCTCTGTATCTTCTCTGAACGGTGTAAGACATCTAAGATCAGCCTAGTTTGAAACCAATCCCCTCAGAAAAAAGAACTTTCAAAGCGGTGTCCACATTCCCGAACGGTGCACTCACCTGGACACCTGCAACATAGGGGCGGATAGCCTGAATGATTTCCTTGGCGATGGCGATCCCAATAGCCCGAGCTTCCTCTTTGGATCCCGCCTTTTCCATACGCTCCATAATGGACTGGGGAATCCGAACCCCAGGTACTTCGTTGTTGAGAAACCGGGCATTCTGTAGGGATGCCAATGGCCATACTCCCGCAATCACTTTGAGCCCCAGAGGACGGATCCGCTCTATAAAGGTGAAAAGAGCTTCTACATCGTACACCGGCTGGGTGATACAGAAGTCTGCCCCTGCTTCCACCTTTTTTGCCAATCTGGAAATCTCACGTTCTTGATCCAGATGGGTTGGATCAGCACCCACACCAATGAGAAAGGCTGTGGGCGGGTTTACTTCCTTTCCCCCGATATCTACCCCCTGATTGAGCCGGTACGCGATACGGGTAAGACCAATGGAGTCGAGATCGAACACAGCGGTAGCTTGAGGATAGTCTCCTAGTTTAGGAGGATCCCCAGTGATGATGAGAAGATTCTTGATTCCAGCAGCCGCACAACCCAGTAGGTCGGATTGAAGACCGATGATGTTTTTATCCCTACAAGTTACGTGTAGGACGGTTTCAATTCCTGTTTCCTGTTGGATCCGGAGGGCGGTAACCATGGGATTGATCCTCGAGCTTGCCCTTGGACCATCGGGAATGTTGATGGCATCCACCCCCGCCTCTTTACAGAGGCGTGCCTTGGATAGGATTCCCGAAAGATCGTACCCCAGAGGAGGAGTCAATTCCACGCTAGTTACCCACGAACCCCCTTCCAGTTTTGCTCCCAAATTGCTACGGGTTTCCCGAGGCAGTGGGGTGCGAAGGGTAACTGTAGGAGTAGGGGTTGCGATCTCTACCCGGTGCCGAAAGAAGGCTTTTACTGAACGAGCTGTTTCTGCAATATGGGCAGGAGTGGTACCACAGCATCCTCCGACTGCCGAAGCCCCCATTTCGGCAAACCGTTTTGCGTAGGTGGCGAAGTATTCGGGCGTAGTCATGTAAATCATCCGGTCATGGACCAGCTGAGGATAACCGGCGTTGGGCATGATGAGAACGGGAAGGGGCGCACGGGGAAGAAAATCTTCCAGGTATTCCAACATCTGTTTGGGACCAACGGAACAATTGAAACTGATCATAAAAGGTGGATGGGGAAGCGCTAGGATCGGCGCAAAGAACTCCTCGATCCGTTCACCTGCCCGGGAGATGTTCCGTTCTCCAAACGCTAGGCTCCCGATGTAGGGGATTCCCACTTCGGAAGCAGCTTTCGCAGCAGCTTTCAATTCTATAGACCGGGAAAAGGTTTCGAAGATGATGAAATCCACCCCTCCTTCCTGTAACCCTAGGATGGGCTCAAGGAAGGCTTCCAGGGCATCCTTTTCGTCGATGTCTTTCCCTACGATTTTCCCTAAAGGCCCCACAGAGCCTGCCACATACAGATCTTCCCCTGCCACGCTACGGGCTAGTTCAGCCGCGCTTTTTGCGATGGATCGTACTCTGTCTGCAAGGAGGTACTCGGCAAGTTTATACCGATTCGCCCCAAAACTATTGGTAGTGATTACGTCGCATCCTGCGTTCTTGTTCTCCTCATGGATCGTACGGACTACCGGAGGTTTACTCACGCAGAGTTCTTCGAAGCACACGTTGATGAAGTGGTTTCGGTTATACAGTTCTGTCCCCATCGCTCCGTCGAAAATGATGGGCTGTTTTCTTAATAGTTCTTCGATAGATCTTCGCATCGAGAGGAAGAATATCAAAAAACTTCGGA